>NZ_AP024897.1:1583815-1900578 GCF_024529975.1 Vibrio quintilis | reverse complement strand
GAGCACACATAACACTTCACCCGATTAATTTAAATATTACTATAAAAGTTAAATCTTATTTGAGAAAACACTTGTTCTAACACGGAACGGGGCAAAAATGATTTAGAACAACTTGCCGCAGAATCCATTTTATTCCTATCGGTACTTATCCTATTCAAACTCCAACTCTTTCTGCACCTGCAGGAACAAAGCCTCCGCAAACGTATCATATGCATCTTTCTGCTCTTTCAACCAATCATGCTTATTATAGACCGCCATCACACCAACAAGCTCATGGCCTAACATTTTCTCAGTCACATGTGGCATCGTACCCAGTTCTGAGCAAATAGTTGAAATACTGCGCCTGAAATCGTGCGTGCGCCAGTGAGTTAACGTCAGTGAATGTCGCAGGCGTCTGATATACCGGTTGGCCGCTGAAATGGTAATTGGATTCTTCAGTGAAGCACCAGGGAATAACACATCATCATAGATATTCATTAATCGCTCCAACATGGGTCTGATACGGTCAGGGATCGGGCGGCGAATCGTATTTCCCATTTTTGTTAATTCAGGCGGCACTGTCCAGATACCATTGACCATATCAAAGTGTTCTTTTCTGGCCAGCCGTAGTTCTGACAGCCGGTTGCCCCACAACATCGTCATCAGGTGCAAATTTTTGGTTGATGTACCGGCCTTACTTCTTTCAATTGCAATCCAGATTTTTGCTAATTCAGGCAACGTCAGAACACGATCCCCTGCTCTGGACGGTTCCCCGACATCCTGCTGCCGGATTTTTTCAAAATGGGTTCCATCGATCAAAAACTTTGACTTACAAAAGTTCAGGCACGCGCGCATTTTTGCGAACGCTGAATTCGCCGTTTTGGGATTCTTTGTAGCGATCTCATCAAACCATCTCATCCAGTCTTTGGCCGGAATTTTCTCAACATCCATATCAGGAAAGGCATTATAGAAATAATTATTAGCCACTGAATGGTAAAGCTCCTGTGTTCCCTTTTTTTGAGTCGATACCTTATGCTCAAACCAGTAATCCAGACAATCTTTCAGTGATACAAATTCCGTTTCACCGGTAACAGCAATTTCCGGGTTTCGTCCTTCCTCCTTCAGCTCCAGCATTTGTTTATGAATTTGTCTTGCTTTTTTTAGTGTGATTGCAGGATACTTGCCGATACGAAAGCGTTTATTCTTGCCATTGAAGCGGCAACGGTATTGAAAAGTGATATTTGCCTTGGGTGATATTTTGGCAATCAGTCCTTCTCCATCGTTCAGCTCTGATGGCCCACTATATTCGTTGAGTTTGTTGATAGCACTGAGTTGTTTGTCTGTAATGCTCATAGTTAACCCTTTAAAAAAGGACGCAGCGTCTTTAAAATTTGGACACATATTTAGACGCAAGTACAAATGTAAAACGTGTTAAAACACAAAAATTCAGACGAAAAGATATCATAATAACAATTGCTAATCGACCGCCAGACAAGGCCTCATGCGAATATCTATGGATATTTCACAAATTATATGAAAGACACCGAACAGCCAACATTCTTCTTCTTCGATTACGAGACCTGGGGAACCAGTCCCGCCAAAGACCGTCCCTGTCAGTTTGCCGGCATCCGCACGGATATGGATTTCAATATTATCGGAGAGCCGCTGACTTTATACTGTAAATTGCCGCCGGATTACCTGCCTTCACCAGAGGCCGCCTTAATTACCGGCATTACGCCGCAACTTGCCAATGCCAAAGGTATGATTGAGCCAGAATTTATCAACCGGATTCATCAGGAACTTGCCAAACCTGATACAACCAGTCTTGGCTATAACAGCATTCGCTTTGATGATGAAGTCACCCGTTATACCTGCTATCGAAATTTTATCGACCCTTATGGCTGGAGCTGGCAGAACGGCAATTCAAGATGGGATTTACTCGATGTCGCACGGGCCTGTCATGCGCTCCGGCCTGACGGTATCAACTGGCCGGAAAATGATGACGGCGTCACCAGCTTTAAGCTGGAGCATTTATCGGTTGCCAACCAGATCGAACACAGTAACGCCCATGATGCCATGGCCGATGTATACGCCACCATTGAACTGGCAAAGCGAATTAAAAACGCCCAGCCAAAACTCTTTGATTACTTCTTTTCAATGCGCCACAAGCGCAAACTGACAGAGCTCATTGATATCGTCAATATGACACCTCTCATGCATGTTTCCGGCATGCTGGGGCATCAATGCAATTATACATCCTGGATTGTGCCTGTTGCCTGGCACCCGGTGAACAAAAATGCGGTCATAGCAGTTGATCTGGCAAAAAATCCTCAGCCTTTATTCGATCTGTCTGCCGACGAATTAAGAGAACGTCTGTACACCCGGCATGATGATTTGGCTGAAGGAGAATTGCCTGTTCCGGTGAAACTCATCCATTTAAACAAATGCCCGATTCTTGCACCGGCAAAAACACTGACCGCAGAGAACGCTCAGGTAATAGGTATAGACCGGGAAGCCTGTTTACAAAATCTGGCCGCCTTAAAAAGCGCCCCCGTGATCAGAGAAAAGCTGCTTCAGCTGTTCAGTGAGGAGAGGCAATATCCGGACGACAATAACGTCGATACCATGCTTTATCAGGGATTCTTTAATCCGGCAGACAAAGCCGCGATGGAAATTATCCGCGAGACACCGCCTGACATTTTAGGAGAGCTTTCCCTTTCTTATCAGGATCAGAGAATCGCTCCCCTGCTGTTCCGCTACCGCGCCAGAAACTTTCCGGACACGCTGAGTTATCAGGAACGCCAGCAATGGCTGAGCCACTGTCAGGATTATTTCACCAGTCATATGGATGATTATATTCTCAGGCTGGAAAATCTTGCAGTTGAGCATGAACAGAACGAATCAAAAATCCAGATCCTGAAATCCATTTATCAGTATGTTGCCGGTGTGACTTCCTGACCCCGTCGGGTTGATTGAATTGTGCAGCATCAATCTTGTTTTTACCCAAAGTGGATCACAAAATGTTTCAAGTATTATTAAGATATCTCATATCTTTCTGCGTTATATTTATCTGTCTGTGGGCTGGTTTAACCCTGCAACACTGGCTCCATCTCTCCATTCCGGGTAGTGTCATCGGCATGATCATCCTGTTCATGCTGCTTTCATCCGGCGTTTTACCTGTCAGTTGGGTTCAGCCCGGTGCAAGCCTGTTTATCCGCTATATGGTGTTTCTGTTCATCCCGGTCAGTGTTGGACTAATGAGTCATTTTGACACATTGATCGAAAACGCTTTTTCCATTTTTCTCAGTGTAGTTGTCGGCAGTGCCATCGTGCTTATCTGCATGGGAACAGTGCTGGATCGCTATCTGAAACGGAAGGAGCAATAATGATGTGGCTTGTTATTACAATTATCGTCTTCCTGTTTTCCCGCTGGCTGTGTAGTCAGTGGAAAAATCCGCTGGCAAACCCGCTGCTTCTCAGTGTCATCATCCTGATCTCAGCACTGATGTTGCTCGGTGTGCCGTATCCGGCCTACGCCAAAGATACAGCCGTAATCAATTTTTTGTTGCAACCTGCAGTTGTCGCTCTGGCTTATCCGCTTTATGAACAATTACCACAAATCCGGGCCAACTGGCGGGTGATTCTGGCCGCCTGTACCGTCGGCAGTATTATGTCGATGATTTCAACCAGTCTGATTGCTGTTTCCCTGAACACAGACAGCACACTGATCGCAGCGCTGTTGCCTAAATCAGTGACCACACCGATTGCAATGGAAATCACCAGTACTTTAGGCGGGGAGGCTTCTATCACCGCAATTCTTGTTGTGATTGCCGGGCTATTCGGAGCTGTCTGCGCTTATCCTGTTTATAAACGACTGAATATCACTCACCCGATAGCGAAAGGGCTGACGATGGGTACAGTGTCGCATGCATTAGGCACAGCAACCAGTGCAGAAAAAGCCCCGCAGGACGCGGCTTTCAGCTCACTGGCCCTGGTCTTATGTGGCATTATCACGTCTATTCTGGCACCGTCATTCTATGCGCTTGCCATGTGGATTGCAGACATCATCCACTAAATCCCATTCTCTCCTTCTTTGCCGGAACAATAATCATCCGGCAAAGAAGACATCATACGATTTCCCCTCAATCCGAGCGTTTTTCATCATCATTCTTCGTATCACCACTCATTTATTTTGAAATAAATCACAAATGCAATGAAATAAGTCATGACTGTCACGTAATATTTATATACATATCACACTCTAAACGAAAATCTAGGCTAATATAAAAAAGTTGATTACTTCAGAGAAACAATGAGATGACCATAAACATCGCCCACGCCCTGACAAAAATTCCGACAGAATTACGCTCATATCTGGCCCCAGTCTTATCTCATCATGAATTTTCAGGTCAGTTAACGCCACATCAGGTGAATCAGTTGGCCAGTATGGCAAATGTTGCCGAAGCAACTCTTCCGCTCAGCTTGCTTCCTTTAGCGGCTGCATATGCCCTGACACCTATCTCAGGTTTTCAGGTAGGCGCAATCACCAGAGGCGTATCAGGAACATTATATTTCGGTGCCAATATGGAGTTTGCCAGAACACAAATGGGGCAAACGATTCATGCGGAGCAGGCAGCAATTGCGCATGCCTGGATGTCTGGTGAGACGATGCTGACGGATATTATCATCGACACACCACCCTGCGGACACTGCCGACAGTTCATGAATGAACTGACCGGCTCTGAGAAACTACACATTCAGTTACCTGACAAACCCGCCAGATTATTACGCCATTATCTGCCTGAAGATTTCGGCCCCGGCGATCTGGGAATCACTTCCGGTTTAATGGCTGAAAAAAACCATAACAAACACATCGACACATCAGATGAACTGGTTTTGTGTGCAATCCGGGCATTAAACCAAAGCCATGCACCTTACAGTGAAAACTTCAGCGGTATCTCTGTTCAGATGGCTGGTCAGCAAATCTATATGGGTTCTTATGCTGAAAACGCCGCATTTAACCCCAGCCTGCCTCCCCTTCAGGTCGCTCTTGTTCAGGCCAGAATGGGTGGTCATGAACCCGATGAAATACAGCGGGTCGTACTGGCTGAAATGAAAAATGCCAAAGTGAGTCATTTTACCGACACACAATACATGCTTGAGCAAATCAACCCATCTCTCAAATGTGAATATCATCAGATTGACTGAAAATCACCAGCCGTCTTTTTTGCCGGGAAAATCAATCAGCGCGGCTTTCCCGGCGATACCCTGACAAAAACTATTTACCATCACGACAAACCATATTGACCGGATTTTCATTTTATTGATGATACCGCGCAAACGTTTGCTTTCATCCGAAAAATCAGTATGATTGCCGCAAAATCTGAATGATGAACAGAGGTTATGGCATGTTTGGAACAGCAACTACAAAAAGCGCGACGCGGGTTCTCCTGTTGGGCTCCGGTGAATTAGGCAAAGAAGTTGCCATTGAATGCCAAAGGCTTGGACTTGAAGTGATTGCGTGTGATAAATATGCCAATGCTCCTGCCATGCAGGTTGCCCATCGCTCTCACGTCTTTGATATGCTGGATGGTGATAAGTTACAGCAGATTATTGAACAGGAGCAGCCAGATTATGTGGTGCCTGAAGTGGAAGCAATTGCAACCAGTACTCTTGCGAAAATGGAGCAGCGAGGTGTTTGTGTCATTCCCACGGCAAATGCAACACAGCTGACCATGAATCGTGAAGGAATCCGCCGTCTGGCAGCAGAAAAGCTGAACCTGACAACCTCCCCTTACCGGTTTGCAGATAACTACAATGATTTCTGTCAGGCAGTGTCTGAAATCGGCACGCCATGTGTGGTCAAACCGGTCATGAGTTCTTCAGGTAAAGGTCAGAGTATCATTCAATCAGAAGCAGATACGGAAAAGGCATGGCACTACTCGCAGGATGGCGGACGTTCGGGTGCTGGCAAAGTCATCATCGAAGGATTTATCGACTTTGACTATGAAATTACCCAGCTCACTGTCAGTGCTGTCGATGGCATCCATTTCTGTGACCCAATCGGCCACCGCCAGCAGGACGGAGATTACCGCGAATCCTGGCAGCCTCAGGCCATGTCAGTCAAAGCACAGGAAGCGGCTCAGGCGACTGCAGAGAAAATTGTAACCGCATTAGGCGGACACGGCATCTTTGGTGTGGAGCTCTTTATCCAGGGCGATAACGTGATTTTCAATGAGGTTTCTCCCCGCCCGCACGATACCGGGCTGGTGACTTTGATATCACAAAATATGTCTGAGTTTGCACTCCATGTCCGGGCCTTTTCAGGGTTACCGGTCGGAGCGATTACCCGCGACCATCCGGCAGCCTCAGTCGCCCTGTTAGGCAATGGCTCATCGCAGGATGTCCGGTTTGAAGGGTTAACGGAGGCTCTGAAGATACCAACCAGCCAGATACGTCTGTTTGGTAAACCAGAGATCAATGGCAGACGAAGAATGGGGGTTGTACTGGCAACAGGAGAAGATACCGAACAGGCTAAAACCCGGGCACTGGATAGTGCTGCACATATAAAAATTTGCTGTTAGGAATTCATCCACTCAGATAAAACCATATCCCGGGATAAAAACTAATCCAGAGTAAAAACTTTCCCGGAATAAAAAAAGAGCAGCGACGCAGCGCTGCTCTTTTTCTGATATCGTCCAAATCATATTCTGACCAACGAACCTGCTTTCTTCATCAGAAATGGGTTGAATCAATCATCTTAATCAGCCAGTCACCTGGGATCAGCCCGTTTTCTCAATCAACCACACATCACCATCCGGAAATCCACCGGACTGCGCCGCAGGTTTCACCGCCGAAAACGCGGATAAACAGGTCACTTTGCAACGATAAAACAACTGCTCAATTTCATCTTTCTGTACAGAAAAAATCTTCTCCGCTTCATCCGATTGTGCCGGGTCTGAAGTAATCAGTAAGATTCGGCCACCAGTTTTCAACAAAGAAAGTAGCCGTTCAGCATATGGCCGTCTTTCCTGCTGCGGAATCACCGTCAGAGCTGCCCGGTCATAAATCAAATCAACGGCCGGTAATGGCGCAGTAAAAATATCGCCCCGGTAAAGATTGAGCTCATCAAACTGATATAACTCATGGGATGAATCAACCCGGGTCACAAGGGGTGTATAGAAATGCCCGGCAAAAAAATCCCTGACAGCAATTTCACTGATTTCGACACCATAGATTTCCTGATGCCGGGAGGCCAGCCAGACCAGATCTTCACTTTTACCACACAGTGGAACCAACACAGTTTCATCGGATTTTGGTAATAGTTTTGGCCAAAACTTCAGCAACAAACAATTTTCCTGAATCTGATGAAAGCTGATTTGGCCGGCAGCCCATTTATCCAGCCAGAAATCAATCTTCACAATACTAAACCTGTATAAACCGAAATGAGCTCATGCCAGCGACATAAGCTCAAATATATAATAAAGCTTCAGAGAAATCGAAAGACCACCGAAGTGGTCTTTCATTCTCAATCATTATGAGTCAATATTCTCGACCCGGGCTTTCAGCTTTTGCCCTGGACGGAACGTCACAACACGCCTCGCAGAAATAGGGATATCCTCACCTGTTTTGGGATTCCGGCCAGGGCGTTCATTCTTATCCCTGAGATCAAAATTGCCAAAACCAGATAATTTAACCTGTTCCCCGTTCTCTAACGCTTGACGTATTTCCTCAAAAAAAGCTTCAACCGTTTCCTTGGCATCCCGTTTACTAAAATCAAGCTTCTCAAACAGGTTTTCAGCCAAATCGGCCTTAGTGAGCGCCATAAACTTTCCTCAAAGCTGTACCAACCATACTGCCAGAATTGCAGTCCCAAAGCATTTTTTATCAACCAATCAACAACATATCGGCCACACGCTAAATAGTGTATGCCAACCTTATGATTTACGCCAACTTTTTTATCAAATCGATGATAAAATGCTCACATTCATCACAAAGAAAATGTATTTTACATTTAACATATTTCACAATAATTGATTGATTTAAAGATAGAATTAGTCAAAAACGTCAAAAATCAAAATAAACACCGATATTTCAGTCAATAACGGAATTTTTTTCAGACTAAATTTAAAATGCGACTCAATGAGTCAGGGTCTGTTGACTCTGAAAATATGCTTCAGATCCAAATAAAAAAAGCAGACTGATCATTGAATTTCAGCCTGCTTTATCAAAGCGTTACAGAATTATGCAATTAATCCCGCAGAGTTGCGTCATATTTACCAGAAACAGCTGCCAGAATATCAGCAACAGCTGAAGAAATATCTGATTCTTCTAATGTTTTTTCGTCAGACTGCAAAGTTAAAGCAATCGCAAGGCTCTTCTTACCTTCTTCAACGCCTTGTCCAACATACACATCAAAGAGTTTCGCGCCTTTCAGATATTGATTACCACTTTCAAGACAGGCTACAACAATATTTCCGGAATCAATACTCTGATCGACAACCAGAGCAATATCACGCCGGTTTGACGGGAACTTAGAAACTGCACCGATTTCAGGAATCACACGCTGATTTACCGCATGCCAGTCCAGTTCAAATACAACCGTCCGGCCATTCAGACCCAGCTTACGCTCCAGCTCAGGGTGAACAGTACCGATAATACCAATCTGACGCCCTTCACGCATAATTGCAGCGGTTTGCCCCGGATGCAGCGCCGGATGTTTTGCCGCAGCAAAACTATAAACGCTCTGATTTGAAGTAAGCTCAAGAATCGCTTCCACATCGCCTTTCAAATCGTAAAAATCAACAGTTTTGCTTTCCAGTGCCCAGTGCTCATCAGCCTGAGGCCCTGCGATCACACCCGCTAGCACCGGCTCCTGACGAATCCCCATTTCTGCGGCTTCATCAGGAATAAATCTGAGCCCGTATTCAAATAAACGAACACGGGGTTGCTGACGCTTCTGATTATGAACCACAGTGTTCAGCAGCCCCTGAATCAACCCCAGACGCATCGCTGACATTTCAACAGAAATAGGACTTGGTAAGATCAGCGGCTCAACATCCGGCACAATCAGTTTTTGCTGTTCCGGCTCAACAAAGCTGTACGTGATCGCTTCATGATAACCACGATCAACCAACAGATCTCTGACACGTTTTAAAGGTAAATCTGCTTCTTTGTACTGATTCATGGTCAAATCAGCCGTTGGCGCCTGCTCTGGAATATTGTCATAACCGTAAATACGGCCGACTTCTTCAATCAAATCCTGCTCAATCGCAATATCAAAACGCCAGGTTGGTGCTGTCGCATACCAGCCTTCATCTTTGACCTGAACAGGCATGCCCAGACGGGATAAGATATCTGCAACATCTTCATCCGGAATATGATGTCCAAGCAGCTTATCCAGTTTTTCACGGCGCAATAACACTTGGTTTGGCTGAGGCAGATCTGAAGCAGATTCTGCAATATTCACTGGCGCAACATCACCACCACAGATTTCAACCAACAACTGAGTGGCTCTTTCCATCGCGTCCATCTGTAATGCATGATCAACACCACGTTCAAAGCGCAGGGAGGAATCAGTGTGAAGTCCGTAACTACGGGCACGGCCTCTGATGACAGAAGGCGCAAAGAATGCACTTTCAAGCAGCACATCTGTTGTTTCTGAACTGACACCAGAACCTTCTCCACCAAAAATACCAGCCAGTGCCAGTGTTTTATGATGGTCGGCAATCACCAGCGTATCGGCGTTCAGTTTTGCTTCAGTGCCGTCAAGCAACGTCAGTTGCTCATCCTGCTTTGCCATCCGGACAACAATCCCGCCTTCAATTTTTGATAAATCGAAGGCATGCATTGGCTGACCTTGTTCCAACATCACGTAATTGGTGATATCCACAACCGGATCAATCGAACGAATACCGCAACGACGCAGTTTTTCCTGCATCCATAACGGTGTTTCTGCTTTCACATTCACGTTGCGGACAACACGTCCCAGATAACGCGGACAACCTTCCGGCGCCTGAATATCAATGGCAACCTGATCATCAATCGCTGGCTGTACAGCTTCAGTCACCGGCTCAGTAACATCAAGACGGTTCAAAACGCCAACTTCACGGGCCATGCCTCTTAGGCTGAAACAGTCCGCCCGGTTTGAGGTCAGATCAACATCAATGGTCACATCATTCAGAGACAGGAACTCGCGGAAGTCGGTGCCATTCACAGCATCTGCCGGCAACTCAAGAATACCATCAGACTCAACATCAATACCTAATTCGGAGAACGAACACAACATGCCATGAGATGGCTGACCACGTAACTTCGCTTTTTTGATCTTGAAGTCACCCGGAAGCACTGCACCGACTGTAGCAACAGCAACTTTCAGTCCCTGACGACAATTTGGCGCACCACAAACGATATCAAGCAGCTCAGCTTCGCCGACATCAACTTTTGTCACCCGTAATTTGTCCGCATCCGGGTGCTGAGCACATTCAACAACCTGCCCGATTTTGACTCCCGTAAAGGTTCCGGCAACAGGTACGACGTCATCAACTTCAAGACCTGCCATCGTGATCTGGTGAGAAAGCTCATCGGTTGTGACTGAAGGATTTACCCACTCCCGCAGCCATGATTCACTGAATTTCATTCTATTTTGCCCCTGAATTATTTGAACTGTTTAAGGAAACGAAGATCATTTTCAAAAAACGCACGTAAATCATTTACGCCGTAACGTAACATCGTGAGTCGTTCAATCCCCATCCCAAAGGCAAAACCTGAGTATTTTTCAGGATCAATTCCAACACTACGTAACACATTCGGATGCACCATACCGCATCCAAGGATCTCAAGCCATTTGCCGTTTTTTCGTCTGACATCAACTTCAGCTGAAGGTTCTGTAAAAGGAAAATAAGAAGGACGGAAACGAACTTCCAGCTCTTCTTCAAAGAAATTACACAGAAAATCATGAAGAATGCCTTTCAAATGAGCAAAATTCACATTTTCATCAACCAGCATCCCTTCAACCTGATGGAACATTGGTGTATGAGTCTGATCATAATCATTCCGGTAAACACGCCCCGGTGCAATAAACCGCAGAGGTGGCTGACTGCTTTCCATCGTCCGGATCTGTACGCCGGATGTATGAGTACGCAACATCAGCTTCGGATTAAAAAAGAAGGTATCATGATCGGTTCTTGCCGGATGATCATCCGCAATATTCAAGGCATCAAAATTGTGAAAGTCGTCCTCAATTTCAGGACCGGATTCAACCGTAAAGCCCAGCTCACCAAAAAAGCTTTCAATCCGCTCAATGGTTCTTGTGATTGGATGAATCCCACCATTTTCAATATGACGTCCAGGCAGTGTGACATCAATGGTTTCTTCCGCCAGTTTTGCTTCAAGTTCTTCGCGCTGAAGCGCCTCTTTTCTGGCACTGATTGCCTGTTGAACCGCTGCTTTGGCCTGATTAATTTCCTGCCCCGCAGCTCTGCGTTCCTCCGGTGGAAGCTTGCCCAGATTTTGCAACTGAGCCGTCAATTCCCCTTTTTTGCCCAAATACTGGACACGTACTTCGTCAAGCACAACAAGTGTGTCAGCAGCCTGTATTGCCGCAGTCGCACCGGCAATGATCTCTTGTAGATGTTGCATCGTTTCCTCATCTGCCTTCCGGCAGTTTCTGCAAAGGTTCCGTTAGGTGACCTGAATTGATTTCCTGGAAGTTTAAATCTATTTAATACCTGATTCCAAAATCAGAATAGCTCAGTCCCAGAGCTCTGTTTTCGCTATCGATACAGAAATGACCCTGAAAAATAAGCATCTTGAGGTAATAGGCACACATAGTAACGAAAGCTGCATCTAAAGCCAAATTGTAATCGCTTTTCTGCCCTTTATTGAGTAGATATACATCAGTCAGATTTGATCGGAATAAAAAATGTTACAGGCAGAATTGAAATGAAGCCGAACGAAACCAGGGAAAGACAGACCTGACGGACACAACTTAAGCGTGAAAAACTGAGAAGGTTCAAAACCGGAGAAATATTGAAGAAAAGAATCTGGAGCGACATACGAGGTTCGAACTCGTGACCTCAACCTTGGCAAGGTTGCGCTCTACCAACTGAGCTAATGTCGCATAAAGAAAGATGGTGCCCCGGGCCGGACTTGAACCGGCACAGCGCGAACGCCGAGGGATTTTAAATCCCTTGTGTCTACCAATTCCACCACCAGGGCACGCAATTCTGGATTGCGGTGCACTCATTGAAAGAGGAAACACCATCTTAGCACTGTTACATACAACACTAAATAAACTGGAGCGACATACGAGGTTCGAACTCGTGACCTCAACCTTGGCAAGGTTGCGCTCTACCAACTGAGCTAATGTCGCAAATGGAGGCGCGTCCCGGAGTCGAACCGAGGTCCACGGATTTGCAATCCGCTGCATAGCCACTCTGCCAACACGCCTTAACCAAACCGTCATGCTTGGTACGGGATGCATTCTACGGATTCGTTACCCTCAGTCAACATAATTTTTTTATTTTTGAATCGTTTGCCTATTTTACATTCAAAAGCGCTAAATAATCTTCATAAACAGATAATTCCGCGAACTAAACCCTGTTTTCAGCTGTAACTCCCCGCCCCTGAAAGTGAGTTATACAAAGCTTCAGCCGACACATCTGTATCATTTACCGTTTTTGAAGCAAAGTAAGCAGTAATAACAATCCGGAAACAATCAAGCAAGATGGATCATAACCATAAAGTACTTCACATATTCAGTATTTTATATCTTGATATATGACATTTCCGTCAGATGGATATTGTCCTGCAGAAAAGAAATTTCTATGTTAAACAACAACACAGACTATTTTAGGATGGCCAGATGAAATTTAATCAACAACATATCAATGAAATTAATCTGCTTCTGCAATTTGATCTCAATAGCCGGGATACCGGGATTAAAGTACATAAAACAGCAGAGAAAAAAACCATTGATGCCGTTCAGGCGCTTTATGACAAAAACTTATGTACGCATCCTGATGGCGGCTACCTGACTGATGAAGGAATTGAAGCAGCACAACATGCTGATCGTATTCTCCGGATTTTGTCTTCAAGCTAAACCGGTTTACGTGCCCCGCAGCTTTTGACAACACAGAGCGATATCAGATTCAATATGAAAACAATCACGATTATTGGTGCAGGCTGGCTCGGACAGCCATTGGCACATTTCCTCAATGATAAAAATTATCAGATCTTTGCCAGCCGGACTTCACAAACCGGCGCTCAGGAATTAACCGAACAGGGGCTGAAGGGATTCTGCTGTCAATTCGGTAATACGGCACCTGAGCTTGCCCGGATGCTGACTCAACAACAGGCGGAAGTTGTGATCGGATGTTTTCCTCCCGGTTTTCGCCAGAATAAATCGGTTCAATATATTCATGACTGGCAAACGCTGGTTGAACAGTCAAAGCTGGCTGGTGTAAAGAAGATCATCATGATCAGCTCAACCGGTGTCTATCCGGACCTCCCTGAAACCATGACCGAAGAAAAAGCCAGCCTCCGGCTCGCCCGGGAAGAGAGTATCTTTAGTGAAAAAAGTCGTGTTTTACTGGCGGCTGAGCAACAGGTGCTGGATTCAGGGATGGATTATGTCATTCTTCGCTGTAGTGGCCTGTTCGGCCCACAGCGCCATCCTTCCCGGTTTGTCCGCAATCTCAAACAAATCAGCCGACTGGCACCAGCAAACATGGTCCACCAGACTGATGTGATACGGGCAATCACATTTGCTATCGATCATCTCTCTTGTGAAGTGATGAATGTCACGACACCAGAAACAGTCAGCAAAGCCCTGTTTTATCAGGCAGCTATAAAGTCTGCCAAAGTAGATACACCAATGCCGCCGCTGACAGAAACCAGCGACAAACTTATCTCCGCTGAAAAGCTTTGTCAGGCTGGTTTCAAATACCGTTTTCAGACCACGCTTGAGGCACTGGCACACACAGAAATATAACCGGTTTAATCTCTCACGGCAGATACCGGGTTACAGACCCAACGCCTCTTTATAATGACGGCGACAGACGGAAATATAGCGGTCATTACCGCCGATATCGACCTGATCGCCTTCAGCAATTGCTTTTCCGGATGCATCAACCCGGACGACCATATTTGCTTTCTTACCACAGTGGCAAATGGTTTTCAGTTCCACCAGCTTATCAGCCCATGCAAGCAGATATTGGCTGCCTTCAAACAGTTCACCTTTGAAATCAGTTCTCAGGCCATAACACAGTACAGGAATATTCAGTTTATCAACGACTTCAGAAAGCTGATAAACCTGTGTACGGGTCAGAAACTGGCATTCATCGATCAGGACGCAATCAATGCGGGAAGCCTGATGCAGCGCTTGAATATCCTCGTACATATCTGTCGCATCATGATATAAATATGCATCTTCTTTTAATCCAATCCGTGAACTTACAACGCCTGTGCCAAAACGGTCATCAACGGCAGCAGTAAAGATTACCGGCGTCATTCCCCGCTCACGATAATTAAATGAAGACTGAAGTAATGTGGTTGATTTCCCTGCATTCATTGCAGAGTAATAAAAATACATTTGGGCCAAAAGAAATTCCTGTCTCTTAACGCTTAAATATAAAAGAAGGTGGCAACTGCCACCTTCTGACTCACAGAAATGATGATTATGTCATCAGATAACTATTTCTTGTCAACTGCAATTGCGACTGCCAGTTCTTCCAGCGCCGCCGGGTTTGCAAGACTCGGCGCATCCGTCATCAAACAGGAAGCAGCCGTTGTTTTCGGGAATGCAATGACATCACGGATGTTTTCTGTACCACACAACAACATCACTAACCGGTCCAGACCAAACGCCAGACCCGCATGCGGTGGTGTGCCATATTTCAGCGCATCCAGCAGGAAGCCAAATTTCAGCTGCTGTTCTTCTTCGTCGATTCCCAGTGTTTCAAATACGGCAGCCTGCATTGCAGCATCATGGATCCGGACAGAACCACCACCGACTTCATAACCATTCAGAACCATGTCGTATGCATCAGAATTTGCACTGGCAGGATTTGCGATTAGTTCTTCCGCCGTCACACCCAGCGGTGAAGTGAACGGGTGGTGCATTGCACTCAGATGACCTTCGTCATCTTCTTCAAACATCGGGAAATCAATCACCCAAAGCGGAGCCCATGCAGATAAATCCGTCAGTTCAAGATCAAGCCCGACTTTCAGACGTAAAGCACCCAGTGCTTCAGCCACAACATTCGC
Organism: Vibrio quintilis; assembly: GCF_024529975.1. Lineage (GTDB taxonomy): Bacteria > Pseudomonadota > Gammaproteobacteria > Enterobacterales > Vibrionaceae > Vibrio > Vibrio quintilis. The sequence goes on along the minus strand of NZ_AP024897.1, from coordinate 1,885,332 downwards.
TTTATCCGCACCAAACAGAATGATATCACCAGTTTTTGCCTGCGTTCTGTCCAGCAATGCTTCAATCACAGGCGCTGACAGGAATTTCGCCACAGGAGACTGAACACCTTCAACACCGGCTTCGCGATCGTTAACTTTCATCCATGCCAGACCTTTGGCGCCGTATACAGAAACGAACTCAGCATAACCATCAATCTGCTTACGGGTTAATTGCGCACCGCCGGGAACACATAACACAGCAACCCGCCCTTTCGGATCATTTGCCGGACCAGCGAATACTTTAAAATCAACGTCTTTGACTAAATCAGCAACATCGATTAGCTCCAGCGGATTACGTAAATCAGGCTTATCACTCCCGAAGCGGCGAATGGCTTCACTAAACGGCATCACAGGGAATTCACCCAGATTGACATCCAGCAACTCCTGCCACATATCGCGGATCATTTTTTCAGTCACCTGACGTACTTCATCAGCCGTCATAAATGAAGTTTCAATATCGATTTGAGTAAATTCAGGCTGACGGTCAGCACGTAAATCTTCATCCCGGAAACATTTCACGATCTGATAATAGCGGTCGAAACCTGACATCATCAGCAGTTGTTTAAATAACTGAGGAGACTGAGGCAGTGCATAAAACTTACCTTTATGCACACGGCTCGGTACAAGATAATCCCGCGCACCTTCCGGCGTTGCTTTGGTGAGAACCGGTGTTTCGATATCTAAAAAGTTGTGCTCATCGAGAAAACGACGGACAAAGCTGGACGCTTTCGCTCTGAGTTTAATCCGCTCACTCATTTCAGGGCGGCGCAAATCAAGATAGCGATATTTCAAACGTTGTTCTTCGGTATTATTCTGGTTGAAATCCAAAGGCAGCACATCAGAGCGGTTAATAATCTCCAGATGTTTTGCCAGCACTTCAACTTCACCGGTTGCCATATCACTATTGATCTGACTGTCCGGACGGGCTCTGACTTCACCTTCAAGGCGAATACAGAATTCATTACGAAGCTGGTTAGCCGTTTCAAACACATCAGCCATATCCGGATCAACGACTACCTGAACTAAACCTTCACGATCACGCATATCAACAAAAATAAGACCGCCTAAATCACGACGGCGGTTTACCCATCCGCAAAGTTCCACAGGCTGTCCCACAAGGGACTTGTTCAGGTGACCACAATAATGGCTGCGCATAATGATTTTCCCAATTATCAATAATTAACTTCAAAAACAACGACTGATCTTACTCTCCTCAAGACCAGCAATATCTTACTTTGCAACGGGCGGTGGCGAAACCGCATAAATCTGCGGCCCGGCATTGACGCAAAACCAGCTGAACCCGTTGACACATTAAACAGAAAAATGTACCAAGAGACTAAATGTACAAAAAAACAGGCGCAGATTATAGCGCTAAACAATCGTGTTCTCCAAAGCGATATCACAGATTCCGGGTAATTTAATGCAAAAACCACTGAGAAATCTCCCGCTGAGGCTGGGTTTAACACTTTGGTCTCACCCACAATGGCAACAAACATTCTACGGCCGGGGAACAACAGCGGCGGAAAGACTTGAAAAATATGCTCAGGTTTTTCATACCGTTGAAGGCAATACAACCTTTTATGCGTCTCCAAGTCCGAAGACTGTTTCCAACTGGAAAGCGGCAACACAGGCTGATTTTCGTTTTACATTTAAATTACCCAAAGAAATCACCCATGAACAGATGCTGACAGGCAGCCGGGATGCTTTAAATACTTTTATCAACCTGATGGAGCCACTCCACGAAAAAACCGGGTTATGGACAATTCAGCTTCCGGCATCCTTTGGTCCGGAATATCTTCCCCGGCTGCAACAATTTTGCCGGTTTTTTCCGGCCCGTTTTCCGTTAGGCGTTGAAGTACGCCACCCAGACTTTTTTGCTAAAGGTCCGGCAGAAACCGGGTTTAATCAATGGTTAATTGAGGAAAAAATCAACCGGATTATCATGGACAGCCGCCCGGTTTTTGCCGCAAAGCCGGACTCACCAGCCATCATTGATGCTCAAAAGAAGAAGCCCCGGATCCCGGTGCATGCTCTGGCAACAGCCAGCCGGCCAATGATTCGTTTTATCGGCCACCCGGCGCTGGCTGAAAATCATGGATTCTTTCAGCCATGGCTGAATAAACTGGTATCCTGGATTGATGAAGGCCGCCAGCCTTATGTCATGATCCACACGCCGGATAACTGTCTTGCTCCGGAGCTGGCGCAGCAACTTTATACTGCCCTTCAGCAAAAAACAGCCTTACCTGCCCTTTCGGTTTTTCCTGCGGTCAGAGATCAAAATCAGCTGTCTATATTTCCTGATGACATTTCGTGATAGCGTTTCATACTGAGATATCCTGAACATATGTTTGTTCTGAAAATCTGAAAATTCACCGCTGTCCGGTCTATGCAAGATCACAGATATCGATAAAAACATCTCATCACAGGGAATGACAAAGCCGCTGTTATTTCATAAAATACGCGCCTTTTCATGGGATGCATGTCAATCAAGCCATGCCAGTTGTTCGGATCATGAGGTCAGTATGAGTTATAAAGACACTATCTTTTCAGCCCCAATCGATAAAATTGGCGATTTTTCGTTTGACGCCCGGGTTGCTGAAGTCTTTCCTGATATGATTCAGCGCTCCGTTCCCGGCTACAGTAATATTATTTCTGCGATTGGCATGATGGCCGAACGCTTTGCTCAGCCGCACTCAAATATTTACGATTTAGGCTGCTCTCTGGGGGCTGCAACACTTTCCGTCCGGCGTCATATCCGGCATGACGGGTGTCAAATCATTGCCGTTGATAATTCGCAGGCGATGGTTGAGCGTTGCCGGCTCCATGTGGATGCTTACCGGGCCGACACCCCGGTAGATGTGGTTCAGGCAGATATCAGAGAAGTCAGTATCAATAACGCTTCCGTGGTCATTCTCAACTTTACGCTGCAGTTTCTGCCACCGGATGACCGGTATCAGCTGCTGAATCAGATTTATCAGGGACTCAACCCTGGTGGTGTGTTGATTTTATCCGAGAAATTTGTTTTTCCGGACGAAGAAGCCAATGAGTTGCTTATCGATCTGCATCATGATTTCAAACGCGCCAACGGATACAGCGAACTTGAAATCAGCCAGAAGCGCAGTGCGATAGAGAATGTCCTGCAGCCCGACAGTATCGAAACGCACAAAGCACGTTTCCGGGATATTGGTTTTTCCAGTTTCGACGTCTGGTTCCAGTGCTTTAACTTTGGTTCGATGTTCGCCGTGAAGTAAGCAGTAAGACACCGGACTATACCCAAATGACCTCAAGATGCAGGATTCAGAACAGGTTCAGTTCAAGGAAAATAACCGAAGGAATGATGACGCCTTTTGAGGTGGTTTGACGCAGAAATGAACCTGTTGATGCGCTCCCGAAGGGCGAGATTGAGGTCACTTGGGTATAAAATACTTCATTCAATGTTAACTCTTTAATTGAAACCACAAATCAGTGGTATGGTTTGAAATGTTTGATTTTGCTAATTTTTACCAATTAATCGCGGCAGATCCCGCCTTACAACCGTGGCTGAACGCCTTACCCGGTAAGCTGACTGAATGGCAGAACCAGGCCCATGGTGATTCAGAACGCTGGTTAAGAACCCTGAAGAAAATATCTTCGGACAAGCCAGATATTATCGAGCTGAAAGACCGGGTTGCCGTCGCGAATCATGAGGCACTGCCCACCGGAGAACTGAAAAAGCTCGAAAGCATTTTAAAGACACTCCATCCGTGGCGAAAAGGCCCTTATCATCTTCATGATATTCATATTGACACGGAATGGCGTTCTGACTGGAAATGGGAACGGGTTTTACCGCATATCTCACCGCTGAAACACAGAAAAGTGCTCGATGTTGGTTGTGGCAACGGCTATCACATGTGGCGGATGCTTGGCGAAGGTGCACAACTATGTATTGGTGTTGATCCCTCCCACCTGTTCTTAATTCAGTTTGAAGCTATCCGCAAACTGATGGGGAATGATCAAAGAGCTCACCTGCTGCCCCTTGGAATTGAAGATATACCGGAAAGTGAAGCTTTTGATACAGTGTTCAGCATGGGCGTTCTGTATCACCGCCGCTCACCATTAGAGCATCTCCAGCAGTTGAGAAACCAATTAGTACCCGGCGGTGAGCTGGTTCTGGAAACACTGGTTATTGAAGGCGATGAGAACGCCGTTTTAGTACCGGTTGACCGCTATGCTCAAATGCGTAACGTCTATTTCTTCCCGTCCTCCAAAGCACTGGCTGTCTGGCTGGAAAAATCTGGCTTTACCGATATCGTCATCGCAGACGAAAATGTAACCAGTACAGAAGAACAGCGAACAACCGGCTGGATGACACATAACTCTCTTCCTGATTACTTAGATCCGGCAAATCCTTCAAAGACTGTTGAGGGTTACCCGGCTCCCCGGCGTGCAATTTTAGTCGCCAGAAAATCATAATTGACATACATCTAACGTGCGATAGCCGAAATCGGAGTAGGCTATCGCAAAAGTCTGGGATCTCTTCAATCTAACCGACACAGATTCATAATGTAAGTAAGAAAGATAAGGTTGCTCATGTTGAAAAGGCTTGCACTGATGATGGCAATTTCTGCGCTCACCGGGTGTTCTTCTGTCAAAGAAGACAATTTTCATAAGGAAACACTTTCCGCGATAAAAAATGCTGAGCTGAGTATTTCTCAACGCCTGACAAATCTGGAGCTGCAATCAAGCCATCAGGCCAAATATATTGATGGCTTAGAAACAGAAATAAACTCGCTGAAGCACCAGATGACCCGGCTGAATCAGCACATGTATCAAATCAGAAAAAAGGATAAATCTGAGCAAAAAGCGGCCTCTGATATTCAGCAGGAAACCGAATATCCGCCGGTTCAGGACGTTCCTGCCAATAAAATTATTTTGGGCCGGGTTGAACATGTCACCATCGATTCGATTCAGCAAACCTTCAATGCCCGTGTCGATACAGGTGCCGCGACCTCATCGCTAAATGCCGCGAATATTGAAGAGTTTGAAAGAAACGGCAAAAAATGGGTTCGGTTTCATTTGTCAGAAAAAACGGCTGATTCATTAAAAAATCACTGGATAGAAGCGCCGGTCATCCGGTACGTGAAAATTCGCCAGTCAACCAATAATGAAGCGGAGCGGCGCGCCGTCGTTAGTTTGTGGGTCAGTGTCGGCAAGATACATGAGCGAACCGAATTTACCCTGGCCAATCGCTCACACATGAGCCATCCGGTTCTGCTGGGACGGGAATTCATCCGGGATATTGCCTTGGTTGATGTCAGCCGCAAATTCATCCATACACCCAACAGTAAAAGCAGTAAGAATAAATCATGACCTCACGTGTTCCGTTTTATATTTGTATACTCATCCTGATTGCAACCGGGGTTTATCTGAGTGTATTTCGCCATCAGGTTTACGGTGTGCCATGGACGCCGGGGGAAACGCGTCAGGTCTGGGATATAGAAGCCCGGATCCAGCTCTACGCTCAGGGAAAAGCCGTTAAAGTGTCTCTTGCTGCGCCGGATACTCAAAACGGTTTCACACTCATCAGTCAGTCGGCATCGTCTCCTGGTTACGGCGTCACTTACCTGGAGTCAGAGAAAGGCCGCAGAGCGGAATGGTCAGTCCGCCATGCCAGTGGACCGCAAACCATTTATTACAAGACACAATTTCTGGTCGATCCACATGCTCAGGCGATCCCAAAACCTCCGCAATATCCGCCTGTCCCGCCCAGATTTACCAAACCGGAAGAAGCGGCAGCTACCGCATTGATTCACCATGCCACACGCCTATCATCCGATGACACAACATTTGCCCGAGAGCTCATCAAAGCACTCAATGATACAGAAAGTCAAAACGCTCAGCTGCTTTTAAATCAGCTGGCAAAATTTAAAGTTACCCAGGAACTTCTCTCGTATTCCGGTATTCCCAATAAAATTGTCGGTGTGCTTCAGCTAAAAGACGGCAGACGCCGTCAGAATATCGAGCCCATGAATCAGATCTGGGACGGAAAACGCTGGGTAGTGTTAAATCCTAAAACCGGAAAACAGGAAACGCATCCGGATTTACTGGTCTGGGATGAATCCAATATCTCTTTGCTGGATGTCACCGGCGGCAAGAACAGTCAGGTTCAGTTCAGCATGATTACTCAGGATATTTCCGCTCAGGAAGCGACCAACAATAAAGTCAGTGCAGATGGATTACTGAATCTGTCAATCCACAGCCTGCCGTTAGAAGAACAGGCCATGTTCAAAACGATTATGCTAATCCCGATTGGTGCGCTGATCGTCGTGTTTCTCCGGGTGATTATCGGTTTGAAAACATCAGGTACATTCATGCCGGTCTTAATCGCCGTGGCCTTTGTTCAAACCCAGCTTTTGCCTGGCATTGCCGGATTTCTGCTGATTGTCGGAACCGGGCTCATCATCCGAAGCTACTTATCCCGGCTTAATCTACTGCTGGTATCGCGAATTTCCGCCGTCATCATTGCGGTGATCCTGATGATCGCTTTATTCACCGTGCTATCTTTCCGGCTGGGAATTTCTGAAGGGCTGACAATTACCTTCTTCCCGATGATTATTTTGTCCTGGACGATCGAACGGATGTCCATTTTATGGGAAGAGGATGGCGCGAAAGAAGTCGTTCTGCAGGGGGGTGGTTCACTGTTTACCGCAATTCTGGTGTATCTGGGAATGACGAATTCCTACATTCAGCACCTGACGTTTAACTTCATCGGTATCCAGTTCATTATTCTGGCTGTCATTCTGCTGCTTGGTACTTATACCGGTTATCGGCTGACAGAGCTGAAACGCTTCAAGCCACTGGCGGAGGAGATATGATTCTGAGCCGGTTAGCCTCCCCTTTCCTGCTGAAAAGCAAAGGTATTCTGGGTATGAATCAGCGTAATCACAGTTACATCGGACGTTATAATGACCGTGCACGTTACCCTTTGGTTGATGACAAACTGAAGACTAAAATCATCGCAGAACAGGCCGGATGTACTGTGCCTGAACTCATTGGTGTGATCCGCAGTCAGCATGAGGTAAAAAAAATCCATCAGCTTGTCAGGCAGTGGCCTTCTTTCGTGATTAAACCTGCATGTGGCAGTGGCGGGAAAGGTATACTGGTCATTGCTTCTCATCAGGGAACAACCTACACCAAACCTTCTGGCGCAACGATTACCGAAGAAGATTTAGAACGACATATCAGTAATGCACTGGCCGGGCTGTTTTCTCTGGGCGGTAAGAATGATGTGGCTATCATCGAGAACATGATCCAGTTTGATTCATGCTTCAATGGCTTTAGTTATGAAGGTGTGCCTGATGTACGTGTGATTGTTTTTCAGGGCTATCCGGTGATGGCGATGATTCGCCTTTCAACCAAAGCTTCAGACGGGAAGGCAAATCTTCATCAGGGCGCTGTTGGCGTCGGCATTGATATTGCCAGCGGGCAGGCAGTGCGCGCGGTCCAGTTTGGCCAGCCTGTGACGCATCATCCCGATACCGGCCGCGATTTATCTGAACTGAAAGTGCCTCACTGGGAGCGTCTACTGGTACTGGCCGCCAGTGCCCGGGAAATGACCGGGCTGGGCTATATCGGAACCGACATGGTACTTGATAAAGAACAGGGGCCGATGGTGCTGGAACTCAATGCCCGTCCGGGTCTTGCGATTCAAATCGCCAATGGTGCCGGGCTGTTGCCCCGTCTGAAGCATATCGAGCACATCAAACCATCCTTCGCCCCCCCTTCCCCGCTACAACGGGTCAGATATTCACAACGTCAGTTTGGTCAGAATCTTTCCTGCGGCATAAAGTTCAGTGAAAAAGCGATTGCAGAATGATTGTTAAACGATGCTCCGGATGAAATAAAGTTTATACCCAAACAACCAGAAGATGCATGATTCAGCGTGCAGCCGAAAGGCACAGTTCAGGGAAAGAGAATGCAGGAATGTACCCATTTCAAATTCTCTTGGCACAGAAATGTGCCTGACAAATCTCACTGGAACCTGCACCTTCTGGTTGTTTGGGTGTATTCCTGATAAATTTATTGACATTGGTCACAAAAAACGGATAATTGTGACTAACATCAAATAAATAAACTCAGGAGAAAACAATGAGCTCAGTTATCGAATCAGAAATGAGAGTCAATGAAGCAGATCAAAACTCTCACCAGGAAGTCAAAACAACGTTACGTGATATCGCAACTTTATTGACGATGTTTGCAGTAACCGCAACAATTACACTGCTGACCACACTATCCTGGGTTGCACGATAAAACATAAGCCTTGCACCGATATTAACATCAGCTGCAAGGGTTATGTTTTTTTATCCCTCCAAATCCAATCCCAAAAAAATAACGCACCCGATGATCAGATGCGCTATTTCTGTTCTGAGACCTGTCAGTTTCAGATCAACTTAAAAGGAAATATTATTCTTAGGACCAAATGATTGTGAAGAGACTTTAGAATAATCTAATGGCTTCACAGAACGGATAGCATTCAGCCAGTTACTGTTTTGTTTAATCTGACTGAGAACCGATGTTTTCACTGTGAAATCTTTTGGAGAATTCGCATCATAATTCGGCTGACATTCACGTCCTAATACTGAGGAACAGGCAGAATTTGCTGTATTAATGGTTGAATCCAGTGGTGCAAACAATGTATTCACACTTCCATCAGACACAGGATAAAAATGATCGCCGGAATCATAATAGTTTCCTTCCATCACAGTATACACATATGGACTTGTTGTTAACCCATAGTGAAAATTACTGTCATAATAATTATTCACCATATGAACCACACCACCATTATTTCCGTCACCCGGTTTGCCTACTTTTGGTGAACGCCCTGAGGTATTATGGAACTGATTACTTGCCAGCGTGATGGACTGATTATCACCCAATAACAGCATGACCCAGTAATGTTTCTGATTACAGTAATGGCCGTAATCCGTTGTTCCGTCAAAATAATTATTTGAGATAGTGACTTTTGAAGCCGTACCATACCCACTGACAATCATCTGACGGCCAATACGGGCAAAATAATTGTGATCAATCCAGACCTGTTTTGTATTATCCAGTGTAATCGCATCACCAGCCCAGATAATACCGTCATTAATGTCGGTGATAGAAAGGTTCCGGATAATGATATTTGAAACACCGCCTGTCAGACGCAAACCTTTCCCTTTAATTCCGGAATATGCTCCGACACCGATGACCGTTTTGTTGGAACCTACTAACAGGCCGTTTTTACCGGCAGTATCATAGGTAATGTTATATTTCTGGCGACCATCACAGTAATAACTCCAGTCAAGGATTCTTTCCTGCTTGCCCTGATATGAGCAATTATTATCTGAATAAGTACAACCCGCAGCTGTTGTTTTGCCTTCCGTAGTGCGGAAATCAATCAGACCGTCGACCTTAATGATACGTTTAGTCGTATCCGTACAGCCATTGCCATTACTGCTGCCACACAGTGCATTCTTCAGCTCATCAGGTGTGCTGACAGTCACGACCTGCCCACCGGCACCTCCGGTTGTTCCTGCGCCAAAACCAATGACACCATCCGACGTTCCCGTCGCTCCGGCGGACGGAAACGTCCATTTCTGATTCGCTTTACCCGACCATTTCCACTGAATAATCCGGGCACCATTGGCTTTGCTCGCCCCGGAAACATCAACGGCTAAACCACTTGATTTGGAGATAATTGCGTATTGGGAATTCCCTTGATCGGAGATATTCCATTTCTGATTATCAGCCCCGGAACAAGACCATTGTTGCAAATTTTTGCCTTCTTCCGATGAGCCACCAGGCACATCCAGACACTGTCCGCTACCCTGGTTAATGATTTCTGCATAGCCGGATGAATCCTTAACCACCTTCCACTGCTGAAATGAAGAACCACTACATTTCTGACTCTGCAGTAACGCGCCGTCAGATGTGGATGAACCTTTGATTCCCAGACATAAATCAGCATTTACACCAATAATTTCTGAAACTGTATTTCCGGGCACGTCCCCGGCATATACAGCAGATGCAACACACAATCCCAGCACTGTCGCCGTAAAACTGACAGGTGTCCGGCCAGATGATAATAATTTTAAAGCCATCATATTTTTTACCTTGTAAGAATATGAAGCGCATTCAAGCCTGAAGATATGATGAGGGTTTATTTATCTTTCTTTACATGCTTAACATAAAGGCTAACAAATACGCTTATATTCAATTATTGTAATTAAGCTGAAAATTCACTTTCAGCTATCTGACGTTACTCTTCAAATTAAATACAGATATAAAACAGAAACAACATAATGATGTATTTATGCTGACAAACACATTCATCTCATATCAAAAATAATTTAAACAGTGCTTGTATACTAACATGATAAAAAACAAGTTGTACAACACATCATCTCAGTTGAGCAAGTTGTAGCAAAAAATAATAACACTCAGAATTAAATGCATGATTTATCCGGTTATTGGTAATAAACGGTATTTTTTACCGCACTGAATATTTTGAATCAAAACATTTTTCGAAGCTATCTTAAATAGAATCAGATATAATTAAATAATAACTCCAAAATTCCGCACAATGTCACATAACTTATTGTCAATATAAGCCATGAGTTCAATTTATTGATAATTAATCCGATAAATCCAGGCATTCAAAAATATCATCACTTTTCATTATCTTTTATAACCAAATAACATAAATATACCCAAACAACCTGAAGATGCAGGTTGCTTGGGTATATGCATAATCCAGGCTTTCCGCGTATACTATGATGTTCAGGTTGCCCCGATATCAACCTCATCAATGAAACAACCGGAGCCATATCATATGGATATTCTTTTTCTTGGTACATCTGCCGGCGTTCCGACCCGAAAAAGGAACGTCAGTGCCATTGCCGTCACTGAAAGTCAGGGACGAAACTGGTTTCTCGTTGACTGTGGCGAAGGTACACAACAGCAATTGTTGAGAACGAATTTATCCCTGAATAACCTGCAGGCAATATTAATTACCCATATTCACGGCGATCATTGCTACGGGCTGGCCGGATTACTGGCCAGTGCCGGTATGAGCGGCCGGAAAACGCCACTCACCATTATCGCTCCCAAAGGCATCCGCGAATGGGTTGAAGCCACACAGCAGCATACGCAGTTATATATTCCTTATGAATTGCACTTCACCGATGTTGAAACACTCACCTCTGTTAATAGTGGGCTATTTGAGATCCATGCAACCGCGCTGTCTCACCGTGTACCATCCTATGCTTACCGCTTTACCGAAAAAATGACTAAAACTACGCTGGATACCGATAAACTGAAATCACTTGGCATTTCGGCAGGACCGGTATGGGGAAAGCTGAAACAAGGTCAGGATGTGGACTATGAGGGACAAAAGTTGCTGTCTTGTGACTTTGTTCAAGAACATATTCAGCAGACAAAAGCCGTCGTCTGCGGCGACAATGAACAACCACAATTGCTCAGTCAGTTTTGCCGGGATTGCGATGTGCTGGTTCATGAAGCCACTTATACGCAAGATATCGCGGCTAAAGCAGGCGATGTCGGACATAGTTATGCTGGTTTGGTTGCTGAATTTGCAGCGTCTATTCATTTACCCAACCTGATTTTGACTCACTTCAGTCCCCGCTATCAGTCAGACCCGCAGGCACCCTGCTCGATTGAGCATATCCGTCAGGAAGCCAGTGCGATTTATTCAGGAAGGCTGTACCTTGCAGATGATTTTGACCGCTATCAGCTGATAAAAGATGGTGAATTAAGAAAAGCTGACGTATAAAAGCTGATGTAAAAAACCACCAGATCAAATCCGGTGGTTTTTTACATTTTTTACTTTTGCATGTTTACTTTTACATGGCTGTATTTTACTGCTGACGTGATGTTCAGCTGAGTGTCGTTTCCAGAGAAACTTCTTCCGCTTCTCTGTGCTCTGATTCGCCAGAAGCAAAACCCCGTAAGCCGACAACGTGTACATGTTCATGATCTTTAAACACTTTACGCACCAGCTTGTAGGTTGTTCCTTTTTCCGGACTGATATTTTCCGGCGCAGCGATTAACAACTGCATATCCAGCCGGTCACAAAGCTCGAACAAAGTCGAGATGGACTTCGCATCCAGCCGTGCCGCTTCATCCAGAAACAGTAACCGGCACGGAACAATTTCTTTATTCCGTAAACGCCGTGATTCTTCTTCCCAGCTTTGTACCACCATCAATAAAATGGACTGACCGGTTCCGATTGCTTCACCGGTCGACAATGCACCGGATTCCGCCTGTAACCAGCCATCCGCACCCCGGTTGACTTCAACATTCAGCTCAAGATAGTTACGATAATCCAGCAGCTCCTCACCCAATACCTGAGGTGAACGCTGCCCCATATCGACATGCGGATTTACCCGCTGGAATAATTTTGCCATCGACTCAGAGAAAGTCAGCCGGGAGCTGCTGAACAGATCCTGATGCTGGTCCTGTTGCTCAGCCAGACCTGAAAGTAACATTTCATGACTCTCCCGGACTTTAACATTGAGCCGGACACCATTGACCTGACCAAAATGAATATTAGACAATCCCTGGTTCAGCATCCGGATACGGTTTTGCTCCCGCTGAATGGTTTTACGGATAATGCTGGCGACCGACTCAGAACTAATCGCCAGATTGGCTTCCCGCTGCGTCAGTTCATCGGTCAGACGGCCCAGTTCAACTTCCATCTCTTCAATCGCTTCCACCGGATCATCCGTGCGGATAATATCCTGACGAATCCGTTCTCTGAGATGCTGATAAACATCAATATAGAACAGCACCTTGCGTTCAGGTTTTGCATTGTCCTCGGATAAACGCAGCGAGTCTCTCAGCGTATCATTATCTGCTACAGCCAAACGCAGTGCACCCAGAGCTTTATCTGACATCGAACGCAATTCACTGCCGGACAGATAAGCCAGCTCTCGTTTATGCAGCCGCCGTTCTACGTCATGAGTCCGGGCTAAACGAAGCACGGAACACCAGCCGGCTTTCGCATTAACAATAAACGTCCTGAGTTCGGCATAGTCTTTGGTGACTTTTTTCAGCTGCTTCGTCAGTGTATTCATTTCCAGCTCAGTCGACGTGACCGTGCGTTCCAGTTCATGCTGACGCTGGCGGGAAACATGTAGCTTCTCATACAGTTCATTTTTGCGGAATTCGGCCCGTTCGAGTGCGCTTTCATCAGTATTCACACCAAACGATTGTAATTCCTGCTCAAACTCCTGCACGGTTTCCAGCTTGGACTGATGTGCACTTTTTAAAGAAGCCATCACCTGCTGATACTGAACGGCCTGACTTTGTGCCTGTTTATAAGCGCTTCTGGATTCAGTCCGCTGAATCTCTGCCTGTGCCAGTTTTGCTTTCAGTTGTTCACTGAATGCATCCCCCTGATTGACCAAATCAATTGCATCCGCATAATTCAAATGATGCCGGCGCTCTGCCAGATCAGACAAGGCGAATATTCTGGCTTTCACATCCTGCAATGCCTGATCGGCTTGCTGACATTCCTCCTCCAGCGCACCATATTGTTCCGGGTCACTTTCAAGTGAGCTTATAGATGACTTCAGAAGCTCAATATTTTTACCGTGACGGTTTAAGAACTGTTTAGCATCATCCAGTGCACCCAGATTCTGCTCAATTTCTGCGCTTCTTTCGGCAAGCGAGTCATCATCAAGCATATGTGCATAAGGCTCAATTTTATCAATCAGGGATAAACCCTCTCTGGACTGTTGTAAACGACTCCTGAACTGCTGCTCTTTCGTTTCCATCTCACTTACAGAACGGGAAATCTGAGTATTTTTCTCCCGTAACTGCAATAACGCCTGTTCCGGATCATCCTGAAACGCGTTCGTCATATGCGTCGTCATAAATTCCTGACAGGCCTGATACAAACGTTGCGACTTTTGCGTATCGAACGACACTTTAGCATACGCCTCAACAATGTCGTCACGCTCTGCCCGCAACTGATCCAGGCGCATCTCTCTGGCCGCCCGGCCAAACAAAGGAATTTCCGGGAAACGTGAGTAGCGCAGCTGATTGTCATTTAATCTGACACACACTGCACCTTCAAATTCTTCCGCATCAAATGCGCTGTCATCAAACGCATCGATGTCACCCTCAATGATATACAGATCTTCCGGGCAGTCATCCAGCTCAGACAACCGCTCCTTTACACCGCTGAGATCCGATACCACAATCGCATGACGGGCCGGGCCGTACATGGCACTAAAGTAAGGCGCATCATCAATCGTGATATCATCGTAAATTTCTGACAGCAACACGCCACCCAGAACATCAGCGATACCTTTGAGCCGGGCATCATTGGCACCTCCGGGAGAAGCCAGCTGTTCGATCTCTTTCTCAATGTCTCTGCGCTGTTGAGCCAGCCGATCTTTCTCTGCCGACTGTGTTTTTTCCTGCTCAAGCATTTGCTGCATCTGCAATAGAACAGCCTGCTGATCTGGCAGAGGTTCGCCACTCTGTTCTCTGAGGTTTTCCAGCGCATTATGAGAAATAATCCATTGCGGTGCCACTTTCTCTAAACGGCGGATCTCTTCCTGATAATTCTGTTGTTCATTGCGTAATGTCGTCCGGTCCTCCCGGATAACAGCAATCTCTTCTTCCAGTGATTCAGACAATTGGTGATGTTTTTCACGTTCTTCTTCCGGATTCAGCACATCCGGAGTCACCTGAAATTGCGAACAATAAGACTCAGCATAGTCACGCGCCTGTTTTTGCTGCGTCAGCTGACGTCTCACTTCAGATTGCTGGCTGATCCAGTGATGTTGTTGCTCAACCTGTCGTCTGGCCTGTTCTGCTTTTGCAACCACTTGTGTGGCACTTTGAAATGCAGACTGACGGTCAACACCCGGGACAATGGACTGAATCAGTGCAAATGCCTGGTCAAATTGCGAAGCAGCCGCAGCGGCCAGATCCAAACGATGTTTCAGCTGCAACAGCCGGGTCGTCATCTCTGACTGTTCCTGATTCAGTGCCTGAATTTTTTCTGAAGCATTTTCTGCCGATAGCGTTGGGTCGCCGGAAAGATCCTGCGCCTTTTCCAGCGCATTCAAAGCCTGTTGATATTGCAGCGCACGGGTCTGCTGAATGTCCAGAGCCTGCTGATAGTCCGCCAGCTGTGATTTGAGACTGTCGACTTCATCTTCGTAGATAGTCGCCTGCTCTTCCGTCTGAGCGACTTGTTCCTGAGACTCCTCAACTACCATGAGTTGTTCTTCAAGTCGTTCCTTCAGTTCTTCCAGATCTTCGCGGTAGCGTTCGATTTTCTCACGTTGACGCAGTGCATTCTGCACCAGCTGAAGATAATCAGAAGCACTTTGGTAATCTTGCTCAAGCGCTGACTCCTGCCCTGATAACTCTTCCAGTTCAGCCGAAACCTGACTCAGTAATTCGCTATGGCGGGACAACGTCTGCTGCGCCCCAAACAACGTCTGACGATGAGACAATGCCTGTTCGACCTTGCTTCTCCGTTCATTGGCATGACGCATATAGTCAGCGGCAACATAATGGGTCGATTCAGTAATCAGGTGTTTGAACAAATCCCTATCATTCTGGGTGGTTTTGATCGCTTCCAGCGTCATACGGTTTTCCCGCAGTGCGGCTTCCATGTCCTGAAATGCTTTCTTCACCCCACCATTTTGCGGTAACAGGTAATCACGTAATGATCGGGTTATGGCACTGGAAATACCGCCATATAGCGATGCTTCGATCAACCGGTAGAATTTTGAGCGATCCGCCCCTGAGCGCATTTTCTTAGGAACAACCCCAAATTCAAACATTTGCGCATGATAATCGACAACCGATTGAAATGCCTTAAACTGCACCCCTTCATGGGCCAGAGAACATTCTTTGACTTCATTTATCTGACGCACCCGCGCCTGCTGATCAGAAACGCCTTCAATCAGAATGTCCGTTGGCCGGATATGGCTTGGCAGCCCCTGAATTAAGAACGGTTTGATATCTACTTTCTTGTCCCGGCCCGCAACCTGTTGAAGTTTAACCGCAAACAAAAGACGCTGCTTGCGCGAATTCACTACATCAAGTGCTGCATAACAGACACCGGGCTGAAGCTTACCGTGTAAACCTTTATCTCTTGAAGACTGGGAGCTTCCCGCTTCTGTGGTATTTCTGAAATGAAGCAAACTCTGATCCGGTATCAACGCCGTAATAAATGCGGCCATGGTGGTTGATTTACCGGCACCATTTCCGCCGGACAGTGTCGTCACCAAACCGTCGATATCAAAAGTCCGTGCGAAAAAACCATTCCAGTTGATCATTGTCAGTGATTGATATTTACCTCTTTCAATCATGCTTCACCTTCAAATTCTGTTAATTCTGCTGCTGTCTGCTGTTCTGTTGTTTGCTGTTCGCCGGAAGCGGACTCTGATGTAACCGCTTCACCGTCCCGGATCAATCGCAATTGCGCTTCCCGCATATCATCACCCAGGCGCACATCCGCACCAAAACGGAAAACTGCTTCGGTAATCACAAACTTTCCGTCATCACCGATCATTACAATCATGCCCATTCTGCGCAGTCTGCGCAGCGAAGTTCTGACTTTTTCAAACAGCTTTTCCCGATCCAGATCTGAACCACTGGCCCGGTGTGTCACCAGTCGCATCAGTTTTTTCTCATCGGCAAGGGATAACAGCTCGTCATACAGTTCCTGATTGGTAAAAATACCTTCATGCGCCAGACGTTCAGGGCTCAGGTATAAAAAACACAAGACTTTGCCAACCAGCATGTCCAGCTCAGATAAAACACTTCTGTTGATCAGAGACGTAGAACGGGGTCTCAGATAGAAGAACCCCTCCGGCGCCCGGAGCAGCTCGGTGTTATACCGCTGATAAAACATTGCCAGTTCCGGTTCAAAATCAGAAAGAAACGCATGATTATCCAAATCTTCACCGGAGATGTGCCGCCCGGCACGCAATAAACTATCCAGTGCGGGGAAAAGAGGATTCGAGATTGCTTTCACCAGCTTTTCTGGCATGTATTCATTCATATTGGTCGATGACATTCGCTTGTACCTTTGCACCAAATTCGTTAATTGCCTGCCACTTGGGCTGAATTGCCTGATAATCCGCACCTGAGTAACCAAGACGAATGGCTTGATCGACAACAATACGTGCTAAATCAAAATGATGAGCTCTGGGGTGAGATACCAGATAATCTTTCAGTACCAGGGTCAAATCAATCGGTTCTCCTTTTTCTTTATGGACCGTTAACATGTGGCCAATCCGTTCTGACAGCTCATCTGTCACTTGCTGATACTCTTCATACTCCACTTCTTCAGGCACATGACCGGTGACTTCATCATTTCTGAGAACAAGTGCCTCATCGCGCAGATCAGTAAAACGCTCAGCATCTGCAAACGTCAGATACCACGGCAGTTCAAAATAATCATTCACAGACTGACGAAGTCTTTGGCTGAACGCCCGGTACTGATCCATATCAATCGCTGTCCGGATAAATTTATGCACATGCCGGTCATAACCAATCCAGAGATCAATCGCCTGCTGTCCCCAACTGATGATCCGATCGAGCTTCATTTGCAGCTGAAACAAAATTTCTTCCACAAACCCCAGTTCAACATGCCCGTAAATACATTCCTGAATATCTAATATTTGGGTCTGAAGCTCATCACCGGCAGCCTGTAACGTATCCTGCAATTCTTTTAGTGTAGAGGAAGTTTCAGACAATAATGATTCACAGTTCTGAATTGCATCCCGCCAGTCTTTATTCAGCAACTGGGCAATCTGCTCTTTCACTTCCTGCTGCTGCTCATCCATCACCCGCTGGTTTAAATCGATCTGATCAAATATTTCACCCACGGAATATTTCAGCACACCATACACATGCTTTTGCCAGTATCCCGGTGTGCCTCCTTTTTCAGCAGCCTCTTTTGCCTTTTGCATTTCATCAGCAACAATAGAAAGCTGAATGGACAACTTCAGTTTGGAAAATTCACGGTGCCGGACATAGTAATCAGTAATCCCAATCGCTAACGGTGACAGGCGGTAAATACTTGCACCATCCGTAATTTCACTGGTAAAACGCTGAATCAGCCGCTGTTGCACCAGGTCGTTAATCGCATTATTGGCGCGAAATGCTGATGCATCTCCGGTGTCTTCAAACAGCCGGGTAACAATGGCAAAAGCATCATGTAACTCGCCTTCACCCAGCTCATCATCAAACCGTTTATGGCTCAACACGGCAAGAGAGATTAAAAATGCAAGTTTTTCTGAACTCAGACTGAGTGAAAAATCATGCTGTCTCACCCAGTTAACCAGCTCGTCTATCGACTGTTCACTCCTGTCCGGAATCAACTCTTCCATCATAAATATGTTATTCCTTACTCACTTTTCTGGCCCAGACATGAATGTATCTTCCCATCGATAAGTAAGGCTCCTGACGGCATAGCTGTTGCTCAAGTGCCAACACATCATCATAAGTATACTCTCCCATATTCTTTCGATTCCCTATGTAATCGTGAAAACAACGAATACCGGATTTGCCTTCAATTTCAAAACCTGATGTTTCAATCCACTGATAAACATCTTCTGGTAGCAGGCCCTTTTGCGGTTGCAGCTTAAAACGCTTCCGGAAAGGCATGCCTTCCAGAACATGAGGAATATTCCCGCATATGACATTTTTAAACACCAAACCATGGTGATTGTAGAACATCACAGAAGCAACGCCACCGGGCCTGACCTGCCTGAGCAGATGCTTCAGAGCGTCTTCTGGTTCTGCCAACCACTCCATCACTGCATGAAACATAAGAAAATCGACCTGACTTTTAATATGTTTATCAATTTCCTGCACTGGTGAATGAACAAAATTATATTGTGTCTGCAATCCTTTGCGCTCGATCTCTGCCTGAGCCAGCTGCAGCATCTCAATTGATAAATCACATAATGTAACATGATGTCCGGATTCAGCTAACTTCTGGGACATCTGCGCCAGCCCTCCGCCGGCATCTAATATGTTTAATGGTGCATGAGATGATGGAAATTTTCCCAAAATTTGCATAATATCTTCCCAAACAATCGTTTGGCGGATCAGACCTTTGTCAGAACCGTATATATTTTTTGCGAATTTGTGGGCAATATCGTCGAAATTGCGGTCTTCAGTCACAATAGCATGAGTTATTATAATCAATCGTGCTGCTATTCTGTCACAGGAATGGCAGGAATAAAGAGGGATTAATCGTTTTTATTCTCAATTGCTGATTTTTCGGACTATTTTTATATGTTTGCACTAAAAAAAATCGTTTCTGCATTTCTGATGCCTCTTCCCTCGTTGCTGCTTATTGGCTTTTTTGGGTTGATGCTGATTATGTTTACAACCAAAAGAAAAACGGGTTGTCTGATCGTCCTTTTTTCTTATGTTTGCCTTTTTCTGGCATCTTTCCAGCCCGTTTCAAGCCGTCTGCTTGCGCCTCTGGAACGCCAGTATTCAGCTTTTCTTCCTGCTGAAGGTACCGTCAATTATGTAATGGTTCTGGGAGGAGGTCACGTTGTTGACGCCCAGATACCGCCGACATCACAAATCAGCCGGACAGCACTGATGCGGCTGACTGAAGGGATTCGGGTCATGCGGATGTATCCGGGGGCAAAACTGATTCTTTCAGGATATGCGGCTCAGACCAGGTTAAGTCATGCCCGTATGCTGGCAAAAGTTGCTCTGTCACTCGGTGTGGCCAAATCTGACATTATATTACTGGAAAACGCCCGGGATACCTGGGAAGAAGCCCAACAGGCTGCCAACTTTATAGGGAGCCAGAAAATGGTGCTGGTTACATCAGCCAGCCATATGGAACGGGCTTTACATGAGTTTCGCTCTGCGGGATTAAATCCGATTCCTGCACCAACCAATTACTTATCTTTGAAGGATATTGCTCAGCCCTGGGAAAAATATGCACCAAAGTCTTTATATCTTGAACAAACAGAGAAATACTGGCATGAAACCTTAGGGCAACTCTGGCAAAAGCTAAAGAAGTGGGTTTCCAGTCAGGAAGCCAGCATATCTAAGTCTTCAGAAGATAAAATATAATTCGCACGGAACATTTCTGATTGTGCGGCTGTTATATTATTTCCTGAATTTAGATTGCTATTCCCGAAACAGAGTTTTAAAATTTCGGGCTTTCAGTATTCAGCTTCACAAAAGCTGTTATTTTAATTTTCAACCAACGATTTATATTGCTGGCTTTCAGCAAGAGCGAAAGAGTGTATATCTATGGCTACAATAAAAGATGTTGCCCGTTTGGCGGGCGTATCAACCACAACTGTTTCGCACGTGATTAATAAAACACGTTTTGTTGCTGAGGCGACTCAGGAAAAAGTACTGGATGCGGTGAAATCGCTGAACTACGCTCCGAGTGCGGTTGCGCGAAGTCTGAAGTGTAATTCAACCCGCACAATCGGTATGCTGGTAACCCAGTCTACGAATCCTTTTTTCTCTGAAGTCATTGATGGTGTAGAAAGTTATTGTTATCGCCAGGGATACACGCTCATCTTATGTAATACCGGCGGGCTGTATGAAAAGCAACGTGATTACATTCGGATGCTGGCTGAAAAAAGGGTCGATGGCATTCTTGTTATTTGCTCAGATTTGACAGAAGTTCTGCTGGAAATGCTTGATGGATATCAGGATATTCCTAAAGTGGTCATGGATTGGGGGCCTGAGAGTTCTCAGGCAGACAAAATTATTGATAACTCTGAAGCAGGCGGTTATCTGGCCACAAAATATCTGATTGATCACGGCCATGAAAAAATTGCCTGTTTAAGTGGTCAATTATCCAAAGCTATTTGCAAAGAGCGCATATTGGGTTATCGCCGGGCAATGTCCGAAGCAAATTTACCAACAAATGATGACTGGATATTAGAAGGTAACTTTGAATGTGACACAGCCGTTCTGGCTGCAGACAAAATAATTGCTATGGATGAAAAGCCAACGGCAATATTCTGTTTTAATGACACCATGGCTTTAGGATTAATGAGCCGGCTCCAGCAGCGGGGAATTAAAATTCCTGAAGATATGTCAGTGATTGGTTATGATAATATTGAGATTTCTGAGTATTTCTCTCCCCCACTAACGACAATCCATCAACCCAAAAGACGTGTTGGCAAAAATGCTTTCGAAATTTTGCTTGAACGTATCAAAAATAAAGAACATGAGCGCCGAATATTTGAAATGCATCCCGAAATCGTTGCTCGTGACACTGTCAAAAAATTAAAGAATCGGTCATAATGACCGCTATATTATGTATATGAACACGCATGAATTTAAAAAAATCGCTTAGTTCATACGCTATTAGTTGATCTACCGCATAATTTGGACTAAAATCACATTTGCGAATAGGTGGTAACACCTATTTATCGTTTTTCAATTGTTAATTAAACATTAGAAAAAAGTGTCACGCACAGGGCAAACCATCTGAAAGGGTGGGACGCAAAGCCTCCGGCCTAAACCAGAGAGTGGTAGGTAGCGGGGTTACCGATGGCAAAAATGCATTTCATAGTTCGTCATTTACTGACGTCTTACTAACATATTTTCTGCATTATTTTGCTAAATTCTCGGACCTGATTTTGGTGGCGTATTCATTTAAAAATACACCGAGACGAAAAGCATGGATAAACCAACCCTTAAAAATTCAATGCAGCTATTTGAGCAGCTGGGACGTGTTAAATCTCGCTCAATGTTTGGCGGATTTGGTATTTTTGTTGAAGATATCATGTTTGCACTTGTCGTAAAGGACAAGTTACACATACGAGCAGATTCAAATTCACTAGAGACATTCAAGGAGCAAGGATTTGAGCCTTATGTCTATGCAAAACGCGGGTTCCCTGTTGTCACTAAGTATTACGCATTACCAGCGGAATACTGGAAGGACAAATCAAAGATACTCACTATTGCAACGCAGGCTTATAAAACGGCTAAACTTGAAAAAGAATCACAAGAGGTCACAAAACCACAACGATTGAAAGATCTCCCTAATCTTCGGTTAGCAACAGAAAGAATGCTTAGAAAAGCAGGAATTAATTCTGTCGCTGATCTTCATGAGAAAGGAGCGATTCAGGCTTATAAAGCAATTCAGGAAACCCATCCAACAACTCAACCATCTCTTGAGTTATTGTGGGCACTTGAAGGTGCTATAGAAGGTAAACACTGGTCTGTTATTCCGAAGTCACGACGTGAGGAATTAGCTAATCTGCTTTGATTAGTTAAATATAACTGACCGAATATATGATAAAAGCACCTGTTTTCAGGTGCTTTTTTTATTTATCTTTCATTCAGACGATTCCAGCCAACTCTCTGTTTCATTATTTCATGAGCGCCATCCGGTACATTCGAACATACTCTTGAGCAGAATCTTTCCAGCTAAAATCCAGCAGCATTGCCCTTTGCTGAACTTTTAGCATCTCTTCAGGTTGCTGCAGATAAAACAGCAGTGCTCTTTGTATACAAACCAGAAGAGCCTTGGGATCGGGTTCGAGAAAACTAAAACCAGTCGCCTTATCAGAAAACTTATGATAATCAAAAACCGTATCCTTCAGCCCCCCAACCTCTCTGACGATTGGTAATGTTCCATAAGCCATACTATATATCTGGTTCAAGCCACATGCTTCAAACTCAGAAGGCATTAAAAAGAAGTCCGCGCCCGCTTCAACCATATGGGCAAAATGATTACTATATGCATCGACAAACACAAATTTGTCCGACGAAGACAAAGCAATCTGGTGCAATTGATTGGCAATCTCTGGTTCACCGGTTCCGACGATGACCAGTTGCACATCATTCAGAAGAAACTGTTCCAGTATTGGTAATAAATAATGGAACCCTTTTTGCTGGGTTAACCGACAGACCATTCCAAACACAGGAACATCTCTGACTGGTAACTGCAATTCCTCTTGTAAAAGACTTTTACAGGTTTTCTTTCCCTCGGACAAAGAAGCAGCTTCTGAAGAATAATTCCTTGGAATATACGTATCAGTCTGAGGATTCCATTCAGCGTAATCGCAACCGTTGATAATCCCTTGCAAATCCTTTGCTTTATGAACAAAATCATCAACCAATCCGTGAGATCCAAGAGGCGTTAATAGCTCTGCGGCATAACTGGGACTGACAGCATTGATTTTATCTGCAAAAGCAATCCCGGCTCTTAGTGTACTGACATAGCCTTTACCATATTGTAAGAACTCCATTCCATTTAGATGCAATTCGGGTATCACTTCCAGTTCATCATAAGAAAAAATCCCCTTAAACAGTGCATTATGGATGGTCAAAACACTTCTGACTGAGCGAAAAAATTCATCATTTGCATATCGGGTCTTCAGTAGAAAAGGAACCAGTCCTGTATGCCAGTCATTGGTATGAATAATATCCGGATGAATTTCCAGCTTTGGTAAAATATCCAGTACAGCCGCAGAGAAAAAACCAAACCTTTCCCCATTGTCTGCATAAGCCCGGTTATATTCTGAATAAAGCCCGGTACGGTCAAAATACGTCTCACAATCGATATAATAGATATTTATACCATCATGAGCAGATAGCCGGACTTTATATGGCGTATATGGCCAGTGAGTTAATGCAGTCTCACAGATAACCTGCATATTATTTTTATCTGGTACTGCATGATACCCGGGCATGACAATGCTAACCTGGTGCCCAAGCTCCTGAAGAGCCACTGGCAGTGCTTTAGCCACATCAGCCAGACCACCACTTTTTACG
Organism: Vibrio quintilis; assembly: GCF_024529975.1. GTDB lineage: Bacteria > Pseudomonadota > Gammaproteobacteria > Enterobacterales > Vibrionaceae > Vibrio > Vibrio quintilis. The sequence goes on along the minus strand of NZ_AP024897.1, from coordinate 1,861,488 downwards.
ATGCCCTGTACCTCCGATACAGCGAACCATATGTTTATTTTTTCCATCCTAGAATCCAACTTTTGTTCCTTTGGCGATAACAACAATACCACTATCGGAAACATGAAAATGCTTTCTGTCAAGCTCGAGGTCTTCGCCAATAATCGTACCCGGAGCAATTTCTACGTGTTTATCAATAATGGCTCGTTTAATCGTACAGCCTGCTCCAATTTTAACATCACCAAGAATAACAGATTCACTGATATGAGAACCGGCTGCGATATTGGTTCGAAAGCCAAGAATCGATTTAAATATCGTTGCACCCTGAATATAACTTCCTCCCGAAACCAAAGAATCTGTAATCTTCACTTTTCTGTCATCAACATCGATAAACGTTGCCGGTGGCAGCGGCGGATAATAGGTATGAAGTGCCCAGCTCCGGTTGTACAGTGAAAACTGAGGCTCAGCATCCAGTAAATCCATATTTGCGGCCCAGTAAGAGTCAATGGTACCAACATCACGCCAGTAGGTATGATCATCCTCACCTTTTATCTTATTTGTCGAAAAATCATACACATAAACATTATCTCTGGGAAATAGTTTTGGAATAATATCTTTCCCGAAATCATGGCTTGATTCGGTATTGAGCGCATCTTCTTTCAGTTCATCACACAATACATTGGCATCAAATATATAATTTCCCATTGAAACCAAAGCCCATTCCGGCTCTCCGGGGATACATCTTGGATTCTCAGGTTTTTCTTCAAAACCTATCATTCTGCCACTTTCATCAACTTCAATCACACCAAACTGACTGGCTTCATTCAAAGGCATGCGAAGCGCTGAAACCGTCAGATGAGCTTCTGTACGTTTATGGAAATCCAGCATCTGCCGGACATCCATCTTGTAGATATGATCCGAACCAAAAATACAGACATGATCCGGATTTGCGAACTCGATAAACCGGATATTCTGGTAGATCGCATCAGCGGTTCCTTCATACCACCTCTTCCCATCACGCATCTGGGCCGGAATAACATCAATAAACCGATCAGTAATCCCGGATATATTCCATCCTTTCTTCAGATGCATGTATAAAGACTGGGATTTAAACTGAGTCAGAACATAAATCCTCATTAAGTCTGCATTAACGAAATTATTTAAAGCGAAATCTATCAACCGATATGTTCCGCCAAAAGGCACTGCAGGCTTGCTTCTGGATACGGTTAAAGGTCTTAATCTGGACCCTTCACCGCCTGCCAAAATCATACTTAATACACCAGCCATGATTAAAACTCCATCTGTTAGATTGTGATTATCCGACTCTTCCGTAAATATTAGCTTTATTGCTAATTTTATATGTAACTATGTTAGTAACCTTATAATTACATTATATAATTTCCCGGATAATACAAAGTTAGAAGCCGAAACTAGTGAAGTGGACATCGCAAGTTTTATTCAACTCATAATCCAGTTCACAGAATACAAAAAAATATCCAACAAGCTGAATATCGTGCTACCAGATCAAAAAAACCTGAAACTGCAAGCATGCGATTATTGAAAGAAAGTTTTATTACCGGTAATAAAAAAGGCAGCGTTTCGCTGCCTTTTTTCTACCTGGATTTTTTCCGTTTATCTGTGACTTCCCAACTGCCGTCTATGTATAAAGCAGTCCAGCCGGTGGGCTTACTGTTTTCTTCAGTACGGACATAATGTTCTTTGGTTTTTCGACTAAACCGTACAACGGTTGGTTTACCATCAGGATCTTCTGCAGGTGCTGTTGCAAGATACTTAAACTTATCGGGTAATCTATCTTCGAACCTGATTAACTCATGTACGAATGGCGCCCTGGTTTCCCTCGATTTAGGAAAATTGCTGGCAGCCATAAACAACCCGGATGCCCCATCCCGTAAAACAAAGTAAGCATCTGATTTTTCACAGGGAATTTCAGGTAAATGAACCGGTTCTTCTTTTGGCGGTGCAACTTCACCATTTTTAAGAATCTTCCGGGTGTTTTTACAGGATTCATTCGTACATCCCATATATTTCCCGAAGCGACCATTCTTCAGGACCATGTCGGCACCACATTTATCACACTCGACAACAGGTCCATCGTAGCCTTTTACTTTAAATTCACCATGTTCGACGAGGTAACCATCACAGTTCGGGTTATTACCACAAACATGCAACTTACGCTTATCATCTATCAGATAAGCATCCATTGCTGTTTCACAGATAGGACAACGCTTTTTCGCCCGGAGAGCAGCAGTTTCAACATCCTCTTCGAGTACATTGATTACACCATCTTCATCACCTAAATTAATCGTCGTCTTACAACGTTCTTTCGGCGGTAATGAATAGCCGGAACAGCCAAGGAAAACGCCCGTCGATGCCGTTCTAATCCCCATAGGACGAGAGCAGGTCGGACACTCGATATCAGTCAGGACAATATGGTTTGGCTTCATACCACCTGAATCTTCATCCTGTTCAGCAGTTTCGAGATGAACTGAAAAATCACTGAAAAAGTGATCTAATACACCTTTCCAGCTGGTATGGCCCTCTGCGATTTGATCCAGCTTCTGTTCCATGCGGGCGGTAAAATCATAATTCATCAAATCATCAAAGCTATCACCCAGGCGATCAGTAACGATTTCGCCCATTTTTTCTGCATAAAACCGGCGTTGCTCAATTTTCGCATAACCACGATCCTGAATCGTGGAAATGATCGAAGCATACGTGGAAGGACGACCAATCCCTTTTTTCTCCAGCTCTTTCACCAGTGCAGCCTCAGTAAAACGTGCCGGTGGCTTGGTAAAATGCTGTTTTGGATCTAATTTGACAAGAGACAGAATATCGCCAACCTGAACACCGGGAAGTATCTGGTCTTCATTTTTTCCGGAAGGTCTCTGTACTCTGGTCCAGCCATCGAACTTCAGAATCCGGCCCTTCGCTTTCAATGTGTAAGATGCCGCTTTCACACTGATAGTCGTGGAGTCGTAACGCGCAGGCGTCATCTGACAGGCAACAAACTGATTCCAGATTAACGCATATAGCTTATGTGCATCATTGTCCATCCCTTCAAGGGCATCAGCCTGAACCTGAACATTCGATGGTCGAATCGCTTCGTGAGCTTCCTGCGCTCCTGCTTTACTGCCATACACATTGACACTATCAGGTAAATACGCATCACCAAATTCGGTCTGGATATACTCCCGGACTGAGTCAACAGCTTCAGCACTCAGGTTGGTCGAATCAGTTCTCATATAGGTGATATAACCAGCTTCGTACAAACGCTGCGCCAGCATCATAGTTTTCTTCACCCCATAGCCTAACCGGGTACTGGCTGCCTGCTGAAGGGTTGAAGTGATATATGGTGCTGATGGCTTACTTGATGTTGGTCTGTCTTCACGCTTACAAACTTCATACTGCGCGGCTTCAAGTGCGGATACCGCATCTTTCGTTTCCTGCTCATTGACGGGTTTGAAAGCAGCTCCGTCTTTTTGTGCAACCAATAATCGAAAGTCACTGTGAGACCGGGTTTTCGTGTCAGCGTGAATATCCCAGAACTCTTCCGGTACAAAAGCTTTAATTTCACGCTCTTTTTCGACCAGAAGTTTTACTGCAACAGACTGAACGCGCCCTGCAGACAATCCTCTGGCAACTTTTTTCCACAACAATGGTGAAACCATAAATCCGACAACGCGATCCATAAAACGGCGTGCCTGTTGCGCATTCACACCGTCCATATTCAACTCACCAGGTTCTTTAAAGGCCTGCTGAATCGCGTTTTTGGTTATCTCATTAAAAACAACGCGCTTATAGCGTTCTTTATCACCACCAATAATTTCCTGTAAGTGCCAGGCAATGGCCTCTCCCTCTCTATCCAAATCGGTTGCGAGATAGATAGAGTCAGCGTCTTTAGCCAGCTTTTGCAGCTCTGAAACAACCTTTTCTTTACCGGGAAGAACCTGATAATTAGCTTCCCAGCCCTGATAAGGGTCAATGCCCATTTTCTTTATCAGGGCACTACGCTCTTTCTCTTTTTTCAGACGGGCTTTTTCTTCAGGAGAAAGGTTTTTTGTTGAAACCGGAGCCGCTTTTTTAGCTGAATTAGATTGACCAGAGGTTGGAAGATCCCGGACATGACCGACACTAGACTTCACAATATAGTCCCGGCCAAGATATTTATTAATCGTTTTCGCCTTGGCAGGAGACTCCACTATAACCAGTGATTTACCCATAATTGATTAACATATCCTTCATCAAAATGCGAACGCACTTCGCACCACATTCAAAAAATTCTCTTTTTTTACTATTGAGCGAGATAACCAGAAGATCAACCAGTTTTTTCAAATTGATAATTAACTGGTCGACAATTGTTCTAATCATATGCCAGCTCAGCCAAAAGCCCGGTCATACTAAATGGAGTGTATGAGTGCTGCTGAAAAAAAAAACTGATTTATGGGGTATATCACAAAATCTTTGTATACAAAACAGAAGATACCCATTTCTTATTGATCCGAAAACACTGATTCATACAATGCTCTGTCAGAAATATAGAATAGAAAAGAGAGTCACGGTGAACGAGAAGAAAAAAATTCCGGCAACTGATTTATTGATGATTGCAAATCAACTGATTCAGGAGCATGACCAGTATATGGATGGCATGCGGGCTGATTCAGTTGAAGAGAAAGATGGGGTGCTAATCTTCAAAGGGAATTATTTCCTGAATGAAAGCGGATTACCCACAGAAAAGACCACTGTTGTATTCAATGTATTTAAATATCTGGCACATCACCTGTCTAAGGAATTCACACTACAGGATTAAAAAGCCTCTTTCATTTACAAAGAAGAGGCTTTTATTGCAACAAGAATCGAACAAAATTACAGATTAGTGATTCAGGCTTTTCAGGCGCTCAAAGTAATCCGGGAATGTTTTTGAGGTACAGCCCGGGTCGTTAATCGTCACAGGCGTATCACTCAGTGCTACCAAAGAGAAGCACATCGCCATCCGGTGATCATTATAAGTATCGATCGCAGCGTGAGTCAGCTTCTCAGGTGGCGTAATTGTAATATAGTCTTCCCCTTCTTCGACAATTGCGCCCACTTTTCTGAGCTCTGTTGCCATAGCCGCCAAACGATCAGTCTCTTTAACACGCCAGTTATACACATTGCGAATCGCGGTTTTTCCTTTGGCAAACAGCGCGGCAGTAGCGATTGTCATCGCTGCATCCGGGATATGATTAAAGTCCATATCCACCGCTTGCAATACGTTTCTTCTGGCACTGATGAAATCATCACCCCATTCAATGTCAGCGCCCATTTTTTCAAGTGCATAAGCAAACTGAACATCACCCTGAATACTATTTTTTCCAATGCCGGAGACCTTGACTTCTCCTCCCCTGATTGCCGCAGCAGCAAGGAAATATGAAGCTGAAGAAGCATCGCCTTCCACTAAAAATGTTCCCGGTGACGTATATGATTGTCCACCCTGAATGGTAAATTCACGATAATCATGATTCTCAACGTGAATACCAAACTGCGCCATGATGTGCAATGTGATGTCTATATATGGTTTTGAAACCAACTCCCCGATAATCTGAATTTGAGTATCGCCGGAAGCAAGTGGTGCAGACATTAAGAGCGCTGTTAAAAACTGACTGGAGATAGAACCGTCAATCGAAACCGTTCCGCCTGTTAGCCCTTTCCCCTGAATTTTTAACGGCGGAAAGTTTTCATTTTCCAGATACTGAATCTCTGCCCCTGCCTGGCGCAAAGCATCAACCAGATGTCCGATCGGACGCTCTTTCATCCGCGGCTCACCGGTCAGCACAAAATCCCCGTGTCCAAGGCACAAAGCAGCAGCCAGAGGACGCATTGCCGTTCCAGCATTCCCTAAAAACAATTCAAGTGAAGTATCCGAATGAAACACGCCACCTAAGCCATCAACCTCACAAACGGTATTATCATGAGAAAGGCGGTATTGGACACCAAGTGCCTTCAGTGCATTGAGCATATGACGAATATCGTCACTATCTAGTAAATTAGTTAAACGGGTTGTCCCTTTAGCCAATGCTGCCAGCAGCAACGCCCGGTTCGAAACACTCTTGGAACCTGGCAAATTGACTTCACCCTGAATCATATTTATTGGTTGTAATGTGAGACTTTCCATCTGGATATGTTTTCCCTGTATCACCCGGCTCTTCATTATTCACAGGTGATAAATATTCTTCGTAGCCTGAGACTAACGAAATTTCCCCGGGAACTCCACCCCTGGCTTTCTGAATCACTGAAAAAACACTTCAGAGCAAGATTCAATCAGTACTCTTTATCAACCCGGACACCATTGCTGAAAAACAAAATTCTCACTTTATCTCCTTTACTGAACAGCATATGTGGGTCAACATCCTGAATAATATCGAGCAGCTTCTCACCTTTTTTATCCGGTGCAATTAATAACTCAACCAATGGGTCATCCCGGTGATACGGCCTTGTATCATAGCGATTGGCAGCAATTTCCGCACCGGCAATGGCTCCGATAATGGTCGCCCATGTATTCCCGTGACCACTGCCGAACTGGTGTCCGATCACGCCTCCGGCAACCGCACCGGCAAATGTTTCCCAACCATGCTTTTTCGCATGAATGACCTGCCGCTGGGAAAAATACCGGACAGACTCAACTTTGCCAAAAACGATTTTATCAACCGGCCGCGCAACATTTCTTTCGTAAGCGGCATTGGCAAGCCAGGGTAAAACACATAAGATCAATATGAAAAATCGCATAGAACATCTCCAACAGAAAGTATTGATATGACAATATATATTCCGGAACTGGCAGCGGGAGAATATTTTTTCCCTTCTCCTGAACAAGCCCTTGATAATCCGAATGGCCTACTGGCCTATGGTGGTGACCTCCATGTTTCCCGCCTCATCAAAGCTTACCAGGAAGGAATTTTTCCCTGGTACGGACCTGGTGAACCCATTTTATGGTGGAGCCCGTCTCCCAGAGCAATATTTAACCCTTTCACATTTAAACCTGCAAAAAGTCTTCGTAAATTTCAGAAAAAGGTCGCATATCAGATAAGTATCAATCAATGTACGCATCAAGTCATTGACTTATGTTCAACAACACGTACACCCGAACAAACCTGGCTCAATGAGGAAATGCGGGCCGCTTATAAAAATTTAGCACAAGCCGGATACTGTCACTCAGTCGAAGTCTGGGATGAAGACACTTTGGTTGGCGGTCTTTACGGGATCGCTATCGGACAACTATTCTGTGGAGAATCAATGTTCAGTCTCAAAACAAACGCTTCAAAAATCGCATTATGGGCTTTTTGCCGGCATTTTTCACAGGCGGGAGGTAAGCTCATTGACTGTCAGGTTATGAATTCTCACCTGGCTTCCCTGGGTGCATACGAATTGGAACGAGAGGATTTCCTTACCCGGCTGCAAACGCTTAAACAACATCAGGTTAACGCCCGGTGCTATCAATCTCAGTGGATTTCAACCTCAGAAGATTTCAACCATCAATAATTATGATTAACGGTTTCTATGCATAAGAATATACGAATTGGTCTTACTCACTATCACGCTTGCAGCTATCTGCCCGAGCGCCAGGAACGTGTCGCGATCGTGATGGATGAAAAGCTGCATTGCCCGGAACAATACGAAATGCTCCTGTCAAATGGCTTCCGGAGAAGTGGATCTACAATCTATAAACCATACTGCGGACTGTGTCAGGCCTGCCAGCCTGTCCGCATCCCTGTGAATGATTTTCAGCCATCAAGAAGCCAGAAGAGACTGAAAAATAAAACATCTCATTTGAGCTGGGAAATCAAATCGACGCTGGATCCGCTGTGGTATTCCCTTTACGAACGATATATTGAACAACGCCATCAAAATGGCTCAATGTATCCACCGGATCAGGCTGAGTTTGAAAAATTTTCGTCCTGCAGCTGGCTGTCAACATCGTATATTCACATTTACGACGCGGACCAGTTAGTTGCGGTTGCGGTCACCGATATGCTCCCCGACAGCGGCAGTGCTTTTTATACTTTCTATGATCCTGACTCTTCCCTCTCTTTAGGCACATTCGCGGTTTTGCTGCAAATACAGATTTGTCAGATGATGAATAAAGAATGGCTTTATCTTGGCTACCAAATTGATGAATGCCCGGCAATGAATTATAAAACTCGATTTCATCCACATCAAAGGCTAGTAAATCAGCGTTGGCACAGGTAGAATACGCGCAACTTTTTTATTTCTAAAGATGACGGCGATATCTGCCCGTGATTTTTTGCCACATTTCTAAAGAGGATTAAATGGCTAAAGAAGACGTAATTGAGATGCAAGGTACGGTTCTCGACACGTTACCAAATACTATGTTCCGTGTTGAGCTTGAAAATGGTCACGTAGTAACAGCGCATATCTCAGGAAAAATGCGCAAAAACTACATTCGAATTCTGACTGGTGACAAAGTCACTGTTGAATTGACTCCTTATGATTTATCTAAAGGCCGTATTGTCTTCCGTGCCCGTTAATCAAAATCTCGCATAAAAAAACGGAGCGACATAGCTCCGTTTTTTTATGCAGAAAACAACACTAATGGATTGCTTCTTCTTTTGTTCCGATAAACTCGAATGACAATGAGTCTTTCTTCAGCTTGACTGTTACCGTTCCGCCTTCAACCAGTGAACCAAATAACAACTCATTCGCTAATGGTTTCTTCAGTTGCTCCTGAATCACACGACTCATCGGACGGGCACCCATTTCTTTATCATATCCTTTCTTAGCCAGCCATGTTCTCGCTTCCTCTGATACCTCAAGAGAAACGCCTCTGGAGTCAAGCTGAGCCTGAAGTTCAACAATAAACTTATCAACCACCTGATGAATGACCCGTTGATCCAACGTATTAAACCAAATGATATTATCCAAACGGTTTCTGAATTCAGGACTGAATACTTTCTTAATTTCAGACAATGCATCATGAGAATGATCCTGCTGAATTAAGCCAATCGATTTTTTCACCGTTTCGGCAACACCAGCATTTGTCGTCATGACTAAAATTACATTCCGGAAGTCAGCTTTACGGCCATTATTATCCGTGAGTGTCCCATTATCCATCACTTGCAGTAACAGGTTAAAAATGTCCGGATGCGCCTTTTCAATCTCATCAAGCAAAACAACCGCATGCGGATGTTTGATCACAGCATCCGTCAACAAGCCGCCCTGATCATATCCGACATAACCGGGAGGTGCACCAATTAAGCGGCTGACGGAATGTCGTTCACCATATTCAGACATATCAAACCGAAGCAGCTCAATACCGAGTATCTTCGCCAGCTGCAAGGTCACTTCTGTCTTACCTACCCCGGTCGGGCCTGCAAATAAGAACGAGCCTACCGGACGGTTCTCCGCACCCAAACCCGCTCTGGATAGTTTGATTGCCTCACTCAGCGCGCCGATTGCTTTATCCTGTCCGAAAACCATCATCTTCATCTTGCGCTCCAGTGACTGAAGCACATCTTTATCTGAAGACGACAGGGATTTCTCAGGTATACGAGCCATTTTAGCAACCATGGCTTCAATGTCGGAAACACCAACGGTCTTCTTCCGGCGACTCACCGGCATCAGACGAATGCGCGCACCTGCTTCATCAATCACATCAATCGCTTTATCTGGCAGATGCCTTTCATTGATATATTTCGCAGACAGTTCAACCGCTGCCCGTAAAGCTTTATTGGTGTAACGCACTTCATGATGCGCCTCATATTTTGATTTGAGACCCATCAGAATTTTCGTGGTGTCATCCAGAGAAGGTTCAACAATATCAATCTTCTGGAAACGACGGGATAATGCCCGTTCTTTTTCAAAAATATTGCTGTATTCCTGATAAGTTGTAGAGCCGATACAACGCAATTTACCACTACTCAACAGAGGCTTGATAAGATTCGCCGCATCAACCTGACCACCGGATGCGGCACCAGCACCAATGATCGTGTGAATTTCATCGATGAAAAGAATCGTATTCTTCTCACCTTCGAGTTGTTTCAGAATATTTTTAAAGCGTTTCTCAAAATCGCCCCGGTATTTGGTTCCCGCTAATAAGGAGCCAATATCCAGAGAATAAATCACGCTATCCTGAATAACTTCAGGGACCTGCCCTTCAACAATTCGCCAGGCCAGTCCTTCAGCAATCGCTGTTTTTCCGACACCGGCTTCCCCAACCAGCAGCGGGTTATTTTTACGCCGGCGGCATAAAACCTGAATTGTTCTTTCCAGCTCAGGATCCCGTCCGATTAACGGGTCAATACTTCCCTGTTTTGCCAGGTTGTTTAAATTCGTCGCGAAGTTTTCCAGACGCTCTTCAGAAGACACTTCCTCAGAACCTTCACTACCAAACGATTCGGATGATTCCTCCGCAGGTCCGGTCGTTCTGGTAATACCATGTGAAATGTAATTCACAATATCAAGGCGACTAATGTCATATTTTTTCAGCAAATAAGCTGCCTGAGATTCCTGTTCACTAAAAATAGCAACCAGAACATTTGCACCAGTGACTTCATTTCGTCCTGATGACTGGACATGAAACACAGCCCGTTGTAATACCCGTTGAAAACTCAACGTGGGCTGGGTTTCTCTTGTTTCATCACTTTCGGGGATTAATGGGGTGGTTTTATCAATGAATGCATCGAGTTCAGAACGTAATGCATTCAGATCTGCTTTACAGGCGATTAAAGCTTCCTTCGCTGCACCATTTTCCAGCAACGCAAGCAGAAGGTGCTCGACAGTCATATACTCATGCCTTTTATCCCGGGCCCGGGCAAAGGCATTATTCAGACTCAACTCTAATTCTTTGTTAAGCATTGGGGCCTCCTTAAGGAACAACATATCCTGTTGTTCTGGCAAGTACTAAGCTCGCTCCATGATACAAAGCAATGGGTGCTCATGTTCCCTCGAATAAACAGTAACCTGCGCTACTTTCATCTCAGCAACTTCAGCAGTAAATGTCCCGCAGACAGCTTTCCCTTCATAGTGGACTTTCAGCATCACTTGTGTCGCTTGATCGGCATCCATCGCAAAAAAACGTCCCAGGATCTCAATGACAAAGTCCATCGGTGTATAATCATCATTCATCAGAATGACATTGTACATAGATGGTGGCTGAACTGCTGTTTTTTCTTTCTCCAGTAATTCTGAGTCTGGAGCCACCCATTCAAAATTTTTACTCATAACGATAACGGCTGAATCTGAGAGTTTTCCAGTTAGATTAATTATTTGAACCTCTGGCAACAAAAATGATTGTTTTTATAGCCAACTGATATGACATTCTTATCGCTGAAGCGAAAACGTCTCATACTTAGAGACTAATCTACCAATTGTATCGCTGCAAATAAAAGATTGCTATCCACTTAACAAGTTTAATCCTGCTGGATAACCATTCACAGAAATATTTCACTGATAGTTATAGAAATGTAAACACTAGCGCATTTTGTTGCAAAGATATCGATGTTTATTCACTTTCATTGTTGACTGTAGGGAGTGATTGACTAAATTTGCTTAAGTAGTGGCTTGTTAATTTGGCAGCAGCGCTAAATTAAAGTTCACAGACAAATATGAAAATGTTCCTGTTTTTACAGGATTATTTTTGTCGACAACATCAGTAATAAAATGCATGAGGGATGTATAGCATGGCTACCGGTAAAGTAAAATGGTTTAACAATGCCAAAGGATTTGGTTTTATCTGTGCAGATGGAGAAGATGGCGATATTTTTGCCCACTACTCGACAATTCAGATGGAGGGATACCGTACTTTGAAAGCAGGCCAACAAGTATCATATGAAGTTGAACAGGGACCTAAAGGCTTTCACGCCAGCAGTGTTATCCCGATCGAAGTTCAGCAAGCAAAATAATAAAACGCTGCCAAACCTGTCACATAGTTTATTCTTTTAATGAACAGGCTATGTAAATAAATAACCCGCGATTAAGCGGGTTATTTTGTGCTTTATACCCAAACAACGCTCAGTCAATGATATTGTTCAGTGTCTGACTCGGGCGCATTAAAGCAGAAACTTTGCCTGTATCAGGCAGATAATACCCACCTAAATCGCCTTTTACACCCTGAGCACTATTCAGTTCTTCCAGAATTTGTGCTTCAGAATCTGCCAGCCGCTGTGCAACAGGCGCAAATTCGCCAGCCAGTTCATCATCTTCTGTTTGCTGTGCCAGCATTTCAGCCCAATATCTTGCCAGATAGTAATGACTGCCCCGGTTATCCAGTTCACCAACTTTACGTGACGGTGATTTGTTTGTATCAAGGAATTTTCCGGTCGCCTGATCTAACGCGTCAGCCAGCACCTGTGCTTTTTTATTCCCTGTAACAACACTTAAATGCTCCAAAGATGCAGCAAGTGCCAAAAATTCACCTAAAGAGTCCCAGCGCAAGTGGTTTTCTTTCTCAACCTGCTGAACATGTTTTGGCGCCGAACCGCCCGCACCGGTTTCAAACAACCCGCCCCCATTCATCAAAGGAACAATGGATAACATTTTCGCTGAGGTGCCCAACTCAAGAATCGGGAATAAATCGGTCAGATAGTCACGCAAAACGTTACCGGTCACAGAAATAACATCCTGCCCGGCTTTAATCAGTTTTAATGAATATTTTGTAGCATCTACCGGCGACATAATCTGAATATCCAAACCAGATGTTTCGTGCTCAGGCAGATACAACCTGACTTTCTTAATCAACTCTGCATCATGCGCCCGGGCTTCATCCAGCCAGAATACGGCAGGCGTATCGCTCAGACGCGCTCTTGTGACCGCCAGTTTCACCCAGTCACGAATCGGGGCATCTTTAACCTGACACATCCGGAAAATATCTCCGGATTCAACAGCTTGCTCAAGCAACACCGCACCTGTTTCATCAACAACCTGCACAATACCGTCAGCATCCAGCACAAAAGTTTTGTCATGAGAACCATACTCTTCAGCTTTCTGGGCCATTAACCCGACATTAGGCACACTTCCCATCGTCGACGGGTCAAATGCACCCTGCTCTTTACAAAACTCGATCACAGCCTGATACACACCTGAATAACACCGATCCGGAATCATCGCTTTGGTATCTTTCTGCTTGCCATCAGGCCCCCACATCTGGCCTGAAGAACGAATCATGGCCGGCATAGAGGCATCAACAATGACATCACTGGGAACATGCAGATTGGTAATACCCCGATCTGAATCCACCATCGCCAATGCTGGCTGGTAAGAATAAACCTGTTCAATCGCCGCTTTAATTTCTGCCTGTTGTTCGTCGCTCAGTGACTTGATTTTCGCGTATACATCACCAATTCCGTTGTTCACGTCTACGCCCAGCTGTTCGAATAATTCACCATATTTTTCGAAAATATCTTTATAATATACTTTGACGGCATGACCAAAAATAACCGGATCTGATACCTTCATCATGGTTGCTTTCATATGCAACGACAACAGCACATTTTTCGCTTTTGCATCAGCAATTTCTTTTTCAAAGAAGGAACACAGCGCATTTACATTCATCACTGCAGTATCAATGATTTCTTTTTCCTGAAGAGCAAAAGGTGACTTGAGAACTTTTTGCTGACCATCCTGACCGACAAAAATAATGGAAGCCTGAGTCGCGTTTTGCACAGTCAATGATTTTTCAGTGCCAAAAAAGTCGTTTTCACTCATCGTTGCCACATGAGATTGAGTATCCCCTGACCACGCACCCATCGAATGAGGATTCTTACGGGCATAATTTTTTACCGACAATGGCGCACGGCGATCGGAGTTACCTTCACGCAACACAGGATTGACCGCACTGCCTTTAATTTTGTCATACGTTGTTTTGATTTTCCGTTCTTCATCTGAAGCCGGTTCTTCAGGATAGTCCGGCAAAGCATAACCTCTTTGCTGCAACTCCAGAATAGCGGCTTTTAACTGAGGCACAGAGGCTGAAATATTCGGCAGTTTAATGATGTTCGCACCCGGGTCCTGGGTCAGTTGCCCCAGTTCAGATAATGCATCATCAATACGTTGATCTTGTTTTAAAGCATCAGGAAAGTTCGCAATAATCCGGCCAGCCAATGAGATATCACGTGTCTCAATGTTGATCCCTGACGAGGCTGTAAAAGATTGAATAACCGGAAGCAAAGAATACGTTGCCAGTGCAGGTGCTTCATCGGTAATTGTATATATTATTGTAGGTTTTCTTGTAGGCATGTAATTTCCCTATAGTTATAAACAACCCGTACATAAAGCCTACGGTGTTGTGTGGATGACTAAGGCGAATCCATAAAATCCACCCGTCTGTTGCTGATACATCTCCTGTATCTCACATGAAACCAGCGCTGAAATCAACCCGTAAAATTCCGGGGACCGCTGGATAAATACATCAATTCTCAGCAAACAGACAATCGAATATAATTTTGCGAAACGACAATAACTCTATATAATTTTCGTTTCGTTGTCTTTTAGGGCGAGCAAATCATAGCTTAAACAGAGCAATGAGAAAATATTGAAATACATTTCATTTACATTTTTGCAAGGTAGTTAACATGTCTTTCCCATCCCGCAACAATTCTTCTTTACATCAGCGCAGGAAAGGAAATACAGGGAAAAAACGCAATGCAGGCTCCCCGCAACATGGCCAAAAGCATTCAGGTAAAAACCACCACAGGCAAACAAAACCGCTGTCACCGCAAGAGCGGAAAGTTATTTTGTTCAATAAACCTTATGACACATTAAGTCAGTTTACCGATGGAGAAAAACGCCGGACACTGGCCGATTTTATTCCGGTAAAAGATGTATATGCTGCCGGCCGGCTTGACCGTGACAGTGAAGGCCTGATGGTACTCACCAACGATGGTATTCTTCAGGCCCGCCTGACCCAGCCACGTTCAAAGTCTCCTAAAACATATTGGGTACAGGTTGAAGGCGCGCCCGGCGAAAGCGATTTAGACAAACTGCGCCGGGGGGTAACCCTGAAAGATGGTCCGACTCTGCCCGCGGGAGTTGACATCATACCTGAACCGGAAATCTGGGAACGTCACCCGCCGGTACGTTACCGGGCGGCAATACCAACGACATGGCTTTCTGTCACCATCACAGAAGGTCGAAACCGCCAGGTTCGCAGGATGACGGCTCATATTGGTTTTCCGACACTCAGACTGATCCGCTATGCTGTCGGAGACATGAAACTTGACGGCTTACAACCCGGGGAATGGAAAGAAATCAGCCTCTGATGAGGCTGATTTAAATACATTTATATACCCAAGCAACCTGAAGATGCAGGGTTGTTTGGGTATATTTGTCAGATACGGCTATTTGTGACGCTCTTTTAATTTATCTATTACATCACTCACCGAAAGTTCCTGATCATTGAGCAAGACCAGCAAGTGGTAAATCAAATCTGCTGATTCACAAATTAACTCTTCCTTGTCACCCGCCGTCGCCGCAAGCGCGACTTCAACCCCTTCTTCACCCACTTTCTGCGAAATACGTTTGGTGCCGCGGGCATATAAACTGGCTGTGTAGGAAGATTGTGGGTCTGCACTTTTTCTGTCCGCCAAAAGCTGTTCAAGTTGATGAAGCCAGACCATCTGACTTTCTTCCTGCTGTTCTGCATCCCAACAGGTTGTTGTTCCTTTGTGGCAGGTCGGGCCAACAGGATTCACTTTAACCAGCAAAGTATCCTGATCACAATCCAGAGATGCATTCTTCAGCTTCAGTACATTGCCGGAGGTTTCCCCTTTCGTCCACAGCCGCTGTTTGCTTCTGGAATAAAAAGTCACCTGCCCGGTGGAAAATGTTTTTTCCAGCGCTTCCGGATTCATGTAGCCCATCATCAGTACCTGACCCGAAATAAAGTCCTGGACAATAGCCGGTACTAAACCATTGACCTTTTCCCAGTTAATCCGGGAGACAAAAGATTCCGCAGTCTGTGCGACAGTCATACCCTTACCTCGATATTCTCCGATTTTAAATATTGTTTTAACTCACCAATGTTAATGATTTGCTTATGAAATACTGAAGCTGCTAATGCACCATCAACATTTACCTGCAAAAATGCATCAGCAAAGTGAGTCATCTCTCCGGCACCACCAGAAGCGATCAGGGGAACATGGCAGACATCCCGGACCATCCGCAGCTGCTCAAGATCATAGCCCTGTCTGACCCCGTCCTGATTCATCATGTTCAGCACAATTTCCCCGGCGCCACGTTTCTGAACTTCCTGGACCCAGTCCCGGGTTTGCCATTGTGTGATCTGTGTGCGGCTCTCATCACCAGTATACTGATGCACCTGATACAGACCACTCTCCTTATCAAAGTAAGAATCAATTCCGACCACGATACACTGCACACCAAACCGGTCAGCAAGTGTTGTAATCAGCTCCGGATTTGCCAGTGCCGGAGAATTAATTGAAACTTTGTCTGCACCGAATTCAAGAATTTTCGCTGCATCAGCAGCAGATTTAATGCCACCGGCAACACAGAAAGGAATATCAATCACCTCAGCTACACGCTGTACCCAGCTTTTGTCGACAACCCGTCCATCACTGGACGCCGTAATATCGTAAAAAACCAGTTCATCTGCGCCTTCTTCAGCATACCTGCGGGCCAGTGGCACAATATCACCAATGATTTCATGGTTACGGAACTGTACGCCTTTGACAACCTGCCCGTCTCTGACATCAAGACAGGGAATTATTCGCTTTGCTAACACGGCTCACCACCCCAAGGTAAACCCTTACAATTCAATATTCTATCCATAGTATACCAATAACTCCTAAATTTTTTTGCATCACATTTGCATCAATTCATATCATTAGCAGCTAATATAATCTGCATACTTTTGCAGCGATGCTTAGATATTCACATGTAGGATCACTATATAACAGCTAGATTTACATTTCATTCAAAAGATGATATTGAACAGATGTGTGAGTATTTTGTGACCAAAAGCAGCCCGCCAGGGCTGCATTGGATTTGATATGACAGTTGAAGAAAAGCTTGAGCTCGTTAAGTCTCGTTTTGAAGACATCGAAGAGGATGATCTTATGGATGGCGACGAGTTCTTTGCCCCCCCCCGATGGCAGTGGAGAATAAACTGGCCCCTTCCCGCGAAGCGGGCCAACTTCAACGCAGAAGCTCGCACATCCGCGCACTTGCACTTCAACAAGGGATTCGAGATCAGATTACACAGGACCTTGAAATAGTCGACTTGTTGGATACCAGCGTGGAGATCTAGCACGTTTTTGTCGAGTAGACGACACTTGTTACCAAGTGCCGCCCCTCTAAGAACCGTACGTGCAACTTTCACTGCATACGGCTCAAGCCTCCACTAAGGCATCATTGATACCCAGCAACTTATAAAGCAGTCGAAGCAGGTTCGTTCCAAGAGTTACGAGCTAGCCTTTTGGGTTTTCTCTTCGCCAAGTATTCTTGGTATTGAGGGTCAAAAGGGGTAGCAGCACTCCTAATTTTCACGTGTCTTTCGATAGGCACTTTCGCTATTTGGAACAGATTGAAGTGACAGTCCATGTTCATGATTTTCTGCCAACCGTGAAATTGCCATTGGCCTTTACGATTGAGAAAGTACTTATGAACAACCCAGTCTTTGGACTTGGTTGGATGACGCCTAACTGCCCAGTGCCATAGCGCTTGGAATAGTTTGTGGCCGACATACCCGAATATTTGTTTAGCAACACAGTGGCGATAGTAATTCGCCCATCCCCTGAGTTTCGGATTTATCAACTTGATAAGATCGTTAACAGGGATGGTTGCGTGCTTTTTAATGAGTTCTCGTAGATTTCTCAAGAATAACAGCGTGTTGGATTTGCTCGGTTTGATGAGCAATTTGCCTTTGTACTTCCTGTGATTGAAGCCTAGAAAGTTAAAGCCATCATCAATATGAGTGATCTTCGTTTTCTCTTCGGAGAGGGCTAACCCTCTTTCTGCCAAAAAGCCAGCTACCAACGGTTTGATGTCGTTCACTAGCACTTCCTTTGAAGAGCAAGTAACCACGAAATCATCCGCATAACCGATAAAGTTGGCTCTAGCCCCCTTTTTCAGGGCTGTAGATTTTATTTGTTGCTCTATTCCCGCGAGAGTCATTAGCATCAAGGTTGGAGAGATTATTCCACCTTGAGGTGTACCTTCATCGGTATCATAGAACAGACCCTTATCCACATAGCCAGACTTTAACCATTGCTCTAACATACGTTTATCTACCGTGATATTGTCCATAAGCCATTGATGCCCGATTTTGTCGAAGCAAGCCTTAATATCTCCCTCAAGAACCCATTTCGCTGATCGCTTTAGAGCCAAACATTTGAAACACTGACTGACGGCGTCAGCCGTGCTGCGATTTGTCCTAAACCCATAGCTATTGAGGTCGGCAAGCGTTTCGGACACTGGTTCGAATGCTAGAAGATGGAGGGCTTGTTGCGCTCTATCAATCATGCATGGAATACCCAATGGCCTGAGCTTACCGTTCTTTTTGGGAATGTAGATACGTTTAAGTGGTTTTGCAGAGTAAGCCTTGCGGCTCAGTTGATTGACTGCTTTCATACGGCGTGCATCTGTGGTCCAGGTGACACCGTCTATTCCAGGCGTTTTACTGCCTTTATTCTGAGAGACTCGCTTAACTGCAAGAAGCTTGGCTGAGCGAGAATGAGTCAAGAGCCACTGTAAGGACTTCACCTTACCGTATTTCTTTTCTCTCGTTGCTTTTGCGATACGCATTTGAAGCTTCAATACGTGTGCTTCAATGGATTTCCAGTCGATGGACTGCCATTGAGCGCCGTCAGAAGATGCACCAATCTCTTTCGAGATCACCATTTGCTTTCCTCCTTGAATAAAGTTCTTCAAATTCTCTCGCAATGGGAGACCAGTCGGAAGTGGGCTCACTTTCGTGATCAGACATAAGTCTGTATCTGCATCATTACAATGTAGCTTTCGCTTTTTCCGACCTCCTATACCTGCATCACTATCGGCCACAAAGGCTTTCCCAAAGGGAGTGATACAGGCTTACCCTGTTCCGTATGTTACGTAAAATGTCAGGTTAGATGCCCACTATAGTGCGGAGAGTGCAGTGACCACGAAAGAGTACTGTCCAACCTCTTTCCAACTCTCATTGCCTTTTGGCCACAGCGTATTAACCACTTCCGCTGCTTCATCATATAACGCACCTTGAATGGATTCACATACGTTCATCATACTGACTACCTAGCACTTACCCGAATTGTGGTTTTCAGGAGAAACGTCCTCTCACGATTCTGTTCCCACTCAGCCCAACGGCCAAGTTTCGTTACATTGTCCGAGCCGCTGCTTTATTCAGGCTCGTAGGTTCATCTGGTGATACAGACGGTTCACTCATAAAGCGGTGAACAACGCTTCATACGACTTCAGGTCGCACAGACAGTTTTGAGTTATAACGTGGCAGGTGTAAGGTGTATATGTCTAGTTCTTAACTTGCCCCGGTAGTTCTTCATAGCTAGGCACATTATCTAAATTCCTAGACCAGTTTGCACTACTACCTACAAAGATTTTAGCGGTAGGCTCAATTGAAATTATGCTATCTAGACTACCCGCAGGAACCACTGCACTGTTAATACTTTCAGCTATCGTGGGAAGTGCAGACCCACATATTTGGCAAAAGCTTTTTGCATGCATTGAGTTTGGATGCTGGTAGGTTTTAACGTCACTTTCACCTTTCAACCAAGTTAACGTGCTCGCTTTAGAAAATAGATTAGCAGCATGAGCAGAACCGGTATCCTTTTGACAACGAATACAGTGACACAAAAAGAAAGACTGGAAATCACCGGAAAGCTCATACTTAACTCTACCACAAAGACATGAACCTTGATGTTTATTAGCCATAAAAGCCTCCTTACTTTCGTTTACAAATTAACGCCATTAAGTAGTGTGTACTACCACAGAACCAGTGATGACATCCCAACACACTTCAATATTCACCCATAATTACATTGAATCATTAAAGAAATTTGGTCAAATAGTTAAAAATCAGAGGAAAGTGCTCGTTCTAAGTGAGAACGGGGCAAAAGTTTGCTAGTGTTTTATCCAATGTAGAAAACCATGAACCACTTCAAGCATGGAAGCTTTGTTATTAATAAGCTCATGATATTAATTTATCTTTATTCTATTGTTACCTAGGCTGCATTCTCATCTTTTGGTAATGGTTGCGCTTGACCGAGTACATTCTCTGATCAGCTAAGTCGAGAAGATGGTCTACTTCCACCCCATCTTGAGATGTTAATGAAAACCCAATACTGGCTTTCAGATTAATCGTATTAGTTTCATACATGACTGTTTTTGTTACTTCAGCTTCCAATCGTTGCACCAAATCTTTAGCATCTGCGTTACTCTTGAGGGGAGATATGATTCCAAACTCATCTCCGCCAATCCTCGCAACGGTATCTAACTCTCGGGTAGCTCTACGCAGACAATTAGCAAACTCTTTTATTGCCACATCGCCGATTCTGTGACCCAAATTATCGTTAATCACTTTCAGACCATCCAAGTCACAAATAACGATTGCATACGGATGGCTAGATTCCATTTTTGTTAGTAGAGTACTTCTAAGTCTATCCATAAAAAACGCTTTGTTTGCCAAACCAGTTAAACTATCTCTTGTTGCTTTTATGAACAATGCGTTGCGGTTATATCGTTCTGCCAAAAACAAGTCCAAACGTGTGGCGAGAGCGATGTCAAACTGACTGAGTGCCTGTTCAAAGACATCGACCATCTAGGTCAGTGCTGACTCGTATAACCCCTTGTCGCTGTAATACAGCGGGTAATCTTCAAAAGTTCTATCTAGAGTAATGCTTGGGAGGTAGGTTCTATTCGCCATGAGTAATGCCTTTTGTGTGTGAATGACATAGGCATTACTCGCGTTGTATTTTTTTAAGGTGAGTCGTGCCGCAACCTGCAAGCACACCTTGGATGATTAGTTGACTAAGCCATAGCCCTAAGGGCAGTTCAACAAGATACGATATATTGGTATTGAGCAGAAATATCGGTAAAACAACTAAAGAAGAAATGACAGATACAAACGTCGTAACTGTCAGTGCTGGCAACTTGAAGACTTTGAGAAAGACCCCGAACCCGGCCCAAAGACTTCCAGCCAACCAAAACAAACCTAGGCCTTGCCATGAAAAATCGGCTCAGGTAACCAAAGAAGTAACATTAGATAAAACAAGACCAGCAATGATGATCATCAAACCTGACCATTGCAAAAGACCAATTTTGAATTTGAGCAGTAATGCACTCCACACAATGCCCATCGTACTCATAGCGATAAATGGCAACATTGCGGAATTCGCTGGAGAAGAGCTTTGCAAACCCAAAAACAAGGTAATAGCGAATAACGGTCCAGCAAGAATTGATGCCAGCAGCCAAGAACGGAGATTGCTGGTAATCAAGTGTTTAGTTTGCCAAAACCGTCGGCCATGCAATGGTAACAGAATAAACATCGCGCCGAGGTAACGAAGCATCATCAAGTCAGTAACATTCATACCTGAATCAAATGCCAGTCTTCCAGCAACCGTGTAAAGCGCCCCAATTGAAGCGGCACTAATACCCCAAATAATCCCTTTTAGCTGATCCGTGTAGAACGCAGAAAACCTCGCCCCAATTGCTGCTAATATGGTCATAAATTGCCCTAAACCTTAGGGGGTGATCTGATTTCAATAGGGCAATTCTATGGACTTATTTTCACTTAATAAGGGAGGTAAACCGCATACGACTTATTACTGGTTGGAATAGATCGTCTATTCTGAACTTCAAATATAAGTTACTGTTCTGATGGGGTGGGAATAGGGAAGGAATTTATAAAAGGTCAGCCATGTGCCTGCGGCGGAGATTCAAAGCCGCGCTCTGCGGAAAATTTGGAGCGCAGCGGAAAACTTGTCAGATAGCGGCACCACCAGACACTCCGTGCGACTACTGTGTCAGTTGTTTGATGAGTACGCGTGGAGGAGCTGCGCAAAGTCGAAGCGACAACGTGACAATGAACTACTTACAGGCCAACTCAAACAATGTTGGCTTGAGTCTGGTGGTATCTATGGATACCGCAAACTCCATCGAGATCTGCGTGATCTTGGCGAGCAATGCGATATTAATCGAGTGCATCGCCTGATGCAGCGAGCAGGACTGCGAGCGCAAGTTAGCTATCGCAAACCGAGAGCGCCTAGTTGTGAGCAACACGTTGTTACGCCAAATCGTTTAGAACGGCAATTCGATCCATTAGCGCCCAACACGGCTTGGGTAACAGATATTACGTACATCAAAACGCATGGAGGCTTTTCTTTCAACTGCTGAAACGTGAACGAATTAAGCGAAATATCTATGCGACCAGGGACGACGCAAAGATGGATATGTTTAATTATATTGAGATGTTTTACAACCCGAAACGACAGCATAGTTCCAATGATGGGCTATCACCGTTAGAGCATGAACGTCAGTATTTTAATGAGGCTTAAAGTCGTCTACTGAAGTAGTGGCGATTCAAACAACACCTCTTCAAAACATTGAACGAGGTCCGTGAGCTGACTGAGAACTGGATGAAAGAATATAACGAAGAACGCCCTCGTGACGCACTGAACGATCTGACACCATGGGAATACTTGATGAAGCATGAACAAGCCGAAACCTCTAATTACGGGTGTAACTAATTAGGGGCGGTTTACAAAGTGTTGCAGATAATTTATTTATCACTAAAATAAAACAGATAATAAAAAATAAATCGTCAGTGTTGTACTTGCATTTTTTGTCACATGAGGTTTTTATGTTCGGGATAGTAACAAAGAGTATTAGATCCAAACTTTCTATTTCTATGGGGGTTGCAGTTTTATCTCTAATTATCTTATTTCTAACGTACGGCACGCTAACCAAAAAACTAAACAAAGGCGTAGATGATTTTGGTCATCAGTTCCTTCCTTCTGTTTCTTTCGTTTTGAATGCAGACCGAGATTTATATCAAGCTTATGTGGCTCAACTCCATTATTTGCTTAGTCCGGGGCAAGACGATATAAAAGACTTCAAAGACAATGCTAAGCAAGCTTATGACGGCATGATGAAGTTTAAGAATCTGATGGATGACCACCCTGCAATCACGAACAAAGTGAATGACTTTGAAAACCGTTTTAGAAAATGGGAGCAATCGTCGAATGAGTTTTTCAAGCTGGTAGATAGCGGAACTACCAAAGAAGCAGAAGCGTTACTTGGTTCAACAGTTTCTGATGATTTCCAGAGCTTACGAAAGCTCTATGATATCGCCAGTCAAGAGCTAGATTCACAGGCCAAAGTCGAAGTAAATGAATTCTCAGAAGAGACTTCAAAGACGCAGCTCTACATGTTGATATTCGTTGCCTTCATCATCATCCTTACTGGAACGTTAAGTTATGTCGTTCCTAAAGTGCTGGTCAGCAGTGTCAATGATCTCACTCGACGTATCAAAGAAATCAGCGAAGGAGACGGTGACTTAACACAACGCATCAACTCCAAACGCACCGACGAACTGGGTAAGCTGGCTTCGGCATTCGATGATTTTGTGGCTAAACTGCAAACCCTCATTTCTGAAATATCATCAAGCAGCACGTCGCTAGAAAGCAATGTGGTTCAACTTACAAATACACACGAGAATGCTCAACGTGTAAGTAATGAACAAACGAGGAGCATTGAGCATATTGCTGCGGCAGTGAATGAATTCAGTGTATCCATTCGCGAAGTGGCAGAACGGACTCTAAGATCGGCGAACGAAACTGATCACACCGCAGAGCTTACCACTCAGGGTATGAAGATTATAGATAACTCGGTGGATGAGATTAACCAACTCGCGAACTCCATCAAAAAAGCTAATCAAGTGATTGAGCAACTGGCGAGTGAATCAAACAATATCGTTACCGTGCTCGAAGTGATTCGTAACATCGCAGAACAAACCAACCTACTCGCTCTTAATGCCGCTATTGAAGCTGCACGAGCTGGTGAACAAGGTAGAGGGTTCGCGGTCGTTGCCGACGAAGTTCGCTCTCTGGCAAGCAAAACGCAAAAATCCACTGAAGAAATTCAGAACATGATCGACAAGTTACAAAGGGGTGTGAAAGACGCCGTGAGTTCAATCTTAGATGGTTCAAACCGTGTTGAGAAGAATGTTGAGTTGTCGCTAAACATTCAGCAAATGTTTGAATCCATTCAGTCTTCCGCAACAATCGTTAGTGACATGGCAACTCAGATCGCTACTGCGACGGAGCAACAAAGCAGTGTGTCAGAAGAGTTGAGCACCAACCTTGAACACTTAAACGAACAAAACCGAGTGAGCCAAGGTTTGTCGAATGATATTAACGAAGTAGCGAAACGGGTAGGTAGTTCAGTTAATAAACTGTCTAAAGATGTAGGTCAGTTTAAAATCGGTTAACCCTCACTCCCGAACGTAGACAAAGGAGCACTTATCTGTGCTCCTTTTCATTTTGTCATTATTAATACTGACAAAAAATAAGGAATGTGGAACTATATTCACTTAGTTTTACGGTTATAATGACGTTATCTTCCATTTACTAAGGCGACATGATGAAAGCAGGCCTCCTTTCAGATGATATTGGTCAACATAAAGTCTGAATCACCACCAACTGATTGCTGAAACTACCGTAAATATTTCGTGCTACGAACGGAATCGTCCCAGCAATTACCTCGCCTCGATAAGCTTTGCTTGATTTGATAACGCCACAGCAGTTGCCGATAAGAACGACTTGTGTAATGACTTCCTTGGTCGCTGTGGAACATCACGCCTTTGGGCTTACCTCGTGATTCAAACGCCATAGAGAGTGCCTTTCCTGTCAACTTGATATCAGGCGAGACTGACATCGCCCAACCAATTGGCTTTCTCGCGAACAGATCGATGACAACAGCAAGATACATCCAGCGCTGCCCCGTCTGAACATACGTCACATCACCTACCCAGATTTGGTTTGGAGAGGTAACGGCAAATTGTCGAGATAGATGGTTGGTGATCTCTACGTGCTCTTTTGATGCCTTTCGATAACGATGATTCGGTGTTTGGCAGCTTACCAACCCTAGAAATTTCATCATCTTAGAAGATCGATAACGTGTTAGTTTTACACCTTGGGGCGTCACCATATCGGCAATGCTTCTCGCACCAGCAGAGCCATTGCTTGCCATATGAACTTCGTTAATGAGACTTTTTAGTTTCACCAACTCAGGGGATACACGTTTAGAGCGACAACGCCAGTATTTGTAGCTGCTGCGGTGGACACTGAACACATGACACAAGGTGGTTACATTAAAGCTCTGCCTGAGTTTCTCAATTATCGCGAGTTGTTCAGTGAGTCCGACATCAAGAGAGCTGTTGTCGCCTTTTTTAATATTTCATTGTGTTCTTCAAGACGGACGAGTTTCTTCTTCAGCTCACGTATCTCAATTTGCTCTGGTGTTATCGGTGAGGCTTGGGGAGTCACTCCGTTTCTTTCTTGCTTAAGTTGCCTTAACCACTTGTCCATTGTCGATTTACCACACCCATGGCTTTTGCTGCTTCGAATCTAAATTCCGCACTGAGAGTACGTCTGGTTCGCGTGGTCATAGTTTCACCTGTCATGTTATGAGGTGCATCTTAGCACCTCTAATCAGGTGGCCAAATTCACTATGCCACAACACAACACTAAAATAGCTACAGACTCATAGAAAATAGTTTTTCTCAATGAATGCCAATTTAAGACTGACACCATACACTTGAGAAGGTTTGTACCCCAAATGATGTCAGGTTTACACCGAAAACAAGGCGAAATGGAAAGTCCTAACTGGGCATCACTAACGCCGAATAACTCAATTGCTAAATCAATGTTGTGTGTTAAAACAAGTAACAAATTTGAAGAACTAGGTATGCATGATAAAAGTTCGCCAATAGTCATGTTTTTTACAGCTATTCAACATGTAACCCTCCCGGTTTTAGTGGCACTCTAAATTAGAGTTTTTCCTACTTTCATGCCTTGCTAAATACTCCCAAGGAGTCAAATCATCGAGTGAGTCATGAGGGCGTTCATCGTTGTATTCCTTCATCCAATTTTCTGTCAGATCTCGGACTTCGCTCAGCGTTTTGAACACGTACATGTTGAGTATTTCTGTCCGATAAGTTCGGTTAAATCGCTCTATATAAGAGTTCTCCGTTGGTTTGCCTGGGCGAATAAACTCCAGTTCAACTGTGTTATCTTCAGCCCAATCAGCCAAAGTGGTTGAGATAAATTCAGGGCCATTATCCATGCGCAGCTTACTGGGGAACCCTCGCCAGGCAATAATGCGCTCTAGCACCCTTATAATGCGTGGTGCTGGCAGATTTAAATCCACTTCAATCGCTAGCACCTCACGGTTGAAATCGTCCACGACATTGAACGTACGAAAGCGCCTGCCGCAGATCAAAGAGTCACTCATGAAGTCGATAGACCAGCAACTGTTGATCGACTTTGGGCATGCCAGTGGCGCTGGATTTCGTTTCGGTAGACGCTTTTTACCCTTGCGCCGTAGATTTAACTTGAGCGAACAGTACACCCGATAGACTCGCTTATGATTCCATCGGTGTCCCCAACGTCTAAGTACTTTAAATAATTTGCCAAATCCGTATGCAGGATACCGCTCTGCTGTCTCCTGCAATTTCGCGATAACCTCATCATCTCGGTGAGGATCTGGTCGGTAGCGATAGACTGAGTCGCTAATGTCAACTGCGCGGCAGGCCATTCGCAAACTGACCTGATAGTGTTTGCGAGCGTAATCGACAAGCTCGCGTTTAACCGCTGGCCTTACAGCTTTTTTTCCAGGATATCTTTAACGATACGGTGCTCGAGACTGAGGTCGGCAAACATTTGCTTGAGCCTCCGGTTCTCATCCTCAAGCTCTTTAAGTCGTTTAACATCTGACGCTT
The DNA here is from genome assembly GCF_024529975.1 of Vibrio quintilis. Classification (GTDB taxonomy): domain Bacteria; phylum Pseudomonadota; class Gammaproteobacteria; order Enterobacterales; family Vibrionaceae; genus Vibrio; species Vibrio quintilis. The sequence goes on along the minus strand of NZ_AP024897.1, from coordinate 1,834,535 downwards.
CCATACCACCATACTTGGATTTCCAGTTGTAGTATGTCGCATCAGAAATGCCATATTCACGACAGACTTCGTTGACCTTTCGGCCTGCTTCGACTTCCTTCAGGATCTTTACGATTTGCGTTTCTGTGTAGCGTGATTTTTTCATCATGCGTTCTCCGTTTGTTTCAGTGTAAACGGAAAAACTCTAATTGCTAATGACCAGTTTTTTGGGGAGGGTTACAAACACTCTATAGAATTAATTATTTTTTAATCTATAGTTAACCATATGAACGAATTTATTCAATACATCAAATGGCATACATAAGAAAAAACGCTTGGGTAGGTTTCAAGATAATCATTATTGCTTTGCTATTCTTTACTTTGCACTATCTCTTTGGTGCTTACGTAAATCTCTATCGCGACCAATTCTCTAATCAAATAGAGCACACATATGCGCATTCTAATCACTTAGAGTCAAAACTAGAACAGCATGAACTAGTAATTAACATTATTGCGCAGCAACTTCTATCTATAGAAGATCTACGAGCAAAAGAGGTTACTAAGCTTATAGACTCAATTGTACTTGCTGATGAATCAATGAGCGCTTTTGCTATCATCGGAAGAAACGGAGATATTTTAAACCATGAGTCTAAGATCGATGTGCCTGAAAACTTCAACATGCTTACCAGGCCAGAGACAAAAGAATCGTTTATTGCAACACTCAATAGCCCAAATATCGTTTTAGGACACACTTATTTTGGCGTTCAGTTTAACGAATATGTATGGCCAATCAGAAAAGCAATTCGAGATACAAGCGGTCACACTAAATTTGTTGTATCTTCAGTCATTGACTTGAGGGATGCATTTAACTTCAAATCTGAGGGAGTTAAATCACTGAATGATACTTACGTATATAGGGGAAGTGACCTTCATTTTCAAATTGCACCTAAACAACTTTTTACATTGGAAAGCGTTTACGCAAAGCCTATGCCCGAAAGTTATCAAAGAAGACTATCAGAAAAAGAGTATTTTCCTTGGTGCAGAAATTGTACAATGCCAAATACCGCAGATTACTTTGAATTTCAAAATGGTAACGAAGTATCTTTAATCGCATCTATCTACCTACCTCAATATGATCTGTATTTAAACACAGAAGTCGATAAGGCGATGCTCACTCAAAAATTTTGGCATACGGCCTATGGTGTACTCACTGTCTTTTTTTGCTCAGTATTAATTATATATATGTTGTTTTCTAAATTATCTAAAGCGGAAGAAACAAGACGTAGTCAACTTACCTTTCAAGCACAACATGATTACTTGACTAAAGCTAAAAACCGTTTCGCACTAGAGGTTGATTTGGGCAAGCCTAAAGATAAAAAACAGTTTTTCTTACTAATTATTGATTTGGACTTTTTTAAACGCTTTAACGACGACAATGGCCTTGAGCAAGGTGACAAACTATTGATATCCATGGTTAATAGGATTAACGCCAGTTTGAAAGATATTGATGGAACAGTTTATCGGTATAGTGGAGATGAGTTCATACTTATAATAAAAACTAAGGAACAAATAGATAATCTTTGCCAAGAAATATTATACGAAGCAACTAACGCATCTATCGAACACGGCCGAGGAAATGAAAAGCTCACCGCTAGTATAGGTATCGCTTCATACCCAAAAGACGGGGAGAAACTAGAAGATTTAAAATTCAGTGCAAATTTAGCTCTATTAAAAGCAAAGAAAAAGAAAGGGTGTTATGTTGTTTTTAATAAAGATTTGAAAAACACATACATAGACGAGAGGAGACTTGAATTACACCTCGAAAGATCAGTTATTAACAACGAAATCTATTTAAAATATCAACCTCAAATTGATAGAAAGGGTAAAGTAATAGGTGTAGAAGCCCTTGCAAGATGGAGCTCCAACGTTCTCGGGGAAGTAGCGCCTGATAAGTTCATCTCCAAAGCAGTGATCCGCACCAATAGTTTTGGACACTGAGTTAAGTGAGTACAATCACTAACGAGGTGAACAATGACAACTAAGAAAACACGAATTAAACATGCTCCTGAATTTAAAGCAGAAGCACTCAAACTAGCCGAGAAAGTGGGCGTCGCTGCTGCGGCCAGACAACTATCGTTATATGAATCTCAAATCTATGGATGGCGAAAAGCTGTCAAAAAAGACACAAATACCAGTGATAGAGAAAAAGAGTTAGCGATTGAAAATGCCAAGCTCAAACGATTATTAGCCGAACAAGCTGAAGAATTAGACATCGTAAAAAAGGCCGCCACCTACTTCGCGAAAAATCTAAAATAGATTGCTATGAGTTTATGCTCGAACACCTGATGCGATATAAGATTGTCCGTATGGCTAAGGTGTTTGGGGTTTCTCGAAGTGGGTTTTATTACTGGATTGAAAATCGCCATAAGGTCACTCAACGCGACGAACGGCGTAAGCTGCTTGATATCAAAGTTCGAGAAGTCTTTGAAGATAAAAAAGAACGCGATGGCGCAAGGCGTATTCAAAAAGAGCTTGAAGGCAGTGGTGCTAAACACGATGTGAAGACCATTGCGGCTAGCATGAATCGACAAAATCTGGTGGCAAAGGCCGCTCGTAAGTTCAAATGTACGACCGATAGTAAGCATAAGTTACCAATCGCCCCGAACTTGCTTGAGCAAGATTTTACTACAACAGCACCGAATCAAAAATGGGCTGGAGACATCACCTATCTCGCAACAAGTGAAGGCTGGATGTATTTAGCCGTCATTATTGACCTTTATTCACGGCAAGTCATTGGCTGGTCGATGAGTACAAGAATGACTGCAACGTTAGTTTGTGATGCGCTCTCAATGGCTTTATTCCGCAGAGGTTTACCAAAGGATGTGATTATTCACAGCGACCGTGGCAGCCAATATTGTTCAAAGGATTACCGAGAGTTAATCGCAGCTCATAAACTAAAACAGAGTATGAGTAGGAAAGGAAACTGTTGGGACAACGCTTGTGTTGAAAGCTTCTTCCATTCAATGAAAGTAGAAGCAATCCAATACGAGCCTATTATGACACGAGAAGAAATGCGCCAAGCACTCTTTGAATACATAGAAGTTGATTATAATCGAACAAGAAGGCACAGTGCTCTTGGGTATCTAAGCCCAGTTAACTTTGAAAAACAATATGTCGCTTAACAAAGTGTCCAGTCTACCTGGTGCAGATCACAGAGTCGATTGGTTATATTTTTGAGCTGGGGGAATTTATAATAAATAAAGCTCTATTAGACATGAGAAAGATCTGTCAAGTTCACAGAGTCACCTTATCAATCAATATATCCATTCGTCAAATATCAGAAGATTCTTTTTTTGAAAAAATTCAACACGCAATTAATTTCGTTAACTTTGACCCCTCCTTACTTATACTGGAGGTTACGGAAAGTGTTTTTTCTCAAGACTTAGCTAAAATAAAAAGCACTTTACACCAAGTCAAAAATCTTGGCGTAAAGTTGTCAATCGATGACTTCGGCACAGGCTATTCCTCTCTCTATTTAATGAAAGAGTTGCCATTAGATGAACTCAAGATAGATAAAGTGTTTGTTGATAATATTCTCAATGAAGATCTTCGCTCAATAAAACTGTTGTCTCAGATTATATCTATGGCTAAGGTATTCGATTTCAATGTCGTAGCTGAAGGAGTTGAAAATAAGAGGCAAATTGATCTATTACATTCACTGGGTTGTGATTTATTTCAAGGATATTATTACTCCAAACCGCTAGACCTAAATAAAATCGACTTTTTGAGACACTATTCCTGAACTGATGCACTGATACTTGGTTTAATTGCCCCTTCACAATTGACAGTTATTCAATAGAGCAGTCTACGACGATCGGGAAAGAGCATTCAGAGGCGGCTAAATTAATAGTGTACATTGTTCGAAATGTGTCAACGAACAACAGGCTTTGTTGCCTAATTCAGAGAGAATACATGCCTGCCCCATAGTGCTTGATTCTTAAACGATATACTGAGTTTCAGGCATACCTAGCCCCGTAAGCTTGTTCAGCGCTTTGATCATTGAGTAAGTCTCGCCAACCCTGGCGTTGTAATTTCTTAGGCTTAATTTCCCACCTAACAACTGTTTCACCCGATACATTGCTGTCTCTGATAGCGAGCGCTTGTGATAGCCATATCGCTTTTTCCACTTCTTATTGGAGCCGTAAAGCTTCTGACAGCCTACCGCTAAATTACGAGGATGTCCTTGTTCCCAGAAGGCCGCCCCCTCTCGTGGCGGGATGAGCGGAACCGCTCGCTTGACTCGTATAGCGTCATGGCAATTCCTTGTGTCATAAGCTCCATCACCTGATATCTCAATGATTTTACGACGTGTCTGCTTAAGTAAGTTGGGAAGCACTTCGGCATCGGGTACGTTAGATAAACTCAGCTCTGCTGCGACTATTTCGTGGGTGCTTGTATCTACTGCGATATGCAGCTTACGCCAGACTCTGCGCTTCCCATCAGTGCCATGCTTCTTGACCTTCCACTCACCTTCGCCATAAACCTTGAGGCCAGTGGCATCAATAGCCAGATGTTGTATCGCACCTCTGGTTTTGGTTTTAAATGAAACCTCAACTTCCTTAGCTCGACGGCTTATACAGGTGTAATGCGGACTCACAAGCGGGATATTAGCCAACTTAAATACTGAGTCTAGAAAACCTTGCAGCGCTCTAAATGGCATAGAGAAAACTCGTTTTACCATCAGTGCGGTAGTAATAGCTAAGTCGCTGAATCGGGAGGTCTACCACGTTTGCCTTGTTTGTTTTGTTTCCACTCTGCTATTGCTTCCTCATCAATCCAAAAGGTCAGAGAACCACGGTTGACCACGGCTTTATTGTACTTCTTCCAGTTAATTGTTTTGTAACGAGGTTTAGGCATGAGGCTACGACGATTAATTGGTGTAGCCAGATCAGATCGTAGATTCTTGATTTAGTTCCATCGATTTAGGCAACAAAGTCCCGCTAAACACCCACTTCGAGGTCATTAATTTTCATAGGCTTACTATAATAATAGCCCTGAAAATTCTGTGCTCCTAGCTTTTTGAGAACGGTTTCAGTATCCTGATCTTCTATTCCTTCAACAACAACTTCTAGAGATAAGTCCAGACACAATGAAATGATGTTTTTGATTGTCAATAGAATGTTTTCGCTCTCACTACCATCCATATTGCAAATGAACACCCTGTCTAATTTCACCTCATCAATTGGTAAACGAGCCAATAAATTAAGTGAAGAGAGTCCTGAACCGAAATCATCCAATGAAATCTTAATCCCCAAAGCTCTAATTTCTTCCATAACTTGAATAATTTTTTCGATGTTATTCATCAAAACACTTTCAGTTAACTCTATTGTTAATGAACCAGGTTCTATTTCGTGTGTTTCAGTTATGTTCCTTAAGTTAGAAATAAAAGTCTTTTCCAACATTTGAAGCAACGAAACGTTCAAAGCAATATTCGGGTTAAAAGAGTAAATATCAGAGAGTTTTTTTCGATCTTTAATGACAGTATTGAGAACAAACCCTCCGAAGTCATGAATTAGGCCTGTAGATTCTGCTAATGGTATGAAAACATCAGGTGGAATATGGCCAAGTTTAGCACTATTCCACCTTAATAGAGCTTCGAGGCTGTATACTTCACCATTTGAGTTTACCTTAGGTTGATATGAATTAGTCACAACCTAATCTGACACATCTTCTTGAAAAGTTGAGAGTTACCCGTTTTGATAAAGGTGCTGAATCTTTAATCAAACAAAAAAGAGGTAACTCTCATGCTTCATACTAACAATCCCATTATCAAACACAAAGCGGGTTTATTAAATCTGGCGGAAGAATTAGGCAATGTTTCCAAGGCATGTAAGATTATGGGCGTATCCAGGGACACGTTCTATCGCTATCAGGAGCTTGTCGAGCAAGGCGGAATTGATTCCTTAGTGAATCAGTCCCGCAGAGCACCCAATATTAAGAACCGGGTTGATGAATCTACAGAAAAGGCTGTCGTCAGTTACGCCATCGAATTTCCAGCTCATGGTCAGGCGCGTACCAGCAATGAACTCCGTAAGAAAGGAATCTTTGTTTCCGGCAGTGGTGTCCGGTCGATCTGGCTACGGAATAATCTGGAGAATTTCAAAAAACGGTTGGCCGCTTTAGAAGCCAAAGTCGCCAGTGAAGGAATCATTTTAAGTGAAGAGCAGGTTGCAGCGCTGGAGAAAAAGAAACAGGATGATGAAGTGTGTGGTGAAATCGAGACGCATCATCCCGGCTACCTGGGGTCACAGGACACATTCTACGTCGGTAATCTCAAGGGTGTTGGCCGGATTTACCAGCAGACCTTTGTCGATACTCACAGCAAAGTGGCTTTCGCAAAACTTTATACCACAAAAACACCGATCACATCGGCTGATTTACTCAACGATCGTGTCTTACCGTTCTTTGAAGCCCATCAGCTTCCGCTGCTGAGGATTTTGACGGACAGAGGCACAGAGTACTGTGGCAAAGTGGAGCAGCACGATTATCAGCTGTATCTGGCTATCAATGATATCGACCATACAAAAACAAAAGCCAGACATCCTCAGACAAACGGTATCTGCGAGCGTTTCCACAAAACGATTCTCAATGAATTTTATCAGGTCACGTTCAGGAAAAAGCTCTACAGTTCATTAGAAGAGTTGCAAAAAGATCTGGACGAATGGCTGGATTATTACAACAATGTTCGAACTCATCAGGGAAAAGTCTGCTGTGGGCGGACACCGATAGAGACATTATTGGATGGAAAAAAGATTTGGGCAGAAAAGAATTTAGCTCAAATCTAATCTGACGAAAGCACCGAAAAAATGGGTAACTGTCAGATCAGGTCTGAGCTAGTACAGTTGATAACAGACATATAGTTCCTGACGCCCTATTGCATATTGGAGTTCTTCTTTTAGAGTCGTTGTTCGAATAAACTCATCCAAGAGATGGGATTCATAGCGGCACACTTTTAGATTGTGTTTTTTTGCTTTATCTAGTGCTAAGTTAGTATTCCTTTTAATGTCACTCAGGCTAACAATATTACCATCAAAGAAAAACAGACCTATTCTAATATCAACTAAAATATAATGATTTTCACATTTTATCGGCTTTGAAAGCAGTAACGTAACTTCTCTAGAAATTGTGTCCAATGAAGTTGCATTACTATGTATAGCAAACTCGTTGCCGCCAACTCTAACTGATCTGCACCAGGTAGACTGGACACTTTGTTAAGCGACATATTGTTTTTCAAAGTTAACTGGGCTTAGATACCCAAGAGCACTGTGCCTTCTTGTTCGATTATAATCAACTTCTATGTATTCAAAGAGTGCTTGGCGCATTTCTTCTCGTGTCATAATAGGCTCGTATTGGATTGCTTCTACTTTCATTGAATGGAAGAAGCTTTCAACACAAGCGTTGTCCCAACAGTTTCCTTTCCTACTCATACTCTGTTTTAGTTTATGAGCTGCGATTAACTCTCGGTAATCCTTTGAACAATATTGGCTGCCACGGTCGCTGTGAATAATCACATCCTTTGGTAAACCTCTGCGGAATAAAGCCATTGAGAGCGCATCACAAACTAACGTTGCAGTCATTCTTGTACTCATCGACCAGCCAATGACTTGCCGTGAATAAAGGTCAATAATGACGGCTAAATACATCCAGCCTTCACTTGTTGCGAGATAGGTGATGTCTCCAGCCCATTTTTGATTCGGTGCTGTTGTAGTAAAATCTTGCTCAAGCAAGTTCGGGGCGATTGGTAACTTATGCTTACTATCGGTCGTACATTTGAACTTACGAGCGGCCTTTGCCACCAGATTTTGTCGATTCATGCTAGCCGCAATGGTCTTCACATCGTGTTTAGCACCACTGCCTTCAAGCTCTTTTTGAATACGCCTTGCGCCATCGCGTTCTTTTTTATCTTCAAAGACTTCTCGAACTTTGATATCAAGCAGCTTACGCCGTTCGTCGCGTTGAGTGACCTTATGGCGATTTTCAATCCAGTAATAAAACCCACTTCGAGAAACCCCAAACACCTTAGCCATACGGACAATCTTATATCGCATCAGGTGTTCGAGCATAAACTCATAGCAATCTATTTTAGATTTTTCGCGAAGTAGGTGGCGGCCTTTTTTACGATGTCTAATTCTTCAGCTTGTTCGGCTAATAATCGTTTGAGCTTGGCATTTTCAATCGCTAACTCTTTTTCTCTATCACTGGTATTTGTGTCTTTTTTGACAGCTTTTCGCCATCCATAGATTTGAGATTCATATAACGATAGTTGTCTGGCCGCAGCAGCGACGCCCACTTTCTCGGCTAGTTTGAGTGCTTCTGCTTTAAATTCAGGAGCATGTTTAATTCGTGTTTTCTTAGTTGTCATTGTTCACCTCGTTAGTGATTGTACTCACTTAACTCAGTGTCCAAAACTATTGGTGCGGATCAAACAGCTATAGTTTCTTTCTTGTTATCATAAATTGACAATATATCCGCAACTTTTGACACCAATTGATCACCAACTGAATGCCCCAACAAGCCATTAATTGTTGATAAGTTCTCTATATAAAAAACTCCAACATTGACTTCCTGTTTTGATTCAACTTTATCGGTTAGAAATCGATCGAAATAAAGAGCGTTTTTCATATCTGTCAAATAATCATGCTCTATCAGATATTTAGCATTTTTTTCATACTCTGTAGTTCTCACTCTGATATTAACAAATATAAAAGTAAGAATTAAAATAAAGAAAGCATATAGATATAAATACTGTAAAGTTATTGATACAAATCGTTTATTAAATTGCTTCTCATTAGACTCTAAGGTGAGCCATATTTTATAATCTGAGATAAAAACGCTTGTTGTAAAGCTTTCTCTCAAAGATCCATTAATTGAGTTCACTATAGGTAAACCCTCCAATTTGAGGGTATCTATACTCTTTCCAGTTTGTTTTTCAAGACGCGCAAGTTGACTTTTCACTAAGCTGTCTTCAACAGGGGCATCATAAATTTGGTTTTCGATATTGTTCGGCCCGACAAACTGAAAGTATCTATCTATATCCCTCCAAATTATCAAGGAATCGATACCTTCGACATTGTAAATATCGTTAGGTGAATCAAAAATACTTTCAACAGATACTACAATTGAGACGATAAATGTCTCATTACGAAACTGTATGGGTTTGTAGAGTGGCATGACTAAACCCAATTCAGGCTTGAAATGACTACGACCTAAAATTAGATTAGAGCCTAACAGAGTTAGTTCTGTTATATCTGGTGACAGTTGTAGATTTGTATTCCCACTAGTTAGAACTTGCTTTCCAGATATACTATAAACAGCAAATGAAAACACACTCTCATTTGTGTCTACTAGATATGAAATTTTCTTTTCGAGATCACCACTTTTACGATTCGATACATCGTATTCAAGAGCCTTACTTGATATCTCTATATAGTTTTCATAATTTTTTAACTTGTTCTTTATTTCATTAGATAGTAACAGAACTCTACTTTTTTGAATGCTTACGATACTATCTAACATACTATTGTATGAGTTGAATATTAAAAATATAACGAAAACTGTAGAGGAGAAAAGTATTAAAAAAAACACAGGCCAAACACTACGCTTTTTCATCGGTAAAGCACTACCATTATACATCACTAAATCACTATCATGTTAGTATTTGGCCAACATATGCTAAGACAACTTAAACTTAGAAACAAGTTCATTCAAGTGCAGTGTTTGCTGAGCTAAATCACTACATTCTTCTTTAGCCCTCTCCACTGCTGATGCTGTATCTTGAGCAATAGAAGCAATCGCTGTTACATTAACACCCAGCTCTGATACAACGCTTGATTGTTCCTCTGTTGCCGCTGCAATTTGTATGTTCATTCCGCTAATCTCTTTGATGCCTACAGAAATGTCTTCCAGCTTATTTCCTGACAACTCTGCTAGTTCTCTGGAAAGAGAGGCTGAATTTACACTTGATTTCATTTCACTTACACTGTTTTCAGCACTTGCTTGCAATTGAGTAATAATGGATTCTATTTCTACCGTAGAATCATGGCTTCGTTTAGCAAGGTTACGGACTTCATCTGCAACGACTGCAAAGCCACGGCCTTGCTCACCTGCCCTTGCTGCTTCAATAGCTGCGTTCAAAGCGAGTAGATTTGTTTGTTCAGAAATATCTCTAATCACTTCTAAAACCGAAGTAATATCGTTAGCTTGCGTAGCAAGAGAGCTAATAACACGAGAAGACTGCTCAATACTCTCAACAGTTTCAGAGACGTTTCTTACAGTATCAACGGCAGAAGTTAACCCCTCTGTAGCGTTGCGTTCTCCTTCTTGAGATCGTTCGGCAGCACAACTTGCGTTATTTGCAATCTCCTTTACCGTATGCCCCATCTCTTGAATCGCTGTTGCCATCTGATCGCTTTGGGAATGTTGCTCAACAGTACCATTGCTAATTTCAGACATTTTCACATCAATTGCTTGTATACCTGCATCTACAGTACTAGAGGCACGCCTAATATCTAGAAGCATACCCGACAAAGAACTAATAAATGTATTATAACTTTTAGATAAGCTACCTATCTCATCAGATTTAGAGTCATCGAGACGTATAGTCAGGTCACCACTACCACTAGCTACTTGTTTTAACATCTCATCTAGCTTACCTAACGGAGCCATAAGGTGATGAATCATCCATACACTTAACCCAAGAGAAAGGAGTGCGATAAGAACTGTAGACCCTACAAGCTTATATACCATTAACTTTACAGGTTCAAACACCTCGTCCTGGTCAAGCTCGGCTACAACATACCAGTCAAGCTCTGGTACAAAGTTTGTCGCTACAACCTTTTTGTCTCCTTTAACGTTGGTAAAGGTATACTGGATATCAGGGGAACGGGAAGTGTTTATTGCATCTGGATAAACTTCAGGCAATGTAATATCGACAAACTTCGAATCAGGATGAACTTTCACTTGTTGCTTTGAATCAATCATATAGACGTAGCCTTGATCGCCGATCTTATAACCCGAGATAAGCTCCGAGAGCTCTCGTGCAGACAAACTCATACCAACTACGCCTAGAAACTTACCGTTAGCGACCACCCTGTAGTTAATGAACAGTTGTAAGCTATTAGTTCGTTCATCCAAGCCAAGAGACAGGTCATACTGTTTTTTAGATTGTACTAATTCGTAAAACCATTGGTCATTTTCTTGACTAACCCTTTTTAACAACCCTGACTGCGTATAGTACTCTCCAGTTTTTGCTGAAATGATATAAACGCTTCCAGCATCAAATGCATTTTGTATTTCTTCTAGATACCCAATAATTTCATTATCGTAATTAGTTAGGGAGTCAGATTCAGTCAGCAAGCTTATATAATGGGGAGTGGCCACGATACCTTTTGACGCAACGATTGCAGTAACTAAGCTGTTAGCTACCCCCCCCCGACACCGATTCTACGATCGCAGGAATCTCAGATGAGAATAATCGCTCTTCTATGGTATCTTCAGCTTCCAAAGCGGCAGTCACGGTTAATATAGAAGCAACAATCACGAGCGAACAAGTAGCGAGTGCAGTTAATTTTAGTTTTATATTCACGGAATTACTCCATTTACAATTTTTTGAGTAATGTAACAAATATTAGCTTTTGCTTATATTAACTTTATTAAGTATCAATAGAAATGACTCTAATGTGAGATCTATGTCGTACGGAAACATCTAAGTCGCTACAAACTAAAGCGACCTAAAATTGATAACCCTCAATTTGTAGTATAGGCTCTATTTAACAAATGATTAAATTAAAACATCGAATTTGAATAGTTTACTGCGAGCAATTAAACATCTTGGCTGGAAAATGTTTTTTCTTTTGAGTTTTCTTTACATTCTTTCGAGCCTGTTGATTTTAGTCACTACAGCTAAATTTTTTGTCGACACTCAGTCCGACAAGCATACTCAGGCTATCAAGCAAGAAGTCGAGTTAGTGCGCTTTAAGATAGAGTCAAACCTATATAGAGATGCATACTTAGCTGACAGCTTAGCAACACTCATTACTCTAGCGCCCGATTTTGCGCTTTCAAACTGGAAATCAGTTGCTGGTCGGTTGCACAATAATTCAGAAACCATTGTCACTATAGGTCTCAGTCCTGATGACATTATTAAACGAATCTACCCAGAAAAAAATAACACATCAGCATTAGAGTTAGACTTTAGAACTGTACCTGAGCAATACGCTGACGTAGTTAAAGCAAAGCTTGAAAAGAAGTTGTACCTCTCTGGGCCGATAGAGCTTGTGCAAGGGGGAACAGGGTTGGTTGCTCGGTATCCGATTTTTTCTAATCCTCCCTACAATACAGAGTATTGGGGCGGGTTGAGTGTAGTTATAGATTATAATCAACTCCTAGAACGTTCTGGGGTGCTTGATTTGGAGGGGGTAACTTCCGCTATTGTTAGGGATTTTGATGTTATTTTCGGTCAAACTTTAGAGGATAAAGCACCCGACTTTTCATATCCGATATATGTACCTAATGACATTTGGTATATTTACATTTACCTAAATAAAGAGTACAACAGCCAGTTTAAAGAATTCAAGTATTACTTTTACCTTTTAGGCATCATCACATTCATAGTAATTTACATATTGGGGATCTTACTTTTTTTGAACTTCAATAAGGTAAGAGAGTTGTCCTTTAGTGACGCACTAACAGGTTTACCGAATCGAAGATACTTCATGTTAGAACTGGATCGTATAGCTAGTGGTGAAAACGAACATTTAGAAGTAGCTCTACTAACACTTGACCTTAACGATTTTAAATTTATTAATGATAATTTTGGACACAAAAAAGGGGATGAAGTCCTTATTAGTGCGGGGAGGCTTCTTCGCTCTACTGTCAGAACATCGGATATTGTTGCTCGTTTAGGGGGAGATGAGTTTGTTGTATTGCTACATAGATTCAACGATGAAGCTTGTATTAAAACTGTAATACACAAAATTAAATCAAAGCAATTGAGCATTCACTCGGACGACGAAGGAATTTCCTGTACATTTAGCATCGGGTATAGTTACTTCAAGGGTAAGAAACGCGACTTCTGCATTGAAACGCTTATCACAGCTTCAGATGATAACATGTATTTAGATAAAGCTTTTCACAAAGCTGAAAAGATAGCGAGAGACTAACTTAATTGATACTGACCTAAACGACTAGGCGTAATAACCCTTTGATTTACATCCCTATACCACCGCCTATGGCGGTGGTGATTGTTCCTCAGGGCTATAGCCCGTAGTAGTGCCCATGGTAGAAGTTTCACTCTTATTCACCCACAAGTAAGAGGAAATGTACGGCGTTTTTCAACTTCCACGATGCGGGACAACTTCAAAACATGAGGTTAAAAGTGCCAATAGATTCAGCTGTATTTGTGGTGTGGAGTCTATTAACTGGCTTCATTCTTGTCGCTGACAGCGACAAGGCCAACTACAAAGTTTGCTGAGGCCAGCTCGTTACCTCGCTGAACAGAACCAGAGTTCAGAAATGAAGGTAGGTGAGATCTACATCAGCAATTCTCACCACAATAAGGTAAGACGAACTAAACCAATGTTATTGCTTTCAATAATAAGAGGAGGACACTTTTTTTAATTTTTACAGTAACCATTTTGAAAAAAACTCAAAAAAGTATAAAGAACTAACATAGGGTTAATTCCCAGATTAATAGTCTAGATGAAATGCATTCTATGTAGCTCTTACTGCGTTTAGTGAATACAGCATTACTCCAAGCAATTTTATTGAAAACCAGCCTGGCCTCCTTCCGCGCAGCGGGCCAACTAAAAGTTAATGCTTGCGTTCAGATGGTGCAGTGATGCCAGTACTAGGGATTTGATTTGACGTAGACTCACGAATAGCTGAGTCGTCTGAACCACGGTTTATCATTTGCTCAGCAAAATCTTTGATGTTTGGAGCGATAGGTTGAAGTACCCCGTTCAAATCAACCAATGCTTCATCTTGCTTGGTTGCCTCTTCTTTCTTTGCCAGCTTAATTTGCTGCTCAAGCAACTTGATCGCTTCATCTTGTGGCGATGATGCAGGAAACTTACCGTACTTAGCCTTGTACTGCGTGCGATATGTGCGCTTCATCACTCGAACATCTTTAAGTTGATACTCAAGCTGCTCAGCTCTAGTTTTAGTCTTTAGTCTTTAGTCTTTAGTCTTTAGTCTTTAGTCTTTAGTATTTCAGTGATCTCAACGTTCGCTTTCTCAATTAGTTTTTCGTAGTGTCGGACTTTCTTCGCCTTGGGCATGCTTGGACGGCCGAGCCATTTTTGCTCTTTCACCAAGTGACTTTCGTCCTCTGCTTCAATATTTTGAAGAATCGTAGCCTGGCGACGAATGTATTTCTTTAGGCGCTCTACTTCATCCGCTTTTTTTCGGCCTGCCTTGTCTGCCAGCTTGTAACGAATGATATCGCGTTCATTCCAAGGCTCTATACCTTCTTTCTTTTCAATTTTACGGTATGAGTCTAACGAAGTGATGTATTTTTCCAGAGCTCTGCGTTGGAGAACAGCCAATGGAACTGGAGGCCTACCCATTCGCTTTTCCGAAGCGGCAAACTGTAGTTCCTTATCTTGCTGAAGCTGTTCGAACTCTTCGGTTAGGGTCTCTTGATAAAGCTTATGGTCTCGAGATGCCCTACTCCTCGCTTTGTCGATTTCAGATGTTTTCTTTCTTCCGCGAGTTTCCATTTTTGGTTGGGCCATGCTGATCTCCGAGCTTATCAAACGTCGATTTACTATATTATTTATATTTGCAATATGTAAATATAATCAACAACCAAAACAAACCAATAATCAGTCAAATTCTACAATACAACCAAAAGCCAAGGTCAAACCCAAAACAGTCCTCAAGACTTTAAATAATAGTGTCAATTTAATACAAAACCACACGAACATGAGTACAACTCACACAAATGGGCCTTATTTAATTGACATGAAAATTAATTGTTATTAGTAAACAATAAAGTATTAGATTTCACTAAATATTACTTGGTATAATAAGCTTATATTAAGAAATCCACACTCTGTAAAAGCGAATGCAAAAAGTGGGATTTAAATTTTTAAGGAATAGGTTCATAGCCAGCTATCTTTTACATACCCAAAAAGCTATCAACAAGTTGCTGCTATTTTGGATGTAAAAACTGGATACTCAAGCCTGTGGGCTCTGCGTTAGTGGACAAGAAAAGGAAGTAAACAATAACAAAAAATAACTAGAAAGCGATAGAGAGGTATCTATGAACGCTTCAAACAAAAAGCTAGGCGCACCACTCAAGAGTGATGAAGACAAGCACAACAGCTACATCAAGCTCTACTTAACAGCTGAGCAGAAAAACTGGATTAAGCAGCAACAAAAAGCTGCCGGTGTTAAAAGCACTTCACGCTTTCTCTTTAAGCTACTCGCAGAAGCAAGCTTAAAGCGACAAATCAGCTTCGCTGTAAACAAGCAAATTAACAACGACCTTCAGCTCCAGCTCTCAAAGCTCGGCAACAACGTAAACCAAGCAATCGCCTTTCTTCACTCAACTGGCGACGTTCAATACATCGAGCAAACAAAGCGCGAACTAGAGCTTGTGATGATGACACTACAGCAAGTCTCAGCTGAAGTTAGAACTCATGCTGACATGAAGCCTGCTCCAGAATTTCCTCACTAAATTGAGCACAAAAGGGGCTCTCAGAGCCCCAAAAAACCAACAACAAAAACAATAAATGGTGAACAACATGGCAATACTAAAAATCACAGAACGTCGACCTGACATCGAGCCCACACTGAACTATGTCTATCGCGGTGACAAACACGAGCACGAAATCAATTTGATCAAGCATATTGGCGGTAACATCTTCTCACCAGATCCGATCATTCGTGCTGATATTACCGGACTTCCAACTGAAGTGAATCTTGAGATGATTATTGCGGAGTTTGAAGCACAAGCCGACTTGCATGACGGCAAAGGCGAAAAGCTCTTTAAGCACTACATATTATCTATCGACCCGAACGATAAGCCGCTAGCTGATCACGAATGGCTTGAGAATATCCAACAAGATTTAATGCCTACTTTGGGCTTCGATGAATCAACTAAATATGTGATCGTCAAACACGATGATAAGCACAATTCTCATTGTCATATCGTGTGCTGTATGACGAAAGGCGATGGCTCCCTTGTCAAAACTAATGACGACGTTTTCAAAGGCTTCGAATCTATGCGCAGAATGGAAAAGAAGTACGGCCTCCGCAAGCTCGACAGTCCGCAGGATAATTGGGGCCATCACTACACCAAGAAGGAAATGAAAGGGGCTAACGGTGACAGAGAACTAGCTAAAAAACGCGATGAAGCTGCAATCGTCCGGGCTCGTTTTAAAGCAATCGAAAGTGAAAATGGTGGCAAACTACCGGCAACAATGACCAAGTTAGTTTTTGCGCTTTCTCGCCGTGGTGTTGATGTAAAGTGCAGACAAGACGATAGTGGCAATATCATCGGCATCTCATACTCAGCTGATGGTGGTCCGCTCATCTCTGGTTCTAAAGTAAAAGCAACAAGACTTAGCTTCAAAAACCTTCAACTTAAAGAGCGCGTAAGCTACGTTCCTGAGCGCGACAATGTTGCTCTTCTTGGTGAATGGAAAGACGCTAAAGAGTTCACCATTCAGCTTCAAATCACGCCAGCTCAGTTCAAACAAATCAAAGCGAAGCGCCCGCCCAACAAAGCACACCGCATTCAAAATAAAGACTGGGATCGATACTATGTTAATCTCAACTTTTGTCGTTCGAAATACGAAAGGAATATAGCGCTACTCTTTGCAGAAATAATCAAACTATTCGATGCCCTTTTCGGCAAGCTGAATGATGCTGAGTTTAACCTGTTACTTACGCTTGAGCATCAAAAACAATGGGATGCATACAAAGCAGCATTTGCTGAAGTCTACGAGCCATCTGTAGAGAGAGTCTATAATGCTGAAGATGATTTAAGTCTAGCTATCGAGCTTGACGAAGATACCGGATGGCGACATGAACCAGGTGACACATCTTACGAATTGGACTCTCACGCTTTCTAAATCCTAAGCACCTGACCAAAACCGCCCAAAACCCGACTTCTCCAGCAGTTCGACCTTCATTAGCACCATTTTTCCATATCGATACGCTACGTGAAAAGTAATGGTGCTTGCGTACCCCTGTCCACAAAATGAATCAGATTTTAAATTAGACCCCATACAAAAATGCGCCGATATACCTTTGCTTGTATATTTTATATATCAATATAAGTATCAAATTCATATAAATATCAGTATATTCTTATACCCATACTGATATAAAGATTATAGTGGTACTGATATTGCCTTTATGCAAATTCTGATATGTAGTTTATATCTAAATGAGTATCATTTTAATACACATGTTAATATATCGAGAGGTGTGCAGTCATAAAATAGAACACTCATAGAACTGAAACCAAGTGGGCTGTTTTCTCGGCTCGCCGAGGAATATATCAAAAATCACAATCTAATTATTATTAGCTACCAATTCATGTAGATACTTATAGTAAAAGAATGAAACGGTCTATCCTAACTTTTTGAAATTATTTTCAAAAACAATAAACCAGTTAATACAGATACTTGGCCATAGCTTTTATACCACTCATTGTATATATACATGTACTTGTATTAGACAGATTAGTTTATTCACGTAACATGGTTATATTCGACTAGAAAAATAAACAATTTCGAGAATATCCTAACAGGCAAAATATGAATACAATGAGCATCGAAACTAAAGCACAAAGCGAACTGAAAGAAGTGCTTGCACTAGCTAAAGAAAAAGGAAGAACTGAGGATGGCTCTTTCGTGATGAAGCAGCTAGAACAAAGGGGCTGGCAGTTTAAAAGCTACATCAAATCTTCAGACACTATTAGCAAAACTAGCCATTACTGCGGATACCAAGGAATCTATGGCACCGGTGTAATGCATAAAGTAGCTTAATCTAGTTCTTGCCGTCCACGATGGGCGGCATATAGTTTACTGTATAATTATAATAAGAAAGGTAAATTCAAAATGGCAATTCCAAACTCAGTCAAAGACAAAAACGAAGAACGCGAACTACAAGCAATCATCAGCGCAACTACCCCTGTTGCTGCTTGTGATGTAGAAAAAGAAGTAGGCGCGGCAATCATTGATGCTTATCAAGAGCTGGCGTACAAGGGCTCTATCGAGCAATTTCACAAGCACATTTCACGTTGCAAATATATCAACATGCTAAGCGGCGTGACTGAGAAAACTGTGCATTTATTCAATACACCAATAATCTCAATTGAAGAGCTCGAAGATGGTAGTTTCATCGTAGAAAAGTGCTTCTTGATTACTGAGTGCAGACGCAAGTTGATGTCAAACTTAAACAGCTACTATCAGCGTCAACGCAACAAAGCAGCGCGTAAAGCGGCTCGTGAAGCAAGATGTAATGAAGTTAATGTTCGCTTTGTTCTTGATGCTGACGCGCACAAAGCACTGCGTGATTTCAAAGAGAAATTCGAGTTCTCGACACTTGAAGAAACAATGAATGCCGCATGCCGAAAACTGGCTTGCTAAGCGAAGCGGCTCAAATCAAAAAACCAATGTCGAGCTTTGGAGTCACCTATGAAACGTGAAATCAACTACAAAGAATACACAACAGAAGCTGCTGCATTTGTAGCTTTTGTTAAGTACCTTGAACGCGACACCGAAGCAGCAGCATGCGTGGGTGCTGCACAAATGATTAAGCATGTTTGTCGATTGCGTCTTGTCGATCATCGAAAAATTGATAGTTCTGAATATCAAGAATTCGGCACGCTGGTAAAGCGCGATGGCCTGTATGCAGCGCAACTGTATAAAGAGATCATTAGTCTGCGCGAGATACCAGTTTCTCTTAGTCAGCCAAAGCAGAGATTTTTAGCTCAAGCTGAACGCATCTTTTTCGCTGTTCTTGAGCATGTTGGTAGAGACATTTTAGACGATGAGGTAGCTGACATCGAGCTAGTGCTTGCGAAGCTGCATTTTCAAATAGAGCGATTGAAAGAAGATGATAAACCGAGCT
The DNA here is from genome assembly GCF_024529975.1 of Vibrio quintilis. Classification (GTDB taxonomy): domain Bacteria; phylum Pseudomonadota; class Gammaproteobacteria; order Enterobacterales; family Vibrionaceae; genus Vibrio; species Vibrio quintilis. The sequence continues at coordinate 1,815,410 of NZ_AP024897.1, read as the reverse complement.
CAGCTCATCGCTTACAAAGCAATAGTTCACCATAAAGGTCGAACACAAAAATTTGATAAATAAAAATTTGATAAATGGAGTAACACGCTTTTGGACAAAAACGTGTCAGCGCCTTTACTAAATTAGAAAGTCCTGAATAACTACAGGTATTGCAAAGTCACGTAATTAAAAGTCCAGTATTGCTTAAGGTTTAGTCTATGAATAAACATTAAATAATGTCTACTTCCACCAGAACCCCAAAGTGATCCGATACAACCGGATAAAAATCGTTATTAAAAATCACCTGATGCTGCTTTACCACCATCGGTTGATTACTAAGAACCAAATCAATGCGTAGCGCTTGGCTATTTTGTTCCCAACCGTCAATATTTTTAATTACAGTAGTTCCGGAGTCTTTTATTTCTGCTATTTCATAACAATCTATCAAACCGCACTGTAATACATAATCATAACCTTCATTGCGTATATGGCTTGGGTTGTTGAAATCGCCTAATAGAAAGCTCAACTCTGTTGATAATGTTGCCTTTATTCTGTTGAACTGGTCCTCAAATGAGCTCTCTGAGTCACTCCACCAGCCGCAATGACAATTATAAAGATTGAAATCACCTCGTTGAGAAGTGACCTTAATACGCACTGCTCGCCTATGTTTCCAAAAGTTCACATCATAGTTATCACTTAGGTCAATGACCTCATGCTCGACAATCGGCAGTCGCGTCAAGAATGCCAGTCCCTCTTGATATACGTCATAACTTCGATGAACGAAATCCCATGTAAGTTGGTAGTGATAGCCGTATTCCATGAGTTTTTTCTGTAATAAATATCCATAGTTATCAGCGAGCACGGTGTGATTAGTTAATATATTGGCATCAACAGCCGGGCTATTTTGATGTTGATTCACTTCCTGTAATGCAACGACATCGCACCCTTGCTCGATAATGGCTTGCGCTACCACATCCAACTTTTCTAGTTGTTTCTCTTCTTGCCAACTATGGGTATTTAGCGTCATTAACTTCATTTATTATTCACTTATTCATTGTAGCGAGTTAAACGCAGCTCAAGGCTGCGTTTCTCGAGGTTATTTTATCTAGGGTAGAGAATGAATTACGCAGGTTGTGCTGAAAACTTCTCAACTAATTTAGATTTAATGACATCCACTCCTGGACCATAAATAACTTGTACTCCCTGTTCTTTAATTACAGCACCAAGTGCTCCTGTCGGCTTCCATAATGCATATTCAGCAACCAACTGCGGGTCATTAACTGTAATGCGCAAGCGAGTCATACAAGCATCAATCTCAGCAATATTGGCACGGCCACCTAAATTCTGAATAATAATGTCCATCTTCTCATCTTCTGACATGGATTCTGAACTTTCATCGAGGTAGTTACCCATACGGCCCGGTGTTGGCAATTTAAATTTGACAATGAGCACACGGAATAATCCATAGTTAACACCAAAGAAAACAATAGAAACCAATGCGAAGCGAACCAAATCACCACCGATTCCCGCTGAAACCATCATAGGTATACGAGTGAGTAACTCAATCAAACCAAAGGCATGTATACGTAGGTCCATCACATCGACCAACGCAAATGCAATCCCTGTTAATACCGCATGCGCAACATACAAAACAGGAGCAATAAACATAAACATGAATTCAATAGGCTCTGTCACACCGGTTAATAACACAGCAAGACACGCAGATAAAAACATTGGCTTGTATTGTGCGCGCTTATCACTATCAACACAGTGATACATCGCAAGTCCAATACCAATCAATGAAGACGCTGCGATAATAACTTGGCCCGCTTTAAAACGTGCTGGATGCACCGTATCTAATAGATGTTGGTAAGTTGTCGGATCGCTTAATTTAAGATTATTTAAATCGCTAACCCAAGCAAGCCATAGTGGATCTTGACCATAAACACTTGCCCCCGCATTCACCCCTGTTAAAAGCTCATAAGTACCACCCAACTCGGTGTAATTCATTGGAATAGTTAAAGTGTGGTGTAAACCAAATGGCAGTAATAAGCGCTCTAACGTACCATACAAGAAAGGAGCAGTGATCGGCGCAGTGTCTTTAGAGGTTGCAATCCATTGACCAAAATCATTAAGCGCACCTTGAATTAAAGGCCATACGATTGATAAAGCAAACGCAATAATCATCGAATAGAAAATAACAACAAAAGGTACAAAACGCTTACCGTTGAAAAATGCTAATGCCTGAGGTAAGCGAGCGAAGTCATGATAACGGTTAAATAAGTTGGCACCTAAATAGCCAGACATAATACCGATAAACACACCCATATTTAGAGCAGGAGCACCCAAAATATTAGTGAAGAATTGAGAGACAGGTAGCTCAGAACCAAATAGGCTCATCACAACCGCCTCGGGATCACTGAGCATAGCGTTATCCACGCCTAATATAACCCCAGTGATACGGTTAATTAAGATGAAGGCGATCAGCGCGGCAAATGCTCCTCCTGCACGTTCTTTAGCCCATGATCCACCAATAGCGACAGCAAATAATAGGTGAAGATTAACTATGATCCCCCAGCCTATGTTTTCCATAATAGCGCCTAGTGTTTCAATGGCACCAATACCACCAGCATACATTGCGACAACTTTACCGAGTGATATCATGATACCAGCGGCTGGCATCACCGCGATAACAACGATAAGGGATTTCCCAAATCGTTGCCAAAAATCAAAAGATAGTAACTGACTCATAAATGATTCCTTGGTTTAAATGCAGGGTAGCCTTATCAAGGCCCTGCGATAAATATAATTTAGTGCTTTCTTGCAAATATATACGCAGCATAAGGTGGGGCAATTTGCGTCGCTATAAAATCTGAGCGAACGTGTTCATTGTTGATATTCTGATTATCAAGCATTAACTCGCCTAATTGCATGCGGTCGATATCAACGATGCTCTCTTGTGGACTTAAATTGGTAATAATGGTCCATGTCATATCTTGTGCAACACGTTGATAAGCATAGATATTAGGGTCGTTAGGTAGCAGCAATTGATAGCGGCCAACCACTAAACTTACATTTGACTTACGCAGAGCAATCAGCTGCTTATAGAAACTCAAAATCGAATTTGGATCTTTCTGTTGTTGCTCAACATTGATATCTGCGTACTGTTGATTGACGGAGAACCAAGGTTGCACCTCAGAAAAACCGGCAAAATCCTGCGCATTCCATTGCATTGGCAAGCGACTGTGGTCGCGAGATACTTGATTTAACAAGGCTAAGATGTCTGCATCGCTTTGACCTTGTTGAGATAGCTTTTGAATTAAATTTCTAGCAGACACATCATTAAATTCATCAAGAGAAGTAAACTGATGATTTACCATACCAATCTCTTGGCCCTGATAAATAAACGGAGTTCCTTTCATCAAGAAATAACAACTCGCTAACGCGGTAGCACTGGCATACCTAGAGGTAGGGTCGGCAAAAGTATCAATGCTACGAGCTTGATCGTGGTTTTCTAAATAAAGCGCATTCCAGCCTTTACCTTCTAATGCATCTTGCCAACGCGATAAAATGCGTTTGAACTCCACTAGATCTAAAGGCACGTTGCTTTGTTCTTCCGACCATAGCTTCATGTGTTCAAACTGAAAAATCATGTTGAAAACACCGCCTTGATCGTGCTCGGTCGCTTCGGCAACCCAAAGTAATGCATTGTCGGCAGTCACCCCATTAGCCTCACCAACTGTCACTATGTTAAAGGGATCAAACGCCTGCTCTTTTAACTCATGCAGATGTTTTTCAATCCCTGCCACATTCATATGATAATCAAACGAAGAGACATACTTTTCACCCTTTGGATTGGGTAAAGAAGGTAAACCTGGTTGTTTCTGAATATGGCTAATTGCATCCACACGGAAGCCATCAATACCACGCTCCAACCACCAATAAATCATTTTAAATAGTGCTTGTTTAACTTCAGGATTTTCCCAATTCAGATCAGGTTGTTTTTTTGAAAATAGGTGCAAGTAGTACTGTGCAGTTTTTTTATCATATTCCCATGCACTGCCATGAAAAATACTTTCCCAGTTGTTTGGGTCGCAAGTCGGTTTTTCAGCGGTAGGCTCACAACCATCACGCCAAATATACCAATCGCGCTTAGGGCTATTTTTGTTATCTCGAGATTCAATGAACCATGGGTGCTCGTCGCTAGTGTGGTTGATCACTAAATCCATAATAATGCGAATGCCACGTTTATGAGCAGCACTGATTAGTTCATCCACATCCTCAAGGGTTCCAAAGTCAGGATGAATCGCTTGATAGTCACTAATATCGTACCCGTTATCATCATTAGGTGATGCATAGAATGGGCAAATCCATATTAAATCAATGCCCAAATCAGCAAGATAATCGAGCTTAGCAATGATGCCATTGATGTCACCAATACCGTCCTGGTTTGTATCATAAAAACTACGGGGATAAATTTGGTAGGCGGTTGCTTTCTTCCACCACGCGAGTGGTTTTGAGTGCATATTAGGAGCGAGTGTCATCGGTTATACTATATGTGTTATCGTTAACACATATAGTTAAGTAGAACCGATTTGGACTCAACACAATTTCAGAGGAATCGTGAGCTTTCTCTCATCTTTATGTCGAATGTGCCTTCAACAGAACTGAAATCGCGCTTGAGCAATTTTTTGACAGCTTGGTAGCCCACTTGATAGTAGTTAAAAGCGACAGTCGTAAGGCTCGGGACTAACAAATCGCTGTAGTCATAGTCACCCATGCCTACAATCCATACGTTATGACCGATCTTGAGTTGCTGTTCTTTGGCGCGACGATATAAACGAATGGCAATATTATCGGTGGCACAAAAGTAGACATGATTAGGCTGTAATTGAACGGCCTGATAGCCAGCTTTGTCCTCCGAGTTGGCTAGGGCTTGTAGTGATAAATTCAACTCAGGGACGGTGTCGGTAATAGTGGCTTGCATCAACTTAGTGCGGCTAGAAAGCATACGCTCATCATAAATATAATGTACGGCAGCCAGCGGTGCCTGCTGCTGTTTTAACTGAGTGATGGTGTGGGAGACGAGGGCTTTAATCGCTGCATGATCGGGGTAATATAAACAGCAATGGTGGGGGGTATTTTTGCCAATAAATACCACATTGTCTAAGGTTCGATAAAAAGTCTCTTCGACACTGTGCTTTGACGCAATAATAATCGTGCCCAATGCATTTAAGCCGTTAAACTCTCTCACAGCTTGGCATTCTGACTCATGGTTAAACCCTGTGGCATGAAACAGCATTCGTACTTGTGATTCATTGGCAGCAGCCAGCGCCCCTTTAATCACTAAACTGGTCGTATATGACTCAATACGAGGCGCGATGAAACCAATAATATTGGATTGGCTACGAATGGAGCGAGCAAATATATTAGGCGTGTAATGACTCTCTTTGACGATGGCATCAATTTTAAGGCGGTTCTCTTCCGAGACATAACCGCCATTAAAGTAACGCGACACAGTCATTGTTGAAATTCCAAGCTGCCTTGAAATCTCAGCCATGGTCATTTTTTTACTCATTACCTATTTCCTTCAATAATGCACTATTGCCATATCTCCAAGTGACTTCAAGATACAGAATTCAGAGTTGAGTCACTTGGGCATAGTATCCAATATATTGGCTAACAACACAGTAAATAAAACTGGGTGGACGTATGAGTGTTTAATTTTCACTCACAAGATTTAGACCTGAACTCAAGACCAGGGAGCGAGCATACCTTGAGCAAGTTATCCCCAATGCTGACGAATAGAATATAGTGGGCTAACAATTTGTAATTCGCGACTTAGCGCTTATGTAATATGAGGTATCTACACGGCCTTTACCATTTTTCACTTGATGCCGTACCATTACATGATGCCTCGTACCGTCAGTCATTCCTCAGCAAGCTCTCCGGGTAACTTGACCTTTAACTGGAATACGAATTGTTCTTCGCTGTGACCATGTTACAACTCTCTGTTTCGTAAATTATTTTCTCTTTGTTTGCTTCAACGGTAGTTTGACATTTGTCCACAATAACTACCATTGATTTGGGCTGGTTGTTATTCACTTGAACAACAATGAGGGCATTTTCTCTGCAATTTCCTCCAGCGTGTCGCGCTGACAATTCAGTGTAATAATAGTGATCGCAGCCATTTTTAAAATAAAAATCATATTCTTCCATCAAATTTACCAATATCGAATTTCTTGTTCTCAATCGACTGTTGACTCAGAACAAGTAGTGGGGCTCTAACGCATTAGACATTACACAGATTAGAAAAAGTAGGTTAAATAACCTCACTATGATTTGTGAGGTTGAGCACAGCTGGCAAGAAATGGGGCAATTTCGAGTTACGGATGAACCGAATATTGAGAACCTAGAACGAGTCTAAGATTCTCAGGCCTTACCACTTACTCTTGAACAACCGTGGTTCTTTGTCCTTTGATTTTCACCTCGCTTCGCGAGAAAACCATCCATTGAAAGTGGTACACTTTCGCACTTATCCTTTATATATACAGAAACCCACCTCCCAGAAAGTGTCCCCCTCCATGAAAGGTGCAAATAAATCTGGATTATTTTCCAGCCAAAAGGCTGGGTAAACGACAAAAAACGGTTCTATAGGGAGTATACCGTTGAGTTTTGGTTGGTTTATATCGACACCAGCATATACTGTAACTTATTGTTTTTTAAGCCTATTTGGTGTAAAATAAACGAATAACAAGTCGTGAGATACATATCTGTACTCAAGCACACTGACCAGTGCTAGACATAAAAATGAGAGTAAAAGATGAGCACATTCATTAGCCGTATTGATACCCCTACTATTCCTGCTGAAGCAAAAAGAATTATCACTCCTTTCATTTCGACGGTCGTAACTGACGTGATTGCTGAAGGCACGAAAAAGTCGAAAATCACTATCGTTACTGACTCAGATAACCTCTACCAAGATGCATGTGTTGCCCGTGCACAGCAAGTGAAAATTCAACTCGGCGAAACAAAAATCAGTCTTGGCAATTCTCCTCTAACAAAGTCGTTAACCATCTTGTCATTTGCTAAAACACACGAATCAATCAAGAAAGAAACCAAAAGAGCGATCAACGACAGCTTAAAATTTCTGGTAAGCAATAGCTTAAACACTCTTAAAAGCATCATTCGCGACCACATGCAAACTGGGTGCGAGGCTTTTATTGTAACTCTAGAATCAGCTATTCAAGCTAAGAAACAAGCCGTCATGTCGTCAACGTCGATTTCGCCTGACAACGATAAAGTCAAGTTCGTCGAAGTAGATTACAAAGCCAACCTAAATCACTTGATAGAACGACAAGGCATCCATCTATTCGTTGGCGAACCTGGAACTGGCAAATCAGAGATCCAAGAAAGGTTAATGACCGCAGCCAAAGATGACATGCGCTACCCCATCTCGATCAATGCCTCACGCTCTCTCACCTACTCTCAGCTAAATGAGGAAGACACTCGTGACTACAGATATGCACATAGCGACGCGGAGGCTCGTGCAGTCCTTGGAGTTGTGCTCAAATTGCTAAGCGATGACTACTATTACTTTCGGAAAAAATCAGAGACTCTCTTCATTGACGAACTGGAAGATGTACGCGATCAAATCCAGAGTAATCTCATTAGTACGTTAGCTGAAAAAAAGGATCTACTACTGACATTAGAACAGCAAATCATCAGTTCTCACACAGTATTTGGATTCGACGCTTTCTTGAATGACCACACAGTTGATTGGCTTTATGAACTGGCACAAAAGAGCGGTAAAACTATCTACGTTTACTCGCAGAAAAGTCCATTTAAAAAACCAGTAGTCAGAGTAACGACACCTGCGGTTTGCAAACAAAAATCTCGTGAAATACTTGAAAATGGCAAAAAACTAGCTGTGTTTAGCGATGGCAAAAACCAAGAGAATTCTGTTTTTAATGCTGAGGTTTTTGCTATTGCAGGAATACATCGAAAATACGAACAAGATGAAGAGCTAGAGCACTTTGTAGATTTTCAGAAGATTGACGCTGAGTTTACACAATCAAGCAAAGCTAAATTACTACAAAAGCCAACGGAGCTAGCCCAGTCGGTTCAAGCTATATTTTACAACCCTGCGGCTAAAAACGGTCTAAGTATTCTTGATGGCGAGTACAGTACAGTTTCAGTAATTGCTCACGGCACAGTTTCCCCAAACGATTTAATTCAAGCTCCAGGTCGCTTTAGAAAAGCTCAATCCGTTAACCTGTGCTTCAGTCAGGTTAGAAACAGACAAGCTCAAAGCGAAACATCCATTCTCACTAGCATGATAAACGACGAGTTTAGCGCAGATCTGACAAGAGAACAGCTAGACCTTATGTTAGACGATGACTATCTCCAGAAAATTGCCGCACGTGCTAAGTTCAAGCAAGACATGCACGAAAACTACGAGTTCACTGTCCTGACCATCCTCGAACATTTGGGATATGAAATTGAATTCGTGACCGGGAGTGAAGAAGAACAAGCAAATGGCTCAGCAGCAAGCAAGAAAGGAAGCACAGCGGAAAAAGAAGCTCGACTAGCACAGATTCTAAATGCCGAAACGATCACTCTTACTGAAGCCAATCGCATCCAACAGCAAGGCGAGCATGCAACAACTGACAGCAAGCGTAAACTTTCTAAGTTCACTTTAAGTGACTTCTATTGCACACCTGTAGTTGATCAAGAGCTGCTGGATTTTGACAACAATGGCGCTGGCAGACGCATAATAAACAAGTTCAAGCTTGCTAGAGCGGAGGCATCTTCATTGACTATCAACCAACAGTTCAAACAACAAATGATTCTCAAGTTTTTTGAAACCGTAGGCTTGTTTGAGGATGAGTTTAAATACAGCAACTCTGATGCGAAAGACTTCCTAAACTTCTTGTTCAAAACAGAGCTAACGGTTGGAGTGCAAAGCAAAAAGGCGTTAGATATTTTCCATGACACTTTTGAAAGGGCAAACGTATCAACGGCACAGCCTTTGAGCACAATCACCTCTGTTCTAAAAAGCGAGTTTAATATCAAACCTCAGCTTTCCGGTAAGAAAAAGCGTCAAAGAGCTTATACTGTTACATTGCCGGTAGAACTTGAAAGACGCATTAACCAAATTGACACCAGCATCCTAGAATGCTTGATAACAACACAAGGAAAGGCTGCATAGCTGAGCGAGGAACAAAAGAAAGGGCGAGTGACCAAACTCGCCCGATTGCAGTAGAGAGTTAACTGCAATCCTTATCTTTTAATTATAGCACTACAGCAGATTATTACACCACTTTTCGCAATAACAAACATTCTTTGTTGCATTTTTCGCAATCAAACTCAGTAGTCAATAATTACTATATTGTGCTTCTTAAGCTTATGTTGATGCATATCAGTGCCCCGCTTCAGTAAAAATTCCAAATCTGGCATAGGGCAACATAAAAATAAATTTGATCAAAAAATGCAAATCGTCGCGCACATGACTCACGTACTCAGTGCTAAAGCTTAAGTAGCAGATTTGCTCGCCAAAAGATCCGTCTTCACGCACTTCATTGTAATATTGCATTGCGCCCCATATTTCGAACCATTCTAAAAATTCGACTAGCAGCTCGAATTGCAGATGGCACATGAGCAAACCGACTGTCATTACAATAAGCATGCAACCTCCTTTTCGTTATATTGTCCAATTAGGGCAGATGACACACGTTCTAAAGATTTTGTAGCTGTGTTGGATAGTCTAGGCGATAGTCGCTTAGCTCATAACTGCAATCATAAGTACATGATGCTGGTGTCAGGGTGTTGAGTGCTTCAACAAATGATTCATGACCGAAAGCGTGACCGTGTGGATGCTCACTGTTGTTGCGAATATCAAATAGCAAGCCAACACCTTCACTTTGTCCAAATTTGCCCAAGAACCAATTGTATGCTTGTCCGTAATCAGGGTACTCATTTTGATTTGCAAATCCGTACATTCTGCTAGCATCAAGGAAGCTGATTACATCTAGCGTCATGCGACCATGACCTTTGTCGCTAGTTGCTGCCATGCCTGACAGCTTCACTGCCTGACCTTCACTAAACCAACGCTCTAGAGCTATTTTTCCGTCAAGAGGCGCGGTAATTGTGACTTGAAGATGGTGAATAACTTCGTGCGTAGCGATAGTCAGATCATCAGGGCGCTGTGCTGCTGATTTGGCAGCCACTTCAAAGCCTGTCTTTGTACCCATGCCCCACTCAGAATTTGAGCGACTTGAGCTAAGGCAAACTACCATCTTCTCGATTGAGTCAAAAACATCCACAGGCGTTGCATCAGTGTAAGCGCCATTTGCATCAAACTCAGCCTTTAGATCTGTGTATAGGTCGATCTGCTCTTGATGAGTCATTCTTTGAAGCTCAACTTCGAATGGGCGAGTAGCCCACACATTTGAGCCATACAAGCCATTGTCAACGATGTAAGTGCTAATATCTCGCCAATCAGATACTGGCTGCGCATCATAAAGACCAGATCGCGTTGCACCATCAAAATAACGATCAAGAACCTCATCGTCATATAGATCGATGCCTAGTACTGAATTTCCGCTATTCGCATAATCAATTTCAGCAAGCATTGTGGTAATTCGGCCTGCTATTTCAGTAGACACGCCCGGCTTTAGAGACAGATATTGCTCATGCGATAGACCCACTGCTGTAAGTGCTCGATCAAGAGAGCGCTCACCCAATGTAGCACCCCAACGATAGTCATCATCAGACATGCCGACTTCACCAACAACGATTACGCGATCTGATTCAAAGTAACGATCATCAGAGTTCTGTACGCATTCCCAACCCAAATCCGACTGATTTGGATAAAGTATGTGATTAAGGCTAGTAGACTGTGCATCTTTAAATTCGCCTGCAACATAGCTATCTGCCGAGATACTGGTGCTGCCTAGGCCGCCACCACTCCCTTCGCTGCCACTGCCGCCGTCACCACCGCAGGCAGTCAGTAAAGCTGAAGACATAACTATCCCTACGCTAATAATTGCTTTGCGCATATTTTCTCCTGGTTGTTGTTTTAGATTGGAGTCAAAATGGTAGCGATTTACTGTCGTCAAATCGCATTTCAAACTCTTGAACTGTTTGTAAAATTCTTGGCGCTTTGCGCCATAAAATTTGCTTGCTCATATGCTCCCACTGTGGGCTCGGCGCATACTGCTGTGACTTAATAAGCCCGCTCATGCAAGCCAGGGTGTCCGTGTCGCCGCCGACGAACTGGCAAGCACGAATAGCTGTTTCAACGTTGTGCGACTGATACAGAGCGATGAATATCGCGAGCGGAACAGTAGTCACAGCGCTTGCATCAGAAGTTACAGCTTCGCTTCTCATCTTTACTAAATTGTGAGAGTGCGTTTGATCGACGTAATAGTTCCATTTCTGGTAGAGTTCTTCGCAAATTTCTTGAGCTGAAATACGCTTGCGCATTGCCCACACACACCATGCGACCGCTTGAGCACCATCGATAGCTTCTTGATGTGAGTGAGTGGCCTCTGCTGATTTCTTGGCAAGCAGCAAGACTTCGTCTTCGTTATCGAGATATCCAATTACACCAGCTCTTGCCGCAGGGCCATTTGTGTAGCTGCTATCTGATGGCTTGCCGGTTCTTATCCAGTGCGAAAAGCTCGGCCCGTATTTGCAATCGCTGAATGTTTCAGCATAGATCTGGTAGTACAGGCCAAAGTCATCACTTCCATCAAGCATTGCATGCGCCGTCGCAGCAAGAAGCACACTGTCATCGGTCGGATGTGCTTTCGCGCAAAACATCTTAGCTTCGTTTAAGTTGTAAGTTCGCAGCTGAGCACCCTCGAGAAGTGAGCCAGCGATGTCACCAATAATTCCGCCTATCAAATAGTCACTCCTTACTTAAATTTACCAACTTCGGCGCTCACATGTACTCGGAATTCGATATTCGAAAAGTCACGAGCAGGCAATCTGTACATGTTGATTAATCGCTTATTTCGGTAAGCTTGAATATGCCAAAAGAGCACATAATGGTAGTACGGCAGCCAACCGACTTGGTATACATCGTGCTCGTACTCAGGCTCTCTGTATTCAAGCATTACGCCGAGCATTTCTCTAACATCAAGCTCCTTATACAGAGCTTGAAGTCTCAGAAAATTGCACATGCGAAAGTGAACTGTAGCGCCACCCAAGGCTTTGAGATTCTCGCCATCCAGATTGAGCGCTAAAGATTGAAGCACTGCTCTATTGATGTCTCGATACGTTTCTGTGATAAGTAGCTTTGTCTCTTTGCTTGTTAGATTGCGTATATCTAACTCAAGCCGTTCTGCTGCCTGCTCAAGAAACATATCAACCTCCCAATTTGTCGAATTCTGCCAGGTCGTTCCAGTCGATATTGTCTAGGTCATCCCAATCTACAGTTGACTCAACGACAGAAGCAGGTAAAGCATCAGGCGGCAAATTAGGCAACTGATTATCAGTAGCTTGCAGAAGCGTATCGATAATACCGAACTCTTCGTCTTCATCTTTTGTACAGATGTAAACGACGAACGTATCCAACTCTGCGCTCATGCGAGTTTGATAAGCGCACATATAGAACTGCACTGAATCTCTGTCGCTTACTTGCACTTTAAAGAAGCTACGCAAGTCACTTGCAATCGGAGCGTACGGAAGCACTTTCAAGAACTTATCTACGCTCATGCAACCATATTTCTTGATGAACTTATCGACGCCCGGCGACAGCTTGATAACGAGCGCTTCCATGCGCTCCAAGGTATCTCGCATGCCCGCTTGAGTCGTCGCAACTTCAATCAGTCGCTTGTACTTCGTGCGGTCAAATGCGGGTTTAGTCATGCAGTTTTTCCTCTAGCAATTCGTCAATCTTGCCGATCAGGCTTACGCGCTTGTTTGGGTTGTCGATAAAAACAGTTACTTGAAACTTATTTTCAGCAAGCGAGCTAACACAGAACATCAGCTTGATGTCGTTGTGCTCAAAAGTTTGCAATGGGTGAGTTCGAGTGTACTCAATCTCGTGAATAGAGCGTTGAAGCTCTTTGATTTGAATAGCTTCTTTATCTATGAGCTTCTGCACTTCAGACGAGTACAGATAGTTCACATGCTCCATATCTTCAGAGAACTTGCGAGTTTCTTCGATGCAAAGAAGAGTTGAGAAGTCGTTATAGCGTTGTAGTTGTGCTGTATTTAGCATAGTTCAAAGTACCTTTTTTAGGTTGAGTAAAGCTCTACGCAAGACGCGCATGTTGAGCAGGTTTTTTGGTTTTGAACTATTAAAAAGAATTGCGACTTATAGTCGTCTTTGAAGTGCCATATTTGGCAGGTTAAAAGCCAGTGCCTCCAGTTGATGTGTAAATAACGTAATCAATAACAAGTACTACAGCGATAAGCAGTGCGATGTATCTGAAAGAAATGAATCTAAGCATTTAAACGTACCTCTCGCTGACGGCAGAGAAATTTATCATAAATATTTATTGACGTCAAGGTATTTTTATGAATGGCCCGCTACGCGGGATGGGGCCAGTTTGTTATTCACGCTTGTTTTGTACTTGGTCGAACGTCATACCAAGCTTTAACCAATGTTCTAGCACTTCGCTAACTAGCTCATATTTTGAGCTTTCATCACTTACCACTGCACGAGCTGCTTCGATATAACTTACATCAACCTGTACTTGCTGAGATTGTGCCAGGTTTGTTTGATCGGCATGCATCAGGATAAAATCGCACACTCGCTGACTCTGTCGACGCAAGTTCTCGCGATTTGCAAAAATGTATCCGCCTTGTACGTTATAGTGTTTTTGAGTATGGAAAACTAAGCGCTTAATAGTTACCGGATTGACATTAATATGCTCAGCGTAAGTCTGAAATGTCTTTCTAAAGATGCCTGCTGTATACCTTTTCCCAGTGTCTGCTAACTCAGTTAGCAACTGTACATACATTGTTGGATTCTGCTTGAAGTGATTACTAAGAGTTTTGTTTGGGAATACCCATTTGCTGTCGAACTGATACTCTCGCAATCTTTGAAGTGTCTTTGTAGCTTCAGAGTTTAGCGGAGCTCTATACTGTTCTTCAGCGCCCTTTAGACCAGCTGCTGCTTCACTATCATCCCAGGTCACATCTCTAAAATCATCTGCAACTTGACTCCAAGTCATTTTAGATACTTCCTCAGGTCGCCATCCTGTAAACAACATAAAGCGGAAAAAGTGAGCAGCTACAACAACAGACGGAGTTTGTTTGTGAATGTATTTAATGCCATCCTTGTAATCTTTCAAATCTTCGATGGCTTGATAAACAGAAGGCATGTGCTCTGTGTCAATACAGTCTGTTATTCGTCGAGATTGACCATCGTTAACTTTCCAGCCGCCGGTGACTGTAAGAACATCCACTGGGTTGGATTTTACAATCTGCTCATCACCAACATCATCGCGATACATCTTGATAGCATGACGATAAAGTGCTCCAACCAACTGAAAAGTCTTGTCTGACATAAAATCGGTATGTCGGCGAGCAACATCATTGTGCTCTTTTTTGACATCCTCGCGAGTAATCTTTAGTGCATTTCGAGTTTGAAACTTCTTGTTTAGACGAGCGAACTGCTTTCTGTACTCATCAACAGTGTCTTGCTGCAATCCCTTGGGGTTGGCAGAAGACTTTATACCGCGAGTATCGAGATAGCTTTCAAGGAATTCCTGTAGAGTAAAAGTACGCTCTTGGCGGTTTTGAGCCTCGATGGGGTGGAGTCCTTCCGCCATCCAGCTTTTAAACTTTTCAGCTTGCTTGCGAGCAACTTCTAGCAGCATCTGTTCGGCATTGCCGATGTTGAAGAATTGAGCTGACTTTCCTTCCGCTTTGATGCGACCATGCACTACATATGTAAGCTTGCCTTTCGGCGAGACGCGAAGCATGAGCCCATTGGCATCATGAGCAGTATCTTTGTAGATTTTCTGCTCGCCGTCGGGCTCTTGCTTGCTTAAATTCATGATGAATGTGCGTGTGAATTTATGCAATACCCGTGCATTTTTACTCACTCGATACCTCTATTCTTTGCATCTCATTTGCATCAGAATAGTATTTTTACATCACATTTGCATCATTTTATATCGTCAGCAGCTAATAAATTTCGCCCAAAGAGATAGAAAACATTAGTAAATATCAATAATTATCAACATCTTAGGCTTACTTTATTAGCGGGTGATTTTATTTTAGCATTTCACAGCAAGGAATTATTCGCTTTGCCAACATGAGAAAGCCTCCTCTGCTGTAAATTTCCCATCCAGTAAAGCTCGGCCAACAATCACACCGGCAACACCAGATCCTTTTAACGCCTCGATATCAGCCAGTGAACCAATACCACCGGAAGACTGGAATTCAATCTGAGGATACAGACGACACAAATCCTGATAAAGCGCCACATTGGAGCCTTGCAGGGTGCCATCACGGGAAATATCGGTACAAAGCACATGCCTGAGACCAGCTTTGAGATAATCATCAATCAGAAACTCAATTGTGACACCGGAATTTTCCTGCCATCCGGAAACCGCGACATGACGCTGGCCGTTACTATCAATGTTGATATCCAGTGCCAGTACAATTTTTTCAGCACCATATTTTTCCATCCAGCCCTGAACCAGCTGCGGATGTTTGACCGCCGTTGAACCAATCACGACACGTTGAGCACCGGCCTGAAGCAAATCAGCAACATCCTGCTCGCTCCGGACTCCGCCACCAATCTGAATGCTGGCCGGTGTGGCACTTAACAGGCGGGCAATCAGATCAAGCTGCCGAGCACTGGTATCTTTTGCTCCTGTCAAATCCACCAGATGCAACCACTCTGCACCAGCCTGATGATATAAATTAAACTGCTCTGCCGGATTTACTTTATATTCGGTCACCTGTCCGTAATCGCCCTGAAACAGGCGGACAACCTGACCATCAATTAAATCTAATGCGGGTATAATCACTTCGTTTTATCCTTTTACCTGTTAAAGAGCCAGGAAGTTTTCAATCAGCTTCGCTCCGGCTTTGCCTGAACGTTCCGGGTGGAACTGAACACCATAATAATTGCGGTTCTGTATGGCGGCACTGAACGGCGTACCATAGTCACACTGAGCAATGGTGCATTCACCTGCAGGCATGGCATAACTGTGGACGAAATAGAAATACTGCCCCTCTTCTATCCCCTGAAACAGCGGGTTTCCCGGTGTTGCCGAAACGGTATTCCAGCCCATATGTGGTAAAGGTAAATCACCGGTTTCCATCAGCCGGACTTCTCCCGGACACAAACCCAGACAGGGTACGACGTCATCTTCACTGGCCCGGCTACCTCTTTCCTGAGATAGTTTTCCAAGCAACTGCATCCCAAGACAAATTCCCAATAAGGGCTTTTCAACCTGTTTTACCAGTTCAATCAAACCACGCTCTGCCAGGTTTTTCATCGCCTCAGTCGCGGTTCCGACCCCCGGTAAAAACAGTTTATCCGCAGCAAGAACAACGGAAGGCTCACGGGAAATAGAAACCTGATATCCTAAGCGTTCCACGGCAAATTTGACGGAAGAAACGTTGGCACAACCGGTATCAATAATCACGATTTTTTGTGCTTTCATTACAGTACTCCTTTACTGCTGGGGAGTTCATTTCCTTCTACTTTCACGGCCTGCCGCAAAGTTCTGCCGAAGGCTTTAAACAGACTTTCTATAATGTGGTGATCATTTTTACCGGATGACGAAATGTGCAGCGTGCATCCCATCGCATCGGCAAAAGAACGGAAGAAGTGATAAACCATTTCGGTTGAAAAATCACCGACCTGCTCGCGGCTGAATTCTGCATCAAACTTAAAATATGGACGGCCGGAAATATCCAGTGCACATTGTGCCAGGCACTCATCCATTGGCAGGGTAAAACCAAAGCGGCCAATGCCACGCTTATCACCCAGCGCTTCTTTCAATGCCTGCCCTAACGCCAGCGCAGTATCTTCTATTGTGTGGTGGTCATCAATATGCAGATCGCCTTTCACTTTCAGGCGCAGTTGAAAACCGCCATGCGTTGCAATTTGATCCAGCATATGGTCGAAAAAACCAAGGCCGGTTTCAATGTCTGTCCCTGTGGTTTCATCCAGATTCACGGCAACACAAATATCAGTTTCTTTTGTCTTACGGGTCACTTCTGCGATGCGGGGTTGTGTGGTCAGCATTTTCACAATATCCGGCCAGTTCATTGTTTCCGGATTGTACTGAATGCCACGGACGGCCATATTTTCTGCCAGCTGCATATCTGTGGCGCGATCGCCAATCACTGCAGACGTTTTAAAATCAACCCGTCCTTCCTGAAGATATGGCTTCACCAGCCCGAGTTTAGGTTTACGGCAGGTACAGTTATCGTGATCAAAATGCGGACAAATCAACACATCATCGAACACAACCCCCTGAGAGGTAAATATATCCATCATCATCTGATGCGGTGCATCAAAATCTGCCTGCGGATAGCTATCAGTGCCTAAACCATCCTGATTGGTCACCATCACCAGCCGGTAACCCGCATCCTGCAATGACAGCAGTGCAGGAATCACCCCCGGTTCAAACTGAAGTTTATCCAGTCTGTCGACCTGAAAATCAACGGGAGGCTCAATAATCAACGTTCCGTCACGATCGATAAATAGAATTTTTTGCTGCTTACTCACGGAAGTATCCTTTTCATTGTTAACAACAAATTACTGATAGTAATTACGAATAAAAGTTAGTGTTTTTTCACATTCTTCACGGTTACCAACACTGATCCGGATACAGTTTTTAACCGGGGAGTTCCGTAAAATAATGCCGTGATTCCATGCCGCTTTAAACAGCGCGTCACCGTCCGGAAACTCAACCAGCATAAAGTTTCCCCACCCTTCATTAATTTTCACGCCCGGAATGGTACTTAACCCTGCCTGCAAATAGGCCCGGTTGGCATTTAAATCCAACACCTGAAATTTCATTCTGGCCAAACCACTTTCAGACAAAGCCTGCTGCGCTATTTCTTCAACCGGCAGCGGCACTGGATATGGCGCAATCACTTTTTGCAGCACTTCAATCAACGCCTTGTTTGCCAGCGTAAAACCACAGCGAAGCCCGGCAAGTGCAAACGCTTTTGACAACGTCCTCAAAATGGCCAGATGTTCAAATTCCTCAAGCAAACTCACTACTGAAGCTTCCGGACAAAAATCAATGTACGCTTCGTCGATAACCACAATCGCCTGATCACGGGTCATCTCCAGTAAAGTCATCATGTCTTCTTTACGCACCAGATTCCCGGTCGGATTATTGGGACTACAAACAAAAACGACTTTGACCCCGTCAAGATTCTTCTCAATGGCAGGTAAATCCAGTTGCCATTCACTGGTCAGCGGAACCGTTTTTCTTTCAACGCCAATTGTCTCAGCACTAATCGCGTACATGCCGTATGTTGGCGGACAAAATAAAATAGCATCATCACCCGGTTCACAAAAAGCACGAATCAGCAGTTCAATCCCTTCATCCGCACCGCGGGTTGTTAACACCTGTTCAGCTGTCACACCAGCATATGATGCATAAGCTCCAATCATCGCTTCTGGCTGACAACTGGTATAACGGTTCAGACGGGAAAAGTTCACCTTATATTCGTTATCGAAAGGAGACTCATTGGCATTGAGCCACACATCACCGCTGCCGCCAATCCGTCTTGCGGACAAATATGGCGTTAAAGCCTGAACCTGTTTCCTTGCAAGTTTCATCACCATATTTATTTCTCCTGTAATTTTTCAACCCGGATGGTAACCGCACGTTTGTGAGCATCCAGCCCTTCGGCTTCCGCCATCGTGACGACAGTCGGCGCTAATGCAGCCAGCCCGTCAGCGCTCAGTTCCTGTACCGTCATCCGTTTACTGAAATCTGCCAGTCCGAGACTCGAGTAGGTCCGGGTATAGCCATAAGTGGGTAACACATGATTGGTACCGGATGCATAGTCACCAGCGGATTCTGGCGACCACATGCCTAAAAAGATTGATCCGGCGTTATCCAGTAACGGTAATAACTCTCTCGGGGTCCGGGTTTGAACAATCAAGTGTTCCGGGCCATAGAAATTAGAAATAGAAACAGCTTGCGTCATTGATTCACAAATAACAATCAGGCTCGATGCCAGCGCTTTCTCAGCGATTTCAGCACGGGATAAACGTTGCAACTGCTTTTTCACTGCATCGGACACCTGATCGGCGATGACCGGAGACGGCGTCACCAAAACCACCTGAGAATCAGGTCCGTGCTCTGCCTGACTCAGCAGGTCTGCAGCGATAAACTCCGGATCAGCGGTTTCATCCGCAATGACCATCACTTCCGATGGCCCGGCGGGCATATCAATCGCCGCACCACGGAAATCGTTGCTGACCTGACGTTTCGCTTCAGTGACATAAGCATTGCCCGGCCCGAAGATTTTATCGGCTTTCGCCACAGTCTCTGTGCCATAAGCCATGGCAGCAACAGCTTGTGCTCCGCCAACGTTATACACTTCATCAATACCACACAACTTCGCTACGTATAAGATTTCATCAGCAATTAGCGGCGGAGAACATAAAATGACTTTCTGACATCCGGCAATTTGTGCAGGAACACCTAACATTAACACCGTTGATGGAAGAGGCGCACTGCCACCGGGGATATAGAGTCCGACCGTATTAACCGGCCGTGTCACCTGTTCACACATCACGCCCGGCATTGTTTCCAGCTTCACCGCTTGTGGTATCTGAGCCCGGTGAAACTTTGCAATATTCTCATAAGCCTGCTCCAGCGCCTGGATCATTTCAGGAGAAAGACGGGATGCGGCAGCCTCAATTGTTTCATCACTGACGCGGACAGAGCCGGGATCAACACCATCAAATTTGAGAGTCAACTCCCGCAGTGCCTGATCACCATTCTCACGCACATTTGCAATCACCTGTTCTACTGCAGAAGTAATACTCTGCCCTTCAGTAATTGCAGGCCGCTCAAGTACAGAGATTCGCTGTTCTTTACTCAGGGATTGCCAAACCACAGTTCTCATTGCAATTACTCCATCATTTTTTCAATTGGAAGGACCAGAATTGAACTTGCACCCAGTGCTTTGAGCTGTTCCATCGTTTCCCAGAAGAGGTTTTCTGAACTCACCAGATGAATCGCCACCCTGGACTGATCTGCAGAAAGCGGTAAAACCGTTGGATCTTCGGCACCAGGCAGCAATGCTTTGATGTCAGCAAGCTGACTAACCGGTGCATGCAGCATAATATATTTCGACTCTTTCGCCTGTTGCACACCATGCATCCGGGTCAGCAGCTTTTCAATTAATGCCGTTTTTTCAGAGTCAAATTCACCCGCACGCTGAATCAGTGTCGCTTTGGATTCAAAAATCACTTCCACTTCTTTCAGGCCATTGGCTTCAAGAGTTGCACCGGTTGAAACCAGGTCTGCAATCGCATCAGCCAGCCCGGCCCGTGGTGCGACTTCAACTGAACCGGTCAGCATACAGGTTGAAAAAGGGATTTCCTGTCGGTCCATATACGCTTTCAACAGGTGAGGATAAGTGGTTGCAATACGCATTCCGCTCAAATCCTGTGGACCGCTGTAGGTTGCATCTTTATCGATCGCAACAGAAAGACGACATCCGCCAAAGTCCAGCCGGCGCAGCGAAACAAACTCATTCGGTTCCTGACGGGCTTTGCGCTCAAGACGAACTTCTTCCAGTTCATTTTCGCCGATAAAGCCTAAATCAACCACACCATCCATAATCAGGCCCGGAATATCATCATCACGGACAAGCAATAAATCAATGGGCATATTCAGAGAGTGAACAACAAGACGCTCTCCCATAATAGTGAATTTGACCCCACACTTTTTCAGCAGGTTCATACACTCTTTACTGAGGCGGCCTTTTTTCTGGATAGCGATTCGCAAGCGTTGTTGTGATTGCATTGTTGTGATTCCTTTTCAGTCATTCTTTTTAGTTAAGCATTAATTTTCGTGTATAGAATAAAAAAACCCCCGGGAGCTATCCCGAGGGTTTCTAATCTTGCTCAACCACCGGGAGAATCCTGTCTCCCGGGTATGCGCCACCGCCCCGAAAGACCTTCAAGGGTGATGATGATGGTGAATGTTCATTCCTAAATTGCGCATACAGGTTTTATCTCTTTTCATTTCAGTTTATCTGAAGAACTGCGTTCACATTATACAAGCCAGAAATATTTTTCAAGCCTTAATTTGTTTTATTTCCGGCTATTTTATCTGCACGACATAAACATCACGCAGCTGGCTTTTTACGCATATATAAAGTGAAACATATCGCAGCAAAAACCAGGCTGGTTGCCAGGAAAGATAAACTCAATGAATCCGTCATCCCTAAAACAACATAACCGACCAGA
This sequence comes from Vibrio quintilis, assembly GCF_024529975.1. Classification (GTDB taxonomy): domain Bacteria; phylum Pseudomonadota; class Gammaproteobacteria; order Enterobacterales; family Vibrionaceae; genus Vibrio; species Vibrio quintilis. The sequence goes on along the minus strand of NZ_AP024897.1, from coordinate 1,793,998 downwards.
GATACACCTGCGACTAATAAAGCATAAGGCAGCTGAGTTGAGACATGATCAATATGACGGCAGCGTGCACCAGTCGACGATAAAATCGTGGTATCTGAAATAGGTGAACAATGATCACCAAAAACTGAACCAGCCAGAACCGCGCCCAACATCGGCAGCATTAATGAAATATCCGATGCCCCGGCAATATCACCCGCGATAGGTAACATAATACCGAATGTTCCCCATGAGGTTCCGGTCGCAAATGCCATACACCCAGACAAAACAAACAGAATCACGGGTAATAAAGTGACCGGAATATTCCCTTGAACCAGTGAGGATAAATAAGCGCCGGTTTTCATGTCTTTAATAATTGCGCCAATTGTCCATGCAAAAAATAAGACTAATATGGCACCAAACATCGATTTGGCACCGATCCATAATGTCTTGTAAATATCGGCCCACGCAATCACTTTTGTCATCACCCGAATAAGCGACACCAGTAATCCAAAACTCCCGCCATACACAAGAGACATACCGACATCAGTATTTTCAAATGCGCCCAGGACAGTAAATGCGTGGTTATCCGCAGCAAGTGATTGCCATCCGGTCCACATCATGGCAAATATCGTTGCAGCAATCAGTGCCAGAATAGGCACAATTAAATCACTGACTTTCCCTTTGTCACTTTCAGGAATATCCAGCTCATCTTTCAAATCTGTCATTTGTTCATCAGATTCTGCTGAATAACTATTTCCCTTTTCATGCCGCTTCATCGGACCAATATCCAGTTGCAGCCAAATCATGACAAAAACCATTAACAAGGCAAAAATGGCGTAGAAATTCATCGGCACCAGCTGCATGTATGCCCCTAATGGCGTGTATTCGGTCATGCCGTGGGAAATTAAAATGCCGCTGATAATCGTCATGATATAAGCACCCCAGCTTGAAGCGGGCATGATGATACACATAGGCGCAGCAGTTGAATCCAGAATATAGGCCAGCTTCGCCCGTGATACCCCAGCCCGATCGGTCACAGGACGGGCAATCGAACCAACAGCAAGGCTGTTAAAATAGTCATCAACAAAAATAAATACACCCAGAAAAGCAGCAAGAAATTGTGAACCTTTTTTACCCTTCACCCGATCCTGTGCCCAGATAGCAAAAGCCCGGGTTCCTCCGGAAAGTGACAACATAGCCGTCATCATTCCGAGTAAGACAAGAAAGGCAATAATACTCATATTCCATGAGTTTATTCCGCCATCTTCAACAACAAGGCCGGAAACTTTATCAAACACATAAGATATTGAGCTGAATGCTGAATAATCAGAAAGCAATAATGCACCTAATATAATGCCGATGCCTAAAGACAACAAAACGCGGTGAGTAAAAATTGCGAGACCCAAAGCCACAACAGGTGGTAAAAGTGACAATGGTGAGGAAGAGAAATCTGTTAATATCATGATCTTTAACCAATTATATATATGGTAAGAGATCTACTGCATTGAAATTAAATTACTTTATGTCGTAATTTCAAATGAACTAAGTGAAACATCGATTCACCCAGACCTACAGTAGCGCTCCATAGTTGTACAATTAAACTGACTATGGCAGTGCTGTTCCTATTAGGAAACAACCCCAGCAAATGTGTTTTGATATACACATCCACTTCGGCGAAAAAACCTTTCAACACACCTCGAAGGAATCACCCTAAATGTGTTTACTCATTTTAATCGCGCCTCTACAACGGGCTAGAACAAACAACCATCAAATACACTGAACTCGACAGCATCTGTTAATGACCGAATTATAAGGCGGCCATTGTACAAGTATAGTTAGCATTTGCAATCGATTTGTCTATAACCGGATATATCTTTATTTAACCTGAAAGGTTATACTAATTAACTTGCAGCATATCATCTATTATGCGCTACAATACAAATTAACAAATTAGATTCATATAAAACATATACGTAAAGTTCTTTTATTATTAACAGAAATAAAATTTACATTTATTTACGTATAAAATTTTTACATAGAATTGAACAACAATTATTGTAAGAATAAATATCAGGGTTTATTATTACTGTACATATTGTGTATTTTAAAATTTAGTCGATAGGAATTAGTAATGTCAGAAATCACAAAAACTTTACTAAATATTCGTAGTTTGCGTGCGTATGCACGTGATTTAACACTTCCACAACTAGAAGAAGCTCTGGAAAAATTTGCTTCTGTTGTTGAAGAGCGAAGAGAAATTGAAGAACAGGAGCAAGCTGAAAAAGCAGCTCAGGAAGAAAAGCTGGCAGCAATTGCGGAGCAAATAGCGAAAGACGGCATCGATGTCAGCGCTTTAATATCTGCTTTGTCTTCTGAAGGGAAAACAAAAAGTAAGCGTGCACCTCGTCCTGCAAAATATAAATATATTGATGAAACAGGTAACGAAAAGACCTGGACTGGTCAGGGTCGTACGCCTTCAGTTATTCAAAAAGCACTGGATGAAGGCAAGTCACTTGAAGACTTCTCAATCTAGTTTTTTGTCTGATAATAAAAAAGGCTCCTTTGCGGAGCCTTTTTTTAATCCCTTTTTCCTGTCATCTTTCCCAATAAGCCTCTTCCAGGCTATCTTCTTTTTCCGGTAGTCCTCTGGATAACCTGGGTGAATTTTGTGCTAATACTTCATAGCTCACCCGGTTTGCATATTTACAAACCTGAGAAAAAGAAGAATATGTAATGAAGTCCAGCTGATGTTTGCTGGAATTGGGAACGTTATTTTTATGGTATTTATTCGCAGCCATATCATGCAATAAAGCTGATAATGCAGCATCTCCGGCACCATTCGTATTTTTAATCACTTCCGGGCCACCCATATAAGGTGCGATATGTGAATAAACTTTTACCGGCTCTTCACATTGATTCTTTTTCATCGGCCGGCTAAATTCATAACGATTAAATTCAGCAATTTCACCGGGCAATAAAGGTAATGTAGTGACCCTTTTGGCTTTATCTTCAGTATACCCGGCCATAAATAAGCCAAGCGGACCAGCAGTACACAGCACTAAATCAACCCATTCAAGTGCTTTATCCGCAGCAACCAAAGGGTTTTCTTCTCCGGTCAGCGCAAGTCCTTCTTCTTCATTCATTGCCACAACTGTAATGTGTTGCTTTAAAAACTCCTGCCAGAAAACGGGATCACTTTCGAGAATTTGTTTGGTTCCCAATGTTAATACAACCGGGACTTCGTGCTTCTTCGCATATTCAATCGCTTTGATTGTTGCATCAGGCATTGGGTCGCCCGGCTTACACCGGATTAAATATGCAGAAAGCACTAAAGCTGACGCATTTTTAAATATCGGTTCAGGAATACTGACCGGCATCAGCTGATTCATATACCCTTCACTAATTGCAAAGGTTCGCTCTCCGGCTTCGTTAATTAATGTAAAACAGCGGCCAATTGGCCCATTGACACCCTGTAAATAATTTAAATCGACCCGGCTCGATGTATTACATAAATACCGGTAGCCATAACTTCCTATCTCTATATTGTTGCACATGACCCCTAATAAGGTTGAACGATCATCAGCTAAAACAGAATAATTATGCAATGTATTTCCTACAGTGCCACCGGCAAATTCATTGGTAATCAATTGTCGGCTGACTAATTCGGCATACAGATTTTCTGCTGACTCATCATCAATGACCAATGAATGGCCAATACTTAAGTGATGGCGATGAACCAGGTCCTCATCAATTTTTGCTTCAATATCAACGAGTATTTGATCAATACCAATAACGTGAGGCCGTGGATTTTTTTTTGTATTCAAAGCCTGAGAAATAAGTGGATCACGATTATCGACTGGGAAATAGTGTTTGGATTTGCGTTGACCGGGAAATTTCATATATAAAACGAAAGTGCGTAAATTATTGTGGAGGAGCAATTCTAACGCTCTGCGTTATTGTCAGCAATCAATTCATATATTCCTGATGACAAAAAATATCCAAATATAATTGAATCAGGATAAACTCTTCATGATAGCATATGAAACAAGTATCTATTTAATGCAATTATATAACTTTGATTCAATAACAACGCCCATCACATTTAAGCAAACTTTTATTGAATGAGACCGACATTAATTTCGTGGTAAATAAAAGACGCTTGAACAAGCTTTGTCACCTTTGTCTTAAAAATGTACGCTATCGTTACAATTTTATACATTTTTCCATCGATTCAATTCATGATACTGACATTAAATTATAGACGATTTCTGAATATTATTTATTTATACCCAAGCAACCTGAAGATGCAGGATTCAGCGTACAGCCCGCAAAAAACGGTTACTCAAGATTTATTTCCCGGATCTGTCACCGGTTAAATCTTTCTGATAGAATTGCTCGCTTCTTTATGTAGGTGGTATCGATCTCATGTCAGAAAATCCAAAAGCAAACACACAGAAAAAAGTCATTGTAGGCATGTCAGGTGGTGTAGATTCTTCTGTTTCTGCTTACCTTCTTCAGCAACAGGGTTATCAGGTTGAAGGCCTGTTCATGAAAAACTGGGAAGAAGATGATGGCGAAGAATACTGTACTGCTGCTGAAGACTTAGCAGATGCGCAAGCGGTCTGTGATAAGCTTGGGATTCATTTGCATACCATCAATTTTGCTGCAGAGTACTGGGATAATGTATTCGAACACTTTTTAAGTGAATATAAAGCAGGCAGAACACCAAACCCTGACATACTTTGTAACAAAGAAATTAAATTTAAAGCATTTCTTGAGTTCGCTGATGAAGTTCTCGATGCCGACTATATTGCGATGGGGCATTATGTTCGCCGGACTTTTCCCGGAGACAGTGACACGAAACCACAGATGCTTCGCGGACGCGACAGCAATAAAGACCAAAGCTACTTTTTGTATACCTTAAGCCATCAGCAGATAAAGCGCAGTCTATTCCCGGTCGGAGAACTGGAAAAGCCGGAAGTCCGTAAAATTGCTGAAGAACAGGGCTTAATCACAGCGAAGAAGAAGGATTCGACAGGCATCTGTTTTATTGGTGAACGTAAGTTCACTGAATTTCTGTCCCGCTATCTGCCAGCTCAACCCGGAAAAATTGAGACACCGGAAGGGAAAGTAATCGGTGAGCATCAGGGTCTGATGTATCATACGCTTGGGCAGAGAAAAGGCTTACATATTGGCGGACAAAAAGGCGGTGGCGGTCATGAAGAGCCATGGTATGTTGCTGAAAAAGATTTAAAACGAAATGTTTTGATTGCAGTCCAGGGAGCCGGGCATCCTTTGCTGAAATCTGAAGGCTTGATCGCCACACAATTACACTGGGTTGATCGTCTTCAGGTTGGTGAACCCAGACAATGCACTGTAAAAACGCGCTATCGTCAGGAAGATATTCCCTGTACTATCATTCCCGCCGGTGAAGGTGCAGCCGGAGCAGACACACATCGCATCAAAGTTATTTTTGAGGATCCACAAGTTGCAGTCACACCAGGCCAATCTGCTGTTTTTTATGATGGAGATGTGTGTCTTGGTGGTGGTATCATCGAATCAAGAATTCCATTCAAAAAATAATCACTGAGGAGTTTTACGTGGCGAACACAATTTATGACCGGACTGTCGCATTTGCAGGTTTATGCCAGGCCGCTTATCTGGTGCAACAGGTTGCGAAAAACGGTCACTGTGACGAACACGCCTTTGAAACTTCAATTCGTGCCATTTTAAATATGAACCCGTCAAGTACCCTTGACGTTTTCGGCAATGAATCCAATCTGAAAACAGGTTTAAAATGCCTGGTCGGCGGGCTGGACAGCAGCCCGGCAGGAAATGAAATCACACGCTATGTTATCGGCCTGATGGCTCTGGAAAGAAAATTAAATGCCCGGCGCGATGCTATGTCTCAACTCGGTGACCGCCTTGACATGCTCGAACGCCAGACGGCACATTATGACTTGTTCGATGATCAAATGATCAGCAACATTGCCAGTATTTATCTGGATGTCATCAGTCCTATCGGACCCAGAATTCAGGTAACCGGAACCCCATCCGTGTTACAGCAAACAGCTAACCAGCATAAAGTCCGTGCCCTGCTCCTTTCCGGTATCCGCAGCACGGTACTATGGCGCCAGGTTGGCGGAAAACGTCGTCACTTAATCATTGGCCGGAAAAAAATGGTTGAACAGGCGAACATCCTTTTAGCCCGTATCTGACATACTATAATCAGGCGAACTTAATTCACTCAGGTATAAACTCAATTCAGGAGAAATAAAATGGAACTGTCAGCACTGACTGCTGTTTCACCGGTAGATGGCCGCTATGGAAGTAAAACGATTGCGTTACGCAATATCTTTAGTGAGTACGGACTCCTTAAGTACCGTACTATCGTTGAAATCCGCTGGTTACAGAAGCTATCTGAAACATCCGGTATCCAGGAAGTCCCTGCCTTCAGTCAGGAAGCCCATGATATTTTGAATCATATCGCGGCAAACTTTAATGAATCCGATGCGGCCCGAATTAAGGAAATCGAAAGCACAACCAATCATGATGTCAAAGCGGTTGAGTATTTCCTGAAAGAGAAAGTTGCATCACATCCTGAATTGAACACTGTGAATGAATTCATTCACTTTGCCTGTACTTCTGAAGATATCAACAATACCTCTCATGCTTTGATGCTGAAAGAAGCACGCGACACCGTCATTCTTCCGGAAATTCGCCGGATTATTGATGCAATTCGTGCATTAGCAGCTGAATACCGCGACATCCCATTACTTTCACGGACACATGGTCAGCCAGCTTCCCCGAGTACAATGGGTAAAGAAATGGCGAATGTGGCATATCGGATGGAACGTCAGTATCAGCAGATTGCTCAGGTTGAAATTCTGGCGAAAATTAACGGAGCTGTCGGTAACTATAACGCCCACCTGTCAGCTTATCCGGAAATTGACTGGCACCAGTTCAGTCAGTCTTTCATCACTGAATCGCTTGGCGTCAACTGGAATCCGTATACAACTCAGATTGAGCCACACGATTATATTGCTGAATTATTTGACGCAATTTCCCGCTTTAATACCATTCTGCTGGACTTTGACCGCGATATCTGGGGCTATATTGCTCTGGGTCATTTCAAGCAAAAAACCATTGCAGGAGAAATTGGCTCTTCAACCATGCCACATAAAGTCAACCCGATCGACTTTGAAAATTCCGAAGGGAACCTTGGCCTTGCCAATGCTATCTTTACTCACCTGTCGCAAAAGCTGCCGGTTTCACGCTGGCAACGCGATCTGACAGACTCAACTGTACTGCGCAATCTGGGTGTGGGTGTAGGCTACGCAGTCATTGCTTATACTTCCACGCTAAAAGGTATCAGCAAGCTTGAAGTCAACAAAGATGCATTACTGGCTGAACTGGATAAGAACTGGGAAGTACTGGCTGAACCGGTACAAACCGTGATGCGTCGTTACGGCATTGAAAAACCATATGAAAAGCTGAAAGAGCTGACCCGCGGCAAACGGGTTGATGGTGTTGCTATGCGTGAATTTATCGACAATCTTGCAATTCCTGAAGCAGAAAAGACCCGTCTGAAACAAATGACGCCAGCCAGCTATATCGGTCAGGCAATTGAGCTGACAGACAAGCTATAAGCTGTTTGAGCTTAAGACAAAACTTATTGAGACAAAATAAAAAGGCTTCCACACCGGAAGCCTTTTTCATACCTGACATCTGATACACAACAATCAAAAAATAAAAGCAGTATCACAACTGACGCAGCGCCTGAATTCGTTTATCCAGTGGCGGATGACTCATCATCAACTCAGTCAGAGAGCGTTTACCATTGATACCAAAAGCCATCATCGAGCCTTCCAGCTGCGGCTCATGGCTCATTTTCAAACGCTCCAGTGCTGCAATCATCTTCCCTTTACCGACCAGTTTGGCGGCCCCGGCATCGGCATGAAACTCACGGTGACGGCTGTACCACATTGTAATCAGGCTGGCCAGAATCCCGAAGACAATCTCCAGCACTATAGAAACCATAAAGTAAACCATCGGGTTCTGGCTCTCTCCTTCATCAGAATCACGCGAAGCTACCAGGCCTGCAACCACACGGGCAAGGAAAATCACAAAGGTGTTCACAACCCCCTGTAATAACGTCATGGTCACCATATCCCCATTTGCAATATGACTGATCTCATGCGCAAGCACCGCTTCAGCTTCATCTCTTGTCATATTATGCAAAAGCCCGGTAGATACAGCGACAAGGGAGTCATCGCGCTTTGCGCCTGTCGCAAACGCATTGATATCAGCTGAATCATAAATCGCAACGGTTGGCATCCCCACATTCACCTGCCCGGCCTGACGGCGAACGGTTTCGATCAGCCAGTGTTCGGTCTCATTTCTCGGGTTCTCAATCACAACACCACCGACAGATCTTAATGCAATCTTTTTCGACAGCAGCAAAGAGATAAATGATCCGCCAAAACCAAATACTGCGGCAAGCACCAACAAGCCTGACAAACTGCCGGGACGGATACCGGTCACAGCATAGACAATGTTCAGAACAACACTCAGCACCAGAATAACGGCAAGGTTCGTTGCCAGAAATAACAGAATTCGTTTCATAACCTTTCTCCTAAACAGAAACGATGATAATCATTTTTTATTTATCTTAACTCTCTTATTCATATAGTCATTCATAAAAAAAACAAGGTGAAGAAACAAATTGCAACATTTCATGACAACCGGATGCGGTCACCGGCTGAATGATGGTCTAAGATTTAGTGAATAAAGGGAGTCTGGCGGTCATGCAGATGTGTGATTACAATGGGAAAAGGCTATTCAACTTTAGTCGTATGTCCATTGTATAGTAGAGAAAAAGCGTCTAACTTTACTGAGCAGATGTTTTGCATAAAACAGAATACATAAGGATATATACACATGGAATCTAACAATTATCAAATGGCTATCGACTTGTTGCGTTGTCATCTGGGACTTTCCGAAGAGGAAGCGAAACAACAGTTGGGATTAACTCAACCATCAAATCCGGAAAAACAACCAGGCACAATGCAAACACACATTCCCTATCAGGCTTCGTCACTGTTGACGTAAAAGATTTCTGATTCAGGAAATGACAAAAAGAAACACCTGGCATTTCTGCTATATCTATCGGGACTAAAAAAAGGGGCTGAATTTCAGCCCCTTCATTTTCATTGATACAGAAGATCAGATTACCGTGAAAGCAATGGTTCAATATTAATATAACGCCCGAGCTCTTTACGCTTAGCACTGGGAACATACGGAATTTCACCCAGTTTAGGTGCGTCCAGAGTATTCTCCAGCTTTGCAATAATCTCTGCGTAATGCACGGTGCCCGGATTAATCCGGTTTGCAACCCAGCCTGCCAGATTCAAGCCGTCAGCCCGGATACTTTCAGCCGTCAGAATCGCATGGTTCAAACATCCCAGCGTAATACCAACAACCAGAATAACCGGCAGGTTTTCCTGCTTCACCCAGCTGGAGAGATAATCATGGTCCGACACAGGCACACGCCAGCCACCTGCCCCCTCAACCAATACAAAATCAGCCTGCTCTTTATGTTGAGATAATTTGTCACTCAACACATTAAAATCTATTGTGACGTTTTCGTAATTCGCTGCAATATGAGGCGATGTCGGCAGCTCAAGTGCGTACGGATTAACATCAGAATAATCAGTTTCGCAGGTCGCTACCTTCATCAGATGCAACGCATCGGAATTACGAAAACCATGCTCAGTTTTCTCACAGCCCGCAGAAATGGGTTTAAACCCAATCGTTTTTATATCCCTGGCCGCCATAGCCTGTAAAATCGCTTTTGATGCGACCGTTTTACCGACATCCGTATCTGTACCCGCGATAAATAATGCATCTATCATCGATGAATAGCTCCAAAACAAACCTGATAAGTAGCAGGAAGAAGACCTTCTTGATTCGAAAACGTTTGATATGCGGATTCAAGTTCCGTTAACACCCGGCGACTCACACCACCAGTGCCTCTCTCATCCACATGCGTAGCCCCGATGCCTTTCAAATCTTTCATCAGTGCTAACGCAGAATCATACCAAAGTCTGATTGAGCGTAAGTCTATCTGATATCGATCACATTCAGCTTGCGCTAACGCAATTTTTACTTGATTCTGAGAGATAAACCGGTTGACGTGCTGGCCGGAATCAACAACCTGCCAGGCTTGTCTCAACTCATCCAGAGACCCTTGAGTCAACGTAGAAAAAACACCCTGCCCGCCTGGTTTAAGCACTCTTTTGATCTCTTTTAAAGGCACGGATAAAGATTTACACCACTGCAACGCTAAATTAGAGAACACAAAATCAACGCTGTTATCAGGTAAACACAAAGCTTCCGCATCACACAGATGATAATGCATCTTCTGGTCACCACATCGCTGCCGGGCTACATCCAGCATCGACGATGATAAGTCAATACAGATCACTTCCGCACCACGTGCTTTTAGCTGTTCAGAGAAGTAACCAGTGCCGCATCCCACGTCCAGAACCACATAACCCTGCAGATCAGCCGGTAATCCGGCCAGTAAAATATTGCCTGTATCACGCTGAAATGCAGCATGTTGATCATAATGCCGGGCAGCCCGGCTGAATGCATGAGCAATGGCCTGCTTACGCTCTGAAGCAGCTTGCTCCGGGAAAAAATGCTGAATATTATCTCTCACAGGAAGCCTCAATTGATTCATTCAGTGCCGATGCCAGCTGATGAATTTGAATCTCTGTATGATTCACGGTTAATGTAATTCTCAGTCTTGCCGTCCCTTCAGGTACCGTCGGCGGACGAATCGCCCCCGGCCAGAAGCCTTTCTCTCTCAGCACGGCAGCTGAGGTTTGCAAACACGCTGTCTCACCGAGGATCAGCGGCTTAATCGGCGTCGGCGTCCGGACATATCCGGCAAAAGGCGAAAAAGCTTCATCGTAGCACTGCTGTAAATACTGTAACTTATCCCGGCGCCATTGCTGCGTCTGAATCATATGAACCGCATGACAGAGAGCATGTGCCTGAGACGGCGGTATCGCCGTAGAATAAACATGATGACGGGCAAACTGAGTGAGATAATCACCGGTAGTTTTGTCACATAACAAAGCGGCACCAGATAACCCAAATGCTTTCCCAAAAGTGACCAGCAGCAGATCGGCTTTCACCTGACCGGCAGCACAGCTACCTGAACCGTCAGCCCCCACGACACCAATACCATGCGCATCATCAACCATCATCAGGGCCCGGTTTGTCGTCAGTTCCCGGATAGCTTTCAAAGGTGCATGATCACCATCCATACTGAAGACACCTTCGGTTACCACAAAGCAGGCATCATCCGGCGTTATCAGCTGCTGAAGATGTGTCATATCATTATGCCGGAAACGCTTCATTCTGGCCGGGCATAAAGCGCCCGCTTCCATCAGCGATGCATGATTCAGCCGGTCCTGCAATAACACATCATCCTTATTCAACAGTGAAAACAGAACGGCCTGATTGGCACTGAATCCGGATGAGAACAGAATAGCCCGCTCATAACCAAGCCACTCACACAACCTGGCTTCCAGCGACCGGTGCGGCTTTTGAAATCCGGTCACCAGCGGTGACGCAGCACTACCGCAGCCATAGCGGGACAGACCATCCTGCCAGGCAGCTGCTAACTCAGGATCCGTCGCCAGTCCTAAATAATCATTCGAAGAAAAGTTCAGATATTGCCGGCCATTGAGCGCCAGCATGTCACCCTGCTTTCGTTCGAACGAAACCATCGTCCGGTCCAGACCATTGGCTTTTCGCTCACTCAGAGCCTGAGCTATGCGTTGTTCAAATATTGTCATCATTCACGCAGACAGTTAAAGACTGGCTTCATAGAACAGATCATCTTCAGAAGGACGCGCGGCAACCCGCTCAACGACACGTTCCATCAATTCATTTTCCTGAATTTCATCAGGCTTCTGCACCACCTGCTGGCTGTTAATTCCCAGCTTACGGAATAACAACATATCGGCATCTTCTGCCGGATTTGGCGTCGTCAGCAGTTTGCAGCCATAGAAAATGGAATTTGCTCCGGCCATAAAACACAATGTCTGCATCTGTTCATTCATCTGCTCCCTGCCGGCAGAAAGACGAACAGCGGACTGTGGCATCATAATCCGGGCAACTGCGATCAGACGGATGAAGTCAAACGGTTCAACATCATCAACTTCTTCCAGCGGTGTACCCTTTACCTTCACCAGCATATTAATCGGCACACTTTCCGGCTGAACCGGTAAATTCGCCAGCTCGACCAGCAAACCCGCACGGTCATTCACACTTTCACCCATGCCGATAATCCCGCCGGAGCAGATTTTCATTCCGGCATCCCGGACATGTGACAAAGTATCCAGACGGTCCTGATAAGTCCGTGTCGTAATGATATTGCCGTAAAATTCAGGTGACGTATCCAGGTTATGGTTATAATAATCCAGCCCTGCATTCGCTAATTCATTTGCCTGTTCAGGGGTTAACATTCCCAGAGTCATACAGGTTTCCAGTCCCATGTCTTTGACACCGGAAATCATTTGTTTCAGGTAAGGCATATCCCGTGCTTTCGGGTTCTTCCAGGCCGCGCCCATACAAAAACGGGTCGAACCGGATGACTTCGCTTTCTTTGCAGCGTCAAGCACCTGCTCGACTTCCATTAACCGTTCTTTTTCTACATCAGTTCGGTAATGCGCGCTCTGAGGACAATATTTACAATCTTCCGGACATGCGCCGGTCTTAATTGAAAGTAAAGTACTGACCTGAACATAATTATGAGTTTGATGCTGACGGTGAACCTGCTGAGCTTCAAACAACAAATCCATGAATGGCTTATCGAGTAATGCATTCACTTCAGCCACCGTCCAGTTATGACGAACTTCCACGTGTAATCCTTTTTTATTCTGATAAGACTTTGCTTGGATAGTCTAAAGAGAAACGTTAGACTGTCAACAACAAGAACAATCAAAAGTTTACAAGAGAACAAAAAGTGAACAGTATCGATTTAGAATTTGACCGAAATCATATTTGGCATCCATATACTTCTACCGTAAACCCGCTGACCTGTTATCCCGTAACCAAAGCTTATGAAAATAAGATTTGTCTTGAGAGCGGAGAAGAGCTGATTGATGGCATGTCTTCCTGGTGGTCAGCCATTCACGGATATAATCACCCGGAACTCAATACCGCAGCAGAAACCCAGCTGGGACAAATGTCCCATGTGATGTTCGGTGGCCTCACCCATCAGCCTGCAATTTCTCTGTGTAAACAGCTCGTCGATTTAACACCACCTTCGCTGCAGCATGTTTTTCTGGCTGATTCAGGCTCAGTCGCTGTTGAAGTGGCGCTGAAAATGGCCATGCAATACTGGCACAGCCGGGGTGAGACACGCCCGCATTTTCTGACACTGAGTCACGGCTATCACGGTGACACATTCGCTGCGATGTCCGTCACTGATCCGGACAATTCCATGCACAAAATATACAAAGGATTTCTGCCGGAGCACTTCTTTGCCCGTTCGCCGCAAACCGGCTTCCGGGATGAATGGAATCCGGATGATCTCAGTGACTTCCGCGCTCAGTTAGCACAACACCATGCAACAATTGCCGCCGTGATTCTCGAACCGATCGTTCAGGGCGCTGGTGGTATGCGGATTTACCACCCGCAATTTCTGTATGAAGTCCGCCAGCTATGCGATAAATTCGGTATTCTGCTGATTCTGGATGAAATTGCCACCGGGTTTGGCAGAACCGGCAAACTGTTTGCCTGTGAACACGCAGATATTGAACCGGACATTCTGTGCGTGGGGAAAGCCCTGACCGGCGGATACATGACACTGTCTGCCACCTTAACCACACAGCACATTGCCCGGACGGTCTGCGAAGGTGAAGCGCAGTGTTTTATGCACGGTCCGACCTTTATGGGGAACCCGCTCGCCTGTGCCGTTGCATCGGCAAGCATGCGTCTGATTCAGCAGGGTCACTGGGCTGAACAGGTTAAAAATATCGAATCTGTCTTTTCCCGGACCCTGCCGGCACTGACTCAATACGATATGGTGAAGGAAGTTCGCTGGCTTGGTGCCATTGGCGTGATTGAAACCGTTCGTCCGGTGAACATGGAAACAATTCAGTCCCTGTTCGTCCGGCACGGCGTCTGGATTCGGCCGTTTGGCAAACTCATCTATATGATGCCGCCTTATATCACGCCACCTGAAGACTTATCTCAGCTGATTCACGCAGTGGAGACGGCATTACAACAGCCAGACTGTTTTCTGCCATAGCAGCAAAACCTGTGTTTCTGATCGCACAACGCCGCAGGCAGACTGAAAAGCAAACAAGCTCAGGAATGACATCCTTTGCCAACATAATTTTTCATATGAGCTTTCAGTTCATCTCACGATATTCAGGCGATGTTCATCCCTGAAAACGCATAAAATAGTCCCGGATTCAGATAGTCCGGGCATTTTTTGTCGATATGCTTGCATGGTTTTCACCAGCAAACCGTGACCACCTGATATAACCAAATCATCCCAAAACAGGTTATCCGGAAAAATACCGCGGGTATCACCACTTTTATTCAGTAAAGGTCTGTAAGATGCTAAAAGAAATGACATATTCGGGTTATGAGATATTAGATACCTCTTTTTCACTGAGCGACAACATCCAGAAAAATTGTTTTTATCAGTTTCAGATCCGGCCTGCAGATGAATTCAAGTTTCTGGAAATTTTTGATCGCAGCAAAGAACATACACATAACGAAATTTCGATCTTATTTCATGCTTTCGTGCAGGGATTCAGCTACAACGGAAACACGCCCCTCTATACTTTAAAGATCAATTATCTGATCCGTTTTATGCTCAGTAAAAACCGGTTTGTAGAAAAGCAGCTGATCAATCATCATTTTCCCTTCTTCATGCGCTTTGCACACCATGCCGCCAAATCACTGATTGATTCAGTTCTGATGTATAACGCCATTCCTGGAACCTTACGTCCAGATCCGGGGAATACAGACTAAAAAAAGAATCCTCCGGCATAGCCGGAGGTTTTTCATATGCGCCTATAAGGCTCTCCTACCAGCAGCGCCCTAGCAGGCGCATAGTGATCTGACATTTGCATATTACTATTACTTACGGCCCGTAAACGGGCTACCTGAATATGGGATCGACAGCTGCTCTCCCAATTTATCCTGTTCTAACTGGTGTTGGATGTAATTTTGGATCTTGCCGGTATTTTTACCTACCGTATCCACATAATAACCTCGACACCAAAATTCACGATTACGATATTTGAACTTCAAATCTCCAAATTGCTCATATAACATCAAGCTACTTTTTCCTTTTAGATACCCCATAAATCCTGAAACGCTCATCTTTGGTGGTATTTCCAAAAGCATGTGGACATGATCTACACAGCATTCTGCCTCAACAATGTTCACATTTTTCCATTCACATAATTTTCGCAGTATTTCACCAACTGCTCTGCGTTTTTCACCATAGAACACCTGCCTTCTATATTTCGGGGCGAATACTATGTGATATTTACAATTCCATCGAGTGTGCGCTAAGCTTTTTTCGTCCCCCATTGGGACCCCCTTTCAATTTTTGTTTAACTCTTGTAGTTGCCAGACCACAAGATATTTCTAACAAATTGAAAGGGGTTTTATAACTGACTTATAGCTGTAAGCTTTACGGAACCCCCAGCCTAGCTGGGGGTTTTCTATCCACAAAAAGAGCTTCTCCGGTTGAGAGAAGCTCTTTGGGTTAAGCCAAACATGACGTTGTCAGATTTTTATCTGATTCAAATTTATAAACTCACCGGATATGAAGCAAGAAATCAGCCAGCTTATTGTTATCGGCCAACATTTGTCAGGGTGAAGAAAAACCATTGTTTCCCCTGAAAAAATTCTGGGGCTCGTTGTTTGTCATACTTTATCCACACATCAAACCACGTAAAGTGCCATTAGAAATGCACCATAAGAATACATGAAAGCACTCATATATACCCAAACAACCTGAAGATGCAGGTTGCTTGGGTATAATGCATATTGATGATTAGGGCTTACTGACTGCTTTAGCAAAAGTGGTCCCAGGATAAATAACAATAAAAAAGCGGTGTATGCACATCACCGCTTTTCAATTTCACCAGGGTCTGTTGACCTTAAAAAAATATGGCCGTAAATCACAAAGTAACATCACACCGGACAGTACCAGCACTAGCTGATTTCTACATGATGTGCTTCGCCGGACCTGGTAGATTCCAGCTTAGGCACCACCACAACCAGTACGCCATCTTCAAACTCAGCATAAATATCTTTCGGGTCGATATTTTCACTCAGATTAAAGCTACGCATAATTTTTCCTTCAAAGCGCTCCTTATGAATGATTTTGTTCTCATCCGTCGCTTCTTCACTCCTGATCGTTGAAGCTTCAATGGTCAGCGTATTGTCATGACATGTCACCGAAATATTTTTCTTTTCAACACCCGGCAAATCAGCAATGATTTCAAACGCCGTATCTTTCTCAAGAACATCGACTTTGGGTGAGAAAACCCCGGCACCAGACACAGATCGTATTGATGGAAATGCATGGTCGAAAAAACGATGGAAATCAGACCATGAGTCACGTGGGATTAAGCTCATTTTACCCTCCTGTCTATCATTTCCTGACTCATTGTAAGTGTAGAACTCTCCCTTACTGATAATTAAAAAACTTAATGAAATTTGACTTAAATCAAAGTATTTTTTCAAGCCAGATTTTCTCCGGCAAACCGAAAAGTACCTTCACGAAGATACCGTATCACATAAGATTTATCCCCCAGTGAGTATACTGATATTTTAACAGGCAGGCTCATGGCATATAGAAACAAGCAATAATAAATCATGTGGTTTTAATTATATAAATATCAGATTTCATCTTAATTCAAAAATAAAACGTATTGTGATATCAAAAATCATAATTTATAAATCATAAAAAATAATAAACAGCCGCATAAAAATATTTCAGATTCAATATTCATTATGGACTATTTTCGTTAACATCAAATATATCAACCATACAAAAAAATTCAAATCCCCTGTAACCCGAAACAGTCCGGCACCTGACTGAAGTGTCACAGTCGACAGTTAAAAAAACTGAACAATTGCATTAAATATCATCACCTTAAATAAAACACCATCTCGTAAACGTATCAACCTTATTTGATAATAAAAAAACTAAGTGATAACATTAACACATAACTATTAATTATATTACTAACTTAATAAACATCTGCAGGCCGTGCCATAGTTATTTGATAGAGAATAAAATAAAATCATAAATCACATTCAATATGTGCAGACGCTGTCTTCACAAAAATCAGTATAATTTTTATTTCATAATGAAAGGGAAAGAAAAACCTTCCCCGGTGAGATATTTATTGTAAAGACCGCGTCATTTTTACGTCAGAATAAATATTAAACTGAAAATATTTAAAAAAGAATATGATTCATATTTCAGGAGAACATCAATGGAAATAAGCAGGAAACAGATGCTCGTCCCGGTACTCTCAGCAGTCATCGCGACAGTACCGGCCTGGGCAGCGCATGCCGCGATCTCCCTTACCGGGAATGCCGGCGACAGTCAGGTTAGCCTGAGCTGGAGTGATGCAGGAACGGGGTCGGTGTATCAGGTGTATTATGATACCGACAGTAATCCGGCCGGGCGTGTCCGTCTGAGCAGCCTTTCATCATCAGAGCATGCTTACACAGCCTCCGGTCTGCAAAACGGCACCCCTTACTGGTTCTGGATTAAATACAAAGACAGTTCAGGAAAACTGGTGAATTCAAACTCGTTTTCCGCGACGCCGGTTTCAGCCAGCAGTGGCAGCGAGGATACTTCAGATACATCCTCAGATTCTTATGCCGCCAGCCTCTCTTCTGAATGGCAGGGCGGAAATGAGCAGGGAAATACCTATTCCTGCGTCAGCGGCACATGGCAAACACCATCAACAACCGGTGACACCGGTCAGCCACTCCGTATCGAGAGTGAGCACTTTTCTGCTTACTGGGCCGACGGCACCAACATCACCACATCGAAAGCACAGACAGCACTAAACACGCTGGAAACCATCTGGACCGCCTACTTCGGCCGGATTAAATTTAAAGAACCTTATTGTGAATCCAGCCAGAAATATAAAGCTACCGTTCACTTTGGTAACAGTTTCGGGCTCACCGGAGGTGGCTGGTACAAAGACGGACACCGCCTGATGGGGATGTGGGTCGGACCTGCCACTGCGTCAGATAAATGGGGACTTGCCCACGAATTTGCTCATGGCGCACAATATATGGTCACCGCATTTCCCGGCTGTAGTGGCGTTGGATGCTGGATCCATGAAAGCCATGCAAACTGGATGGCACATCAGATGTTCCCGGAAAATGTTCACTGTAGTGAAATGCAGGTCAACATGCCTCACCTTCATTACGGAAACAGCCGGACCCGTTACTGTAACTGGCAGTTTATGGAATATCTGAAAGATAAGTTCGGCATTGGTGTCGTCGGAAAAATGTGGTCATCACCGACAACCAACAAAGATGAATGGCAAAAACTGATGCAGAATCAGGGCTGGGATATCAGTAAGCTGAATGATGAATTCGGCGACTGGGCGATGCATAACGTCACCTGGGACTATCTTGATATCAACGGCACGAACCGGGGCGCATTTTTCAGACAGGCTTATGGCGCTGTTGATCAGGCACCGGGGGCGAATACCCAACGTCGTCTGCGCCTGACACAGTTAGAAACCCTGAATTCAGACTGGAAAACCAACCACCGCTTTGTTTCACCCTACTACTGGGCACCTCAGCGCTGGGGTTACAACATCATTCGCTTGTATCCGGAATCCGGAGCATCAAAAGTCACGGTGAAATTCCGGGGCGTGGTCCAGCAGAATGCAAACTCTGACTGGCGCTGGGGTCTGGTTGCCACAGACAGCCATCTTGACTCACCAAGATACAGCACCATTCAGCGTGGTTCTGATAATCAGGCTTCTGTCTCCATCAATTCTGGTGATGAAGTGTATCTGGTTGTCATGGCAACACCGTCTGAGTACCAGAAAATTCTGTGGGCAAGACACGTATCAGATGGCACACCTTATCCGTCGATTTACCGTTATCCGTATATGGTTGAACTTCAGGGCGCATGGCCTGACGGCTTTAAAAATGGTTCGAAAGACAGCTGTCCTTCCGGCACAGTGCGTCACAGTAATGGTGGAGGTTGTGCGACAACAAGTACACCATCTTCGGTTTATGTTGGCCCATACGCCAAAGTTCTGGGCGGTACGGTCACCGGCAACAGCCGTATAGAAGATCACGCCACCATTATTCATGGTAACGTCAGCGGTAACAGTACTGTCGGCGGGCTGACTCTGCTGGGTTCAGCAAGTAATATGCCGTATTCCTGGTATCATACGTTCAACGTGCAAGACAATGCGACAGTCAAATCAACGTTCTATCCGATGGGATGGTTTGGCGATAAAACTGCCGGCGGCAGCGCGACATTACTGGGTGATCTGGAATATTACTCCGATAAGTATTCCAACTTCTTCTACGGTTTAGTCAATGACAGCTGGAGTGGCGACAGTTCAATCAATGATGTAACTGTCCAGCCGCCTTATAGCTGGCGTTAACACTGACCAGAAAATCACAGTTCAAACTCATCAACCAGGCCAGCGACAAATAATATGACGCTGGCTTTTTTCCGGATAAAAAAAGTAATTCAATCAAAATTGATATTAATATAAATGAAGCATTATATTAATATCAGGTCATATAAATAATCAGAAAAATTGTCATTATCAAAAACAGACCCTGCCTGTTATTGAATTCATCCCGCAAAAAATATTCATTTTAAAATTGATTATATCAACAATTTTAATCTTAATAATCAATTGGTTATAAAGAAAAGATGTTAGTAATAAAATTATTTGTGACACAGTTAAAAAACACAATAGAAACTCATGGCACAAAATCATCAGATATCAAATAATGCCTTCAAATGATCATTTACTCATTAGATAAAAAATAAACAAAAATCATAAAAATTAAAATAACAACTTTACAGAAATGAATGAAACACAAATAAACGCATTCAATTGATAAGTCTGCAAATAGATAATGAAAAAAAACCGACCACACTTTTAATTAAAATAATTTAATCAGTTTTCATTATTAACAGTTATATATTGATAGTTTGCATGTTTTATATTCAGACAACCAGAAGAAGCCGGTTGTTTGAGTATATCCATTCAATGATTCAAACGTCAGGAGGGTTTGATGAAAATCAACCAAAAGAAATTTGTAATTCCGGCATTAACTGCTTTAATTTCTGCTGCATCAACAGGTGCCTGGGCAGCAGATGCGCTGACACTGGCCGGTAGCGCCGGCAACAAGTCTGTCGTGCTGGCATGGACAGATCCCGGTTCAGGTTCTTCCTATCAGGTATATTACGATACGGATAGTTCACCATCAGGACGCAAGCGCCTGGCTGTACTTCCATCAAATGAGATGAACTACACCGCTTCCGGCCTGAAAAACGGCCAGGAGTACTGGTTCTGGGTGAAGTATAAAAATACCGGCGGCCAGTGGGTCAGCTCGGATGCAATCAGCGCAAAACCATCAGGCAGCGCCGTCAGCCCGGTTGTACTGACCGGTGAAGCTGCGAATCAAAAAGCCAGCCTTCACTGGACAGATTCAAAAGCCGGCACGGGTTATCAGGTTTACTATGATACAGACAGCAACCCGGCAGGCCGGACCCGGCTATCGACAGTTTCCCCCGGTACATTTGATTACACCGCAAGTCATCTTAAAAATGGCAAAGACTACTGGTTCTGGGTGAAATACACCGACAGCAAAGGTAAAACAGCCAACTCGAATGGCTTCCATATCAAACCTTCTTCTTCATCAGGTTCATCAAATAATGCCGTCGATCCGAATGCAACCGTTGTTGATTCAGCCAGCGAACTGCTTTCAGCGGTGAAAAACGCCAAAGCAGGTGAAACCATTTATCTGCGTGGCACAACTTACTACTTTGAATCTCCGGTTAAACTGACAAAATCAGGCAGTTCATCGAAGAAAATCACCCTGAGTAAATATCCGTCAGACAGCACCCGTCCTGTCCTTGATTTCTCTGCCATGTCAGAGAAAGGCAGCAACCGCGGTATCGAGCTTAAAGGTAACTACTGGCACATTTACGGCATCGATGTCCAGAAAGCCGGTGATAACGGGATGCACATTACAGGCTCTTACAATACGGTTGAGTTTTCCACCTTCTCCCGGAATGCCGATACCGGTCTGCAACTGGACAGCGGTGCAAGCCATAACCTGATTAAGAACGTTGACTCTTACTACAACGCAGACTCTTCACTGGAAAATGCAGACGGTTTCGCCGCGAAACTGGGCATTGGTGACGGAAACCGCTTCTATGGCTGTCGCGCGTGGAATAACCTCGATGACGGAATTGATGGTTATTTACGTGGTGCAAACAACGTGACAACCACCTATGAAAATACCTGGGTGATCCGCAATGGTTATCTGGAAAACGGTAAGCTGGGTAAAGGTGATGGAAACGGCTTTAAAACCGGTGGCAGTGACGATAAGAAACTGAAACATAACGCAATTTACATCAACACAATCGCTGCAGGAAATGCGGAAGACGGTTATGATCACAACAGTAACCGCGGCAACATTACTATTTACAATTCAGTCGCTTATAAAAATGGCCGCAATATTGCCTTTAGCAGTAAAAACGCTGCCGGTCGTCTGGAAATCAAAAATACGATTTCTTACGATTACGAAAAATCAAAAGATAAGTATAGCGCCGGCAAAACAGATATTTCCCATAACAGCTGGCAAAATGGTCACTCTGTATCCAGCAGTGACTTCAAGAGCATGGACATCAACCAGCTTCTCAGACCAAGGAAATCTGACGGCAGCCTGCCGGATGTTGATTTCTTCCACCTGAAAAACGGCAGTGATCTGATCAATGCCGGGACAGATGTCGGTGTGACATACAAAGGTTCTGCGCCTGACATCGGTGCATTCGAAGCGAAATAATCACAACATCAGGATTATTTTCACTTCAGTGAAGCCAGCCAGCATTATGCTGACTGGCTTTTTTTAATCCGGGCTTTAACCGTATTTCTCCGACATCATATCAGTGATACATTGCACCACCCCCCGACTGGCCTGCTCCGCTTGTCCGGCCAGCCCGATCAGCTCATTAAAAACGGCTTCATCTGCAATCCAGTCTTTCTGTACCAGCACCATTGCAGCATGCACATTTTCATGTACAGAGGCATGATAACTCTCCAGTCGCCGGTAGGCGGCAAGATTATCGAAACTGCTCTGCCCTTCCCCTTCGTAATACCAGCGGCCCAGCCGACAATGAAAATGATCAACTTTAACAGAGTCTGCTTCCGGTCCGGCGCCGTTATGTTCCAGTCCGACATAACTGTTTTGCATGTAAATCACATGATCTAATTTCACCAGCGATGAGAAGGATAAATCTTTCGTTTCATGCATCAGCTCAATGGTCTGCTGCGCAGCATTCGCAACCCGGTCAAAGTTAGTATGAAAACTATTGACTTCAACATTGATATCTTTGGTACTCTGATTAACTGCCAGCGTTTCAGACACCACTTCCTCAATCTGGGAAGTCAGATTGGTAATAATCTCGCCGATTTCAGCCGTTGACCCGCGGGTCCGGTCCGCCAGCGAGCGAACTTCATCAGCCACAACGGCGAATCCCCGTCCGACTTCTCCGGCACGGGCAGCTTCAATCGCAGCATTCAACGCCAGCAAATTGGTTTGCTCAGCAATATCTGTGATCACTTTAATCGTATCGGCAATCCGGACACTTTCCTCTCCCAGCGACTTCGCTGTTTTCTCCATCGAAGACATTCTGACATTCATGTCACCAAACGAATTCCGGATTTGGCCAACAACCTCCCGGCTGTGCTCTGCACCATCGCGGCTCTCCCGGGCAAGTTCCAGAACATCATCCATTTTCCCCGATAAAGTCACCAGCTCCTGCTGATTACTGGTCAGATTATGTAACAGATTTGAAGTATTCAGCTGATGCAGCTCACCCTTAAGCTTATTCTCACGGGAATAAATGTGCGCCTGCTTCATCGCATCTAACGCTTCATTCACTCCGCTCAAAGACTGACCGAACTCACCGGGCAGTCCCGTAGTCAATCCTCTGCGGTGAAACTGCCGCTGGCCCGCCCGTTCAAAGCTGTTGGATAACTCTTTAAAGTTCGTTTCCACAATATCCAGAAAATCATTCAGTGCCCACGCAACATAGCCAACTTCCCCCAACCCTTTGGTCTGCGTGATTCTGACGTGAATATTACCGGTTTTTGCCTCATCCAGTGCCTGGCGAATCTCTTCAAGCACATCCAGAGGGGCTGAGAAATCCCGGTATGAGTAGATAATAAAAACAATCACCAAAACCAGAAAAACCAGACTCACCACACTAAATCCATTTGCAAACAGGCTGATTCCGGTAAACATGATAGCCATGACGGTAAATACCGCACAGATAATAAAATATTTCTGTTTGATAAATAATGTATTACGACTGACATGTGGCATATTCATCATTCACCTCCCCTCTGATGTTTGTCATACAGACGTAACACAAACTCTTCATAACCCATCTGATATTCAGACTGAATAAACTCATTCATCCATAGCCAGGAAGCTTCCGGCGCCCTGCTCCGGTCAACAGCCCGCTCTTGTTCCAGCATCTGACGATAGATGTCAATCATTTCATCTTTGGCCTGTCCGGGTGCATAACGGCGCACAGAAAAAAATCCAGCCACTTTATGATTCAGATAATCCGGCGTCACATTAGCAAAGACCCAGTAATAATTTTTATCAGCGGTGTAGTTTTTAATAAAACCAAAAAATTCCGAGCCTGATTTTAATGTCTTCCACAAACCGTAAAACACACCTCTGGGCATGTCAGGATGACGGATGATATTATGATCATGCCCCAGTAAATCCTGCTCGGAATAATTCGCAACCCGCATAAAAACCCGGTTGGCATAAGTAATCTTCCCCTGAATATCTGTCTTGGTGATAATCAGTTCATCTTTCCCGAGACTGATTTCATTTTCTGCTGCTGAATACATCTCACATCCCTCTGACCAGTTTTCAGACAATTAATAAAAACTATATGTCATATGACTCATCTATCAAGGTGATGCATTTCAAAATGTTTCATAAAATAAAATGGTAAAGGAAATCGGGACATGCCCGGAAGTCTTCTGACCCGGATAAGGCACGGAGTCTGCCTTGTATACCCAAACAGTCTGAAGATGCATGATTCAGGTTGCTTGGGTATATAAAAGCACGAACAAATCGCTGCAAAAATAGACCTGAAAGGTCAACAGCCCATAACATAAGTATCGATAAATACAAATGAACATGATATAAAAGATTGAAATACCCTTCATATTTAAAGCTTCAGCCAGGTTCACAGTGTTCTCTTACCCTATAATTCAGGTGATCAGAACCTGAGGGCTTTTTCTGCTCACCTTGCTGCAACTCCGGTTATCTTGGGTATAAGGTCAAATTGATAAGGAGTAAAAAAAATCCATGGCTGCATTCGGAAAAAATATTTTACCTGAAATGGTCATTGCATCTTTTGAAAACGGACAATGGAATGAACCGGTGTTCGCACCATCAGACCGTCTGGAACTGCATCCCGGAGCACATGTGCTGCACTATTCAAGCACCTGCTTTGAAGGTTTGAAAGCTTTCCGCCATGAAGACGGCGGCGTCTTCATTTTCCGCCCGGATGCCAATGTAAAAAGAATGGCGCAGTCCAGCCGTTTATTGCGCCTGCCAGAAGTCAACGAAGATCAGCTGTTTAAGATGATTACAGACCTGGTGGCCCGTTTCGCTGATGATGTTCCTCTTCCTCCGGGCTCGCTGTATATCCGCCCTGTACACATGGGCTCTGAAGCAGCAATTGGTGCTGCGGCATCGCCATCTGCATCTTCTTTACTGTATGTTCTCATTTCTCCGGTCGGCGACTATTTCAGTGGTGATTCCTCAACACTGCGCGTCCTGCTGAAGGAAGATGGAATGCGTTCTGCCCCGCACATGGGCATGGTGAAATCCGGCGGTAACTACGCCAGTGCCCTGGGTCCGATTCTGGATGCCAAAGCACAATATCAGGCCGATCAGATTCTGTTCTGCCCGGATGGTCATGTTCAGGAAACCGGCGCGGCGAACTTCATTTTCATTCAGGGTAATGAGCTGCTGACAAAATCTCTGGACACCAGCATTCTTCACGGCGTCACACGCGATTCGATCCTGACGCTGGCCAAAGACTGTGGCATTAAAGTGGTTGAAAAAGACCTGACTGTGGAAGAGCTGCTTGAGCGCTCGGCCCGCCCGGATGCAGAAGCCGCATTATCCGGCACGGCAGCGGTACTTGCTCCTGTCGGGACATTTATCCACGAGGACAAAGAATACACCGTTGGTTCCGGCCAGACCGGGGAAAAGACCCGTCAGCTACGACAACTACTGTGTGATATTCAGGCCGGAAAAGCCGAAGATAAGCATCACTGGCTGAAAAAAGTCAATTAATTTCCCCGGATTAAAAAGGGCTGGTGACTTCACCGGCCTTTTTTAAAGATGATTCGTCTCCTCATCATTCCCCTGCCGGTAACTCCCGAGGTGGACAGAAAACTGCTTCGCTGCTATCAGTTCAACCAGCTCAGCGATATCCGCCGGATAGGTTCTGAGTTCTGCTAAGCGACTGACCGGTACCCATTCGACATGCTGGATAAAGGCTTCATCATTTAAACCCTTCAGGTTATCGGTATGTGGTTCACCGGAAAAATGTGTAACATGATAGAAAAACTCAGCATTGTAGCGTTGTGGCGACGCTTCCAGAAATTCCCGGACACAAATCAGCTCCCCGGCTTCAATCTCTATCCCGGCTTCTTCCCTGAACTCCCTTCGCAGACATTGCTTCGTGCTGAGATCGCCTGCTTCAAACCCACCGCCGGGCGGAATCCAGTACTCCCCGGTTGAATCCTTCACTTTCACCAACAATACAGACGCATCAGAAATAAGAATTCCCGCGGCGCGAATACGGTGCTCCATCATTGAATTTCCCGAATCTTTTTTCACATGTACGGCCTATATTGAAGAGATGGCCAGAGATAAACAAGCGCTAACCAGGACATGAAAATAAACCAGAGAAACAGACTCAAACCTGATATCGGGACTTATCACCGATATCGTAATGCAGCGGCATCTGCCATTTCTCCTTCGACAAATACAGCAACACGACACCTGCGGCCAACAGCAGCACACCGCTTTGCCATAACAGCTCAAACAGCATCAAACCGGCTCCCGCTGCCAGGAAAAACGGTACAAACTTCAATCCGGTCACCTGAAAGCAGAAAGACTCCTTCAAAGCGATGCCGGAAAACGTGATAAACAAACATCCAAGGGATAGCCACAACCGGGTATGAAGCGGATCGGTAATCATCAGAAACATGCCGATCCAACCGGGAAAGGCAATAAAAAAACGGACCGTTTTACTGTACACGTGAATATTGGCAGCACTGAAAACCACGCCCAAAACCAGACCAGACAGAATCGTTAAGCGGATCCCGTCCGGCACAACGAACAAGCCGGCCTTCGCAATCAGCACCACCGCGTATGCCAGCAAAAACAGCGCAAAGACACTGATTCCCGCACGGTACAACACCACGCTCACCTTATCGTGAAAATCCAGTATTTCTTCATGTTCAGGATTTGCCATCGCTTTTTCTTCCTGTGAAACCAAAATAAATACTAAATTTTGAACTTATTGACCTGTTCAATCAGCTTGCGGGAAAATTCATTCAGGGTACCGGCCTGTCTGGTTCCTTCAACACTATCTTCACTCAACTGCTCAGAGATTTCCCGGATCGACTCAGTATTCACGTTGATCTCTTTGCCGGTCACCGCCTGCTCTTCTGCTGCGGTTGCAATCTGCGCAGCCATGTTATTAACATCATTAATGGAAGATTCAATATGTTTAAAATTCGTCGCAGCGCTGCCTGTATCTTCCACACTCAGTGATGCCAGGTTGTGACAGGTTTCCATGACATCTACCGCCTTGGTTGTTTTCTCCTGCAGGCTGCTGATCATCTGACCAATTTCCTCCGTTGATGCTCTGGTGCGCTGCGATAAATTTCTCACCTCATCGGCAACCACAGCAAACCCGCGTCCCTGATCACCGGCCCTTGCCGCTTCAATGGCAGCATTGAGTGCCAACAGGTTGGTCTGCTCCGCGATATCATTAATTTCAGAAACAATTTTGGTGATTTTTTCTCCTTCCTGATGCAGCTCCTCAATCACATGGCTGGCATTCTTTACTTCATCCGAAAGGTGATTAATGGAAGTCTGACTCTTCTCTATGAGTGAATTGCCGGTCCGGGTAATATCCACCATTTGCTGAGCATTATGTGCTGTTTGTTCTGCGTTACCGGCAATATCTTCGGTTGTGGTCGACATCTCTGTCATCGCGGTTGCGACCATCACCACTTCATCCTGCTGATGGCGAACCATCTGGTGTCTTTTTTCTGAAGACTCCGCGGTCACTTCAGACTGATCCAGAATTTGTTCTGAAAGGCGGTTGACACTGGATATTATCCCGTGCAGCTTTTCAACAAAGACATTAAAGCTCCCTGCCAGTTTGCCGACTTCATCCTGGGTTTTCACCTCAATGTTAACGGTTAAGTCACCTTCCCCCTGAGCAATATCATTCAGCGCCGCAGACACCTTCTGTAATCCGGAGAGTAAATACTTCATTAATACGGCCAGAACTATCACTGAGATGATAATCATCACAATCGCCGTCACCAGCTGATAAATCAACATAGTTTGCACTGGCTTCAGTAAAACTGACTCCTGACTCATCAGCACCAGATACCAGTTGGTTCCGGCCACCCGGGTCACATTGGTCAGGTAACCGGTTTGATTCACATTGAGCTCAAATAACTGTTTCTGAGCGGCATTATTTATCAGTTCACCCGCACGGATCGATGATGTCAGCTTATCCAGAGGCTGATTGCGCAAAGCTTTATCGGGATGCGAAATAATAATTCCGGAAGAAGAAAGTAAAAACGCGATGCCATTTCCGGGAACAGTCACCGACAAAATATCCTGATTAATTTTGTCCAGCGGCAGGGAGGCCATCGCCACACCTTTGAGCTGCCCGTTAATCATCACTTTTTTGGACAGCGTAACGATGAGTTTCCCGCTTGAAGCCCCCACATAAGGTTCACTGAGGAAAACCTGATCCGTATTGAGGGCATTTTTATACCACGGGCGAATTTTCGGATCATAGCCGGCTTTGGTATTCAGACCTTTCGCTCTGTAGGTATCTCCGGCAACAGTTCCAAACAAAACCGAACCAAACCCGCCGGCTTTATCAATTGTTTTAATCTGGGTGGTGATTTGCGCTGTGGTCTCAGCACGACTCAACGCATCGGTAAATGCATCCAGTATCCGTTTTTTCTCATCCAGCCACTCGCTGATAGATCCGGCATTACTGGCTCCGTAAAGAATATTGGAGGAAGAGATATTATCTGAAATCTGAGTCCGGATACCATAAACTGAAATACCGGCCTGAATTGCAGCAAGCGCCGAAACGATAAGACAGCTGGCAATCAGCAGTTTCTTAACTAAAGACATAGGAACCCTCTCTGTATCGTTATTTTTTGTTGATAATCACTCTGTTTCACTAAAATCAATCTGATAAGCGATTATTAAATAACATTTTTAATAATAATAGAAGGTTTCAGACCGGGAATCTGTGTTCTGGTATTCAGAACACCAGATCCACGGCATTCAGTGTATTTTTATCAAAGAAATTATCCGCAAAAGTCCGGTCAGAGCGTTTATTCCTGCGCTTTGACATCAGCGCTGACAAAGAAAACCTGACCGGGCATACCAATCCCGATCGCCATCCCCATATGTTGTATCGGCTGCATTGCACCCGAAGCCTGAGTATATTCCGTACTTTACACCGGGTTGCTGCTAAAATTCAGTGCCTTATATACCCAGATAATCTGAACATGAAACAGGAGCACAGCAATGAGAGCACCCTTTCAGGTGTTAGTTTTTCCTTATCGCCGCACTGAACACGGCGATGAAGTCTTAATCTGCCGGCGGGCGGACATAAACGTCTGGCAGGGTGTTTCGGGAGGCGGTGAAGATCACGAAAGTCCTTCACAGGCAGCCATCCGGGAATTAAAAGAAGAAACCGGCCTGAGCGGCAAACACTGGCAGCAACTTGATGCGATGTGCATGCTCCCCAGAGTCATGTTCAAAGATCACCAGACATGGCAGACCCACCCGTTTGTCATTCCGGAATATGCCTTGATGGTTGAAGTCACCTCTGACCCGGTTCTTTCTCATGAACACTCTGAATATCAGTGGTGCAATGAAGCACAGGCAACGGCACTGCTGAAGTTTGATTCAAACAGAATTGCCGTCTGGGAGATATTTCAGCGACTGAATGTATGACAGGCTATACCTTTAATTTCCAAGGTACTATAAAGTTTAAATATTAAACAGCAAAATTCACCACTATATTGAAGACTATTGAGTATCACAGTTCTATTTAAATCATACTCATATCCGCAAGCCAAGTCATCTTACTAAATAGCTGTTCCTAAATATGCTCCACTTTTGGTGACGAGGTAGATATCGAAAAGCAGTCTTTCCGCGCCAAGGAAGGCGCGGCAGAGCCCCAAGGATGGGTTCATGCGTGTCTGTGTTCGATATCTGCCTGAGTGACCTACAACCAGGAACTAATGAAATGGACACCTCCCTTAACCAGCTTCAGTGAGCCATGCTAAATGTTGAGAATCATTCAACATTGGAAGGTATCCTATGGATCAAGTTATCGGAATAACGCCATTGCGTTTGTGGAAGCTGACAGCCGACCTCAAATGCGTTATGTACCACTAAAATCAATTGAGTAATAAGATATACCGTGTCTCCACAGGATTCGAAAACGACTGATGAAAAACAGAACCGCGTTAATCAACCTGATTGGTGGTTTAGGTTTGGAGTACGGTATCGAAATACCAACAAGGGTGCATCAAATAGAAAATGTATTCCGGAATATTTGTAGGATGCAGAAAATGACCTGACAGTGATTAGCCGTAAATTCCTCGGAGAACTGTGCCTTGAGCTCAAGGCATTGACTGAAAAATGCCGGGCAATGGAACTGAAAATAAAGACCCTTGGCAAATTGGATCCATCAATGGCTTTTTTATCGAGTATCCCGGGAGTTGGTCCATTAGACGCCTCAACATTACGAATCGAACTTGGAGATGGGAGAGATTTTAAAAATGGCCGACATTTTTCCAACTATCTGGGATTAGTTCCAAGGGAACATGGCAATCGTAAAACTTACCAATAAAAATGCCCGGATGGCATGGGCACTTGGGAAGAAACAGGAAATGTTTAGCTCGTTTTGATTGAAATAACGAAAGGTTGATGCACTGACAGGTAGAACCGACTCTCTGAGACCCGGGAAAATAACCTGGCTCTTGAATCCATGGAATTATGAACAGTCTCTATAAGAAAAATATAAATATCTCTCAAAAAATCATTCATCTATAAACAATTTGACTCTCTTGTTGATACAAATATTCCCAATTAATGTCCATTGTCAGTCTTTGTTTCTCTGTATTCAAGTTCAAATACTCACAAAAAATAGGATGAATGATAAAATCACACCCATCAAAATCATCCATAGAAATTAGATCAAAAATTTCTTCTTTTTCTGTAAAAGAAAAAAAATCTTTATTTAATAGCTTTTGAGATTTCACTTTTTCTTCGTTTGCACTAATCCCAATAAAACCAATGTCATATAGAAATGATATTTTTTCTTTAAAATCTGTACATGGTTCAAGCTCATTAACAAATTCTAATGACACTGAATTTAGTATGTTTTTCAATTTTTCAATTGATAATATCTGCGTAGACTTCCTAAATAACCCAACAACTTCAGATATGTTTGTACAATGATTTTTAAATTCATTAATAAACTCTGAGTTAACAATTTCTCTAGTCGTCCCTGAAATACATTTATCTATAGCAAAGTTTGTAATCTTTATATCTCTATTTTTATAGTCATTAAGAACAGATATAATTTTGGCAAAATATGCTAATATCTCTCTAGGTCGCCAGAAAGTATGACGTAATACATCAACAAACAAATCAATTGTAAACTCCTTACCCGAAATATTAATTATACTTTTATCAGGAATATGGGGAAATGCATTACTCAATACATCATTGAGTCTTTCGTGAGGCTTATCAGTATTCAAGGATTTATACTCACTTAATAACTCAAGTCTCTTTCTCAGCATAATTGACAACTCAATTCCAGACCACATAATATGATGTTCTTTACCTAAATAAACAATACTATCTCTTTCCTGCCTCTTCACTTCTATAAATCTTTCCTTTGGAACAACCACGCAAAAATCAATAGCATTGTTCATTTCAGGAATACACATTCCTTTACCTGATTTTATTTCCATAACTATATGTATATATGCTCTAAGCCAGTCGATCTCCATACTATATCGTTTTGATTTTTCATCTGGTGATGAAGCATAGAAATGAGTTTTATTTCTAAACTCTTCAAATTTAGTATCAAAACCATCTAATGATATAAATATTTTTTTACTACATGATTTTAATATATTTCTAAATGATTCAATTACCTGCGTTGTGAAAATATTATTAATAACATTTTTTATGCTAAAATCACGTCTCATTTCATAATAAAATTTTTTAGGATCATCAGATAATAATTCCAATACTTTTTCCTTATATTCAAGAACAGCAGAATAACACCAGATAAATAGCCCTTCTTTATTAACCTCTCCTGAACTATCAATAGAAATTAAAAAATCTCTCAGAATTTTCAAATCATCAGCATATATATTTTCTCCATTATAATTTTTATATTCATGCACAACCACTTCGAAACATGATATATAAATATATAGCATCCATGATATTTCAAACATCTCAAGTTGATTAATTGTTATATTGAATTCTTCATATATTTGATCTGAAAATAAAAACCCATATATATATTCTAAGTTAATTTCATTCACATCAATGTTTATATGCTGTTTATATTTTGATTTATCCTCAACACCAACGTGGTTAGATATTGTCGTTTTCCCACTTCCTTTTCTCCCTATTAATATATAAGATGTTTGTCTTTTTAATTTTTTATATGCATGTGTTTTAACAAATGCTGCAGAAAAATTATTATAAAACCAAGGGTTATTCTTCACTCTTTCAAATTTTGTTTCTTCAAAAAAATTATTCATTATATTATGAAATTGTTTTTTTGTATCGTCACTTTCTAACGAATTATATGTAAAAATCTCACTAATAATATTTCTTATAAGTTTAATATGTTTTTTCCTATTTTCTTCAGATTCAACTATCTTACCACCTTTAGATAGTGCTCGATAAGAAGTGAAATCTAATGACAATTTATCATACAGTTCTTTAGGAACACTATTTTCATGAGTTGAAGAAAAAACTATAGGTATTAAACAGAATGGACTTTTAATTGATTTTACCTTACTTTTAAAAATATCATCTTTATCTTGAGGTTTATCAGTTTGAATATTTGCTTCTCTTTCAAGTTCATAGTATCGATTCATTATTATTGAAAATTCTTTATAAACCCCCCCTTTTCGATCTTGTATTTTATTTTTATATGCCGGAGTAAATATCATTATTGTTCCATCAACATATTCTAATAACTCCATGTACTTAGGTAAGTCATCACCCGCTGATAGGCTATAGTCAGTATGAAATTTTATTTTACCCGATGACTCTTCTTCAAATCGGCTAACAAGATGCTCAAGAGATTCTCTATCAATATCTTCATGACAATACGAAATAAAACAATTCGCAATTTTTTTCATAAATCACTCTCCTATCATCTTTAAAAAAACACTTTTGATATGAACCTGATAAGTTTACATCAAATATATTATTATTTCTGATCATATGTTTATTATGGTTTATTTTGTGGATGAAATATCAATAAATTCAAATTTTAATAACACAACTATGATTTAATCTTATTAATAACAAAAAACCACTAGCAATTTTACATCTATATAATTATAACCAGATAGTACATTATCCCAATAGAATACAGATGATGTTAATAATATTTCGATAATTTCCACATTAGTGAATTTTCCGTCTAATTCATTTATAATTAATTCAGTAATAAAAAATTCATGATAGTTTTCTTATATACCCAAGCAACCTATGATCATCAGCGCCAGCAGACGAACGGATATTCCGGCATTTTACAGCGACTGGTTCCTCAACCGGATTCAGGCTGGTTTTCTGCTGACACGCAATCCATTTAATGCAAAACAGATCAAGCGGATCTCGCTGCGGCCAGACGATGTTGACGTGATTGTTTTCTGGACCCGCAATCCGGCCAAACTACTCAAACATTTGCCGTTACTCGATACAACCGGCTACCGGTATTACTTTCAGTTTACCCTCACCGGCTACGGCAAACCCCTGGAAACCGCCACCCTGCACCCGCTCAAAGCAATTGAAATCTTTCAAAAACTATCTGAGCAGATTGGGGCAGACAAAGTGATCTGGCGTTACGACCCGATTCTGGTGTCAAACCTGACGCCGGTGCAGGAGCATTTGCGCCTGTTTGAGAAAATTGCCAGACACCTGCATCAACACACCCGGCAGGTGGTGATCAGCTTTGCCGATCTGTACCGGAAAACCGAAGTAAATCTGCGCAAAGTCGCCGGACTGAGGTATCACGATATTCTCCATGATGCCGATGAACTACGAACACTTTGTCAGGGACTGAGTGAGATTGCCCGCCATTATCAGCTAAGCATCACCACCTGCGCCGAAACCACCGATTTAACAGAATTTGGTATCCGGCATGGTAAATGTGTCGATGATGTCTTGCTCAGGCAAATCTTCGGCCTCGATGTCAGCAGCACCAAAGATCCGGGACAACGGCAGGCCTGCGGTTGTATTCAAAGTGTCGATATCGGCAGCTACAACACCTGCCTGCACGGCTGTCAGTATTGTTACGCGACCAGCCAGCAGAAAACCGCGTTACGCAATTATCAGCAACATGACCCGCAAAGCCCTTTTCTCACCGGCAGTGCTGAAGGTGCGGAATCTCTGTCGGAGCCAGAGATTCCGGTCCGGACTTCGCTGTTCTGATGCCTTGATTTATACCGTTTTATGTTTAACATCTCATTGCCAGTCATATTAAACCTATGAATTACATTCAAAAAAATGAATGAATTCAACGTTCCGCCTTGATTTGCAACTAAACACATATATTATAAGATGCTGATCCAGGGAGTACGCCACAATGAGTCTGAGAAACATATTTATTCTGTCTTTTGTCCTGTTCTGTTTATGTAACATCGGCGTGTTTTCAATCGACAGTTATATCAAAACTGAAGTTACCCCGCTGGGCATTATCTCTTTCGAGTTCATCCAAACCACAGCACGCGCCGGGCAGGCTTTAACGGCATGGGGCACAAGAGGTCAGATGGCTGTGGGTTTGAGTATCGGTCTGGACTATCTGTATATATTGCTCTATCTCATCATGGGCTTTGCCGGTTTCCGGCTGATCACACAGAAATTAGCGGTTTATTCCCGGCGAATGGCTGCTTCAGTCCGCTGGCTGTCTGCACTTTGCCCGCTCACCGGCTTATTTGATTTGACGGAAAATTACAGTCTGATCCGGATATTAACCGGCTCGCAGGATGCCTTCTGGCCCGGACTGGCTCATCTCTGTGCACTCGGTAAATTTACCGGTTCAATCCTGTGTATTGCACTGGCACTGATGAGTGTTCTTTATATGGTTGCATTTTTTATGTTGCGGGCTGCAAAGTCATAAAAAGGGAAAGAAGTGTCATGATATACCCAAACTACCTGAAGATGCATGATTCATGCGTGCAGCCGAAAGGTGCATCTTCAGGTAGTTTGGGTATAAAACCCGGCACAAAAAAACCAGCCCGAAGGCTGGCCTTTGTCAACAGACAATAACGTAAATGCGTTACCCAATCAGCCCCTGCTTCGCCAGATACTCATCATAAGTCCCGTGGAAATCACGCACACCATCTTTGGTGATCTCAATGATGCGGGTGGCAATCGATGACACAAACTGACGATCATGAGAGACAAACAGCAGCGTGCCTTTGTAGTTCTCCAGCGCCAGGTTCAGTGCTTCAATTGACTCCATATCCATGTGGTTGGTCGGCTCATCCATCAGCAGGATGTTCGGCTTTTGCATGATCAGTTTACCAAACAACATCCGCCCCTGTTCGCCACCGGAAATCACTTTGACAGACTTCTTGATATCATTCTGCGAGAACAGCATCCGGCCAAGAATACTGCGAACGACCTGCTCGTCATCGCCTTCTTTCTTCCACTGCCCCATCCAGTCCATCAGACTCATCTCTGCACTGAACTCATCTGCATGATCCTGCGCGTAGAAGCCGATATTGTTGTTCTCAGACCATTTGATTTCACCGCCTTTGGGAGCCATTACGCCCGCAAGCGTGTTTAGCATGGTCGATTTACCAATCCCGTTTTCACCAATAATCGCAATCCGTTCACCCACTTCCACCATCAGGTCAACGTCTTTAAACAGCATATTGTCATCATAACCCTGCGTCATCCCGGTGACTTCAAGCGCATTCCGGAACAGCTCTTTCTCCTGATCGAAACGGATAAACGGTGACTGACGGCTGGAAGGTTTGACTTCATCAAGCTGAATTTTTTCCAGCTGCTTCTGGCGGGAAGTTGCCTGTTTGGCTTTGGATGCATTGGCAGAGAAACGGCTGACAAAGGTTTGCAGCTCGGCAATCTGCGCTTTCTTCTTCGCGTTATCGGCCAACAAACGTTCGCGGGCCTGTTCTGCAGCGCACATATATTCGTCA
This sequence comes from Vibrio quintilis, assembly GCF_024529975.1. Lineage (GTDB taxonomy): Bacteria > Pseudomonadota > Gammaproteobacteria > Enterobacterales > Vibrionaceae > Vibrio > Vibrio quintilis. The sequence goes on along the minus strand of NZ_AP024897.1, from coordinate 1,757,912 downwards.
TAGTTGCCGGTAAACAAACGCAGCTCACCGTAGTCCAGATCCGCCATATGCGTACAAACCGTATTCAGGAAATGACGGTCGTGCGAAATAATAATCATGGTGCAATCGCGCGCCAGCAGGGTTTGTTCCAGCCAGCTGATGGTATGCATGTCCAGGTTGTTGGTAGGTTCGTCAAGGAACATGATGTCTGGTTCTGCAAACAAGACCTGCGCCAGCAGGATCCGCAGTTTAAAACCCGGGGCAATTTCGCTCATCAGACCAAAATGCTGTTCTTCCGGAATGCCCAGGCCCAGCAAGAGTTCTCCGGCACGCGCTTCCGCAGAATAGCCATCCATTTCCGCGAATTCAGTTTCCAGATCGCCAACCCGCATGCCATCTTCATCAGACATTTCAGGCAAGGCATAGATACGGTCACGCTCTTCTTTGATGGCCCATAACTCTTTATGCCCCATAATGACGGTATCAATGACTGAATACGCTTCAAACGCAAACTGATCCTGACCTAACTTTGCAATCCGTTCATTCGGATCATAAGAGACAGTGCCTGAAGATTGCTCCAGTTCACCGCCCAGGATTTTCATCAGTGTTGACTTACCACAGCCATTCGCACCGATCAGACCGTATCGGTTTCCCTGACCAAATTTAACTGAGATATTTTCAAATAATGGCTTATCGCCAAATTGCATTGTGATATTAGCTGTTGATAACACAGGACATTCCAGATTGGTTAAAACACAAAAAAAGCTGACCTCAGGTCAACTTTACAAATTTATCGCTATGGTAACAGGTTCTGTGACGGACATCACCCTGTGATGATTAATTCTTCAAAATGATGACTTTGATAATTTTTATCGATTACTGTAATCGGTAAAACCATTTTCAGCCTGAATCGATAAAGCTGATAACTTACAAAAAAATTATATACCCAAACGTGAATTTATTGGTGTTATTTATGTCTGACCAGAATATCCAGATTGCCCTGCTCCGTTACCCCGGCAGTTTAAACTCAGCGGTATACGGGCTGGAAGAAATGTTTTTTCTCGCCAACGAAGTCTGCGGAATGCTCGACGTTCCGGTGTCATTTGAACCGGAGATTCTTTCCCCGGACGCCCTGAAAGAAAAAACCAGACAGCCATACAGTATTGCAATACTGACACCAACCAATCAGGCAGAAGATTATCTCAACCCCGATCCGGGGCTGATTCAATGGATCAAAAAGCAGCATAAAAACGGGGCAATTATCGCCTCTGCCTGCTGTGGTTCCTTTATTCTGGCGCAGATCGGTCTGCTTGACGGGAAAAAATGTACCACCCACTGGCGGCTGGAAGATCAGTTCAGGGAACGCTTTCCGCATCTGGAACTGTGTATTCAGGATATTCTCAATAATGAAGGGGATGTGATTACCGCCGGCGGGATGATGTCGTGGCTGGATCTGGGATTTGAAATCATTTCACAGTATTCCAAAGCCAGTGTACTCAGAGAACTGGGGCGTCTGATGGTGATTGATACCGCGCCCCGCGAGCAACGCTTCTACCAGAAATTTATGCCGCACTTTCAGCATGGTGATGAGATTATTCTGGAACTCCAGCACTACTTAAATACCAGCTATGCACAAACGATTTCCGTTGCCACACTCGCCAGTCAGGTTCACTTAAGTGAGCGTACGCTGCAACGCCGGTTTCAGAATGCAACCGGCCTGAACCCGGCCAGATATATTCAGCGTCTGAGAGTACAAAAGGCGTGTCATCTGCTGGAAACAACCCGCCAGCCGTTTGAATCTATCGCTTTTGGCGTGGGCTATCAGGACGCAGGCACATTCCGTAAGCTGTTTACTGAAGAAATGGGCCTGTCGCCAAAAAGATTCCGTGAGCGTTTTGCCTGAGCCGGCATCATGCATGTCACCGGTTAACGGACAGCACCGGCACCGGGCATCAACGGATTCTTCACCACATTGTTTTCCCAGTTTCGTTTGATCACCGGTGCCAGCATGATGGCAACCACAATCGCAACCGCCAGGCAGGCGCCGTATAAATAAAGGAAATGTTCAAACGAAAAGTATTTGGTAAACGCTTTGGCAACGCCCAGAAATCCGGCAAATGTCCATGAGCAGGTACTGACAGCACCGGAAACGGACATCAGCAGCATATCGCCGTGGGTCAGTTCAGCTTTGGCCATTTTCCTGAACACCACATGATGCAGCACCATCGCATTCAGCGTCAGTACGCCCACACAGACCATTTTTGCCAATAGTTTATCAGCCTGCATAATCGCATCGTACCGGAATTCAGTATCAATATAGACGATTCCCGCGCCGGTTATGGCCAGAACCACCAGCAACCACAACATCTGATCGCCCAGCATTCTGAGTTTTTCCTGAGAAATTTTCCGGAAAAACAAGTTCATATCACTGCGGTATAATGTTGTAATTGCAAATGCAAACACCAGTAAATGCGTATAAATCAGAAATGTTCTCAATATATCCATCATAAGAGACCTGCTTATTTTATCCGGTAACAACTGCGTTTCAGCGGATACCCTAAACCTGTCAGCACGCCCGGGCTGAGTGGGTGAAGGTATCCATATCATTGATAATGTTATAATTTGAGTCACTGCGATGATAAGGGGGAAAACCGACAGAAACAGGAGGAGTTCCGACAAATGAACCGATATACCCATATGTGTGAAGGAATAAAAAATCAGATGATTGACCATATGCTGCAAAAATACGCTTTTCTGCCCTATTCCCGGCAGACATTAAAACGCAATCTGGAGCGTTTTCTGTCACAGCAACTTTCATGGTGTGATGACCCGGATTTCTCAGCCCGTTTTCCGTTTCAGGAGACCGGCCTTGAACAGGCTTTTTTTCAGCAAAAAGTCATTCACGTCAACGGGCAATCTTATCTGACCGGCCCGCGTTATCTCGGTGGTGACATCAATCAGCCTTTTATTGAATTAATTGCGTCAACCGCTCCGGTCAGCACTGCTGCGGCCCGGAAAATATTCAGCGACTGGCAGCCTCTTCAGGCGCAGCACATCCGCGTATTGCGCCAACGCGAAACCGGTCTGTCAAAAGCCAGCCAGCCGGGTACGACCGATCAGCTGATTTACATCGCGCCTATTCCACACTCTTCGCAGGTTCAGAACCGGGAAGCCCATGTCAGCCTGAGGCTGGCTCAGCCTGCCGATAGCAGCTGGTGCCTTGAGGCGATGGAACAGTCATATCAGGAAACATTGCATCAGTTACCGGCATTGAAAAGCCATTTATCCCCGACGGATCCCGCCGATCTGAGCGATGCAATCGCCAACCGGGAAGCCTTTATGATTGAATCTCATGGCAACCCGGCCGGATTCATCATCGCCAGTCCGGATGCTTATGCTTTTGTGTGCGGATATTGCGTGATTGAAGAGGTCATTGTGCCTGCCTGCCGGGGAAAGAATCTCGCCGCGACAGCGCAACAGTTATTATCCCGCCAGTTGCTTCCGGCCCCCGGCCATCACTTGCTGGTCGGAACGATTGCCCGCGATAATCTGCCCTCCAGACGAACCGCAGAAAAAGCAGGCCGCAAAGCCCTGCTTGAGTATGCTTTTTTGCGTGAAGCCGATTTTTAATTGGAATTGATGCAATCTGATGCAATCTTAGTTTGAGCGAATAATCATAACCATTAAAAATGTGTATGATTCACCGGGTATATACCCAATGAATCAATGGAGCAATAGCGAATGGAACCTGAGATTAAAACATTTGAAAACATCAAACTGGTTGGCTGCCGTGAGGAAATTGACCTGATGAATGGTGAGTTTTCCGGTATCGGCAAAGCGTGGGAGCGTCTTTTCCCGGCTGCTGAAAGCATTCAGAATATCGTACAGGACGATCAATTCTGGGGCATCACAACCGGAATCAATGAAGCAGAAAATGCATATACCGCCGCGAAACAGGTCAGTGAGATCAGCGAAGCAAACGCTGAATTAGCGTCATTTGATATTCCGGCACAACAATTTGCTGTCTTTGTTCACCGGGGAAACCCAATGGCGATGGGGCAAACCATTCAAAGCGCTTTCCAGTGGCTGGCACAGAGTGACTATCAGCTGAGCGATTCGTTTAATCTGGAAATGTATGACTCAAGGTGCGACCCGGAGAACCCGGACGGGTACATTATCGATCTGCTGTTTCCGGTTCAGGCGAAAGCCTGAGGTGAACAGTCATGAGTTCGTGTGTCCGGCCTGTTCGCCGGACACATACTCATCATTCACCAGACACATAACCACCAACAACCAGAACCCCAGCCCCCATCAAACCAGGCTAAGTGATCTTTATGATCTGTTCCGGTTGCACCCGTCTGCGGGGGGACTGCTTCAGATTCACCTGTGTTAAACAGCCACAGTCAGCGTGACATTCAGCATGCGTTAAATGGCAATCCATCCGCTTTGAGCATGCGGTCAGGCACAACTCCCAGATACACTTCTTGGTGTCGTTATTCAGACAGTGGATATCCGCCACACAGAGCAATCCCTGATTAAATAAGGACTCAAGCTTTTTAATATCAATCCCGATCTGTACGTATTCCTGTTTTTCAACATGTTCAGAATTCATTGTTATTTCTCCACACTTTCACCTGAGTCAGACAAAGTCTAAATAAGAATTATTATCATTACAATAATTCTTATCTGATGGTGAGAGATGTGCCGTATCACCACAGCTTACCGTACGGTTTTAATGATCGGTTATCGGTGCCCCCGCAAACCAATCAGGTTGCCAAACGGGTCTTCGAGCTGACACATCACCAGCCCGTTTTCAATCTCAAGCGGCCCCCGGTATAAGGTGGCTCCTAATGACTGAAAAAAAGCGAGTGATTCAGACAGATTATCCACGGACCAGTACAATACAGTCCCCTTTTTGCCTGAGCCGACTTTTTCATCCGCCTGAACGATTTCGATAGCGAAACCATTGAGATCAAGCACGGTGAAATCAAATTCCGGTAAAAGTACCAGATCTGCCTGCGGAAAAGCCCGTTGATACCAGGCCAGCCCCGCACTGACATCAGGTACATGGATTAAAACAGCTGCCGGATTCATAGTTTCTCCTTATTTTTATATACCCAAGCAACCTGAAGATGCAGGTTGTTTGGGTATATCCGTTGAATAGCAAACAAAAGACAACCCCGTAAAAACACCCCCCGTTTCTTGTATCTTTTTTCACCCCTCGTCTACATTAGAAGTTACAGCATAAAAAGGAAGGTGGTAAAAAAACTATGGCAACGATTCGACTGGTTTACTACAGCCACGACTCTGGGGAGATGACTCAGTCAGAGTTAAAAAACATTCTGGAACAGGCCAGAACCAACAACCAGAAGCATGATATCTGCGGCATGCTGTGCTACGACAATCACTACTTCTTACAAATACTGGAAGGGGATGCAGCAGAAGTCACCGCACTGTTTCTGACCATCGCCGCTGACAAACGTCATCACTCAGTGGTGATCATCGGTGTACAGGAAACAGAAAAACGTATCTTTCCCCACTGGACGATGGGCTATGCGGGCGGGAGTGATGCGCTGCTTTCGATGATGAAAGAGCTGGGCTGCGACAAGTTTGATCCGACTGAAATGAGCTTTATCGAAGCTGCAACCCTGCTGCATCAGCTTTCTAAATCACAAACCAGATTGTAATCCTGGCTTCCCTGCATGCCACCGGACAGGTCACTGACCTGCTCCGGGAGCAAAGCCTTTCACCATCGTCACCAGACAATCGAGCGCAACCTGTACATCTTCCGTCAGTACCTGCTCGGCCGGATGGTGGCTGATACCTTTCTCACAGCGAACGAATAACATCCCGACATCTGTCAGCTCTGCCATCGCCAGCGCATCATGACCAGCCCCGCTGGGCAGAAAATGCGGCGGTTTACGGGTCACGGTTTCAACTGCGGATGCCCACAGCTGCTGAAGTTTTTCATCACACAGCACCGCCGGGGCCTGATAAATATTTTCGTAATCCAGTTGCAACTGCCGCTGATGGGCGATGTTTTCCAGCCGGGAAAAAAGCACCTGCGTACACCGTTCAAGCTGTGACTGAGACAAACTACGGATATCAATGGTAAACCGCACATCATCTGGAATGACATTCACCGCTCCCGGCATCACTTCACATTTGCCAACCGTGGCGACAATTTCATGCTGACGGGCAAATGCTTCAATACAGCTGATCATTTCAGCTGCACCGCACAACGCATCATGCCGGTAATTCACCGGAACGGTTCCGGCGTGCCCGGCTTCACCACGCAGCTGGCACTGGAACCGCTTTGCTCCGGCAATGCCCGTCACCACCCCAACCGGCAGATTCTCCGCTTCCAGTACCGGCCCCTGCTCAATATGCACTTCCAGATAAGCCAGCGTCTCTTCCGGCTGGCGGGCATCGCTGCCTGCCAGCGCCGGATCAAGGCCAAAATCACGCATTGCCTGCGCCATGGTAATGCCTTGGGCATCAGCCACATCCAGCCATTCCGGCTTAAAACAACCTGCAACTGCCGCAGAACCGATCAGTGTGGTATCAAACCGGGTGCCTTCTTCATCAGCAAATGCCACGACGTCAATGTGAAACGGAAAAGTTTCATCACGCAACAACGCCAGTGTTTCAATCGCCAGCAACACCCCCAGATTACCGTCATACCTGCCGGCGTTAATCACAGTGTCACTGTGAGAACCGAGTATTAAAACCGGCAACGTCGGATCAGCGGCGACTTTACGCCCCCACTGATTGCCTGCGCTGTCCTGCCAGGTTTCCAGCCCGGCCTGCTGCATCCACACCGCCAGCTGATCATGAGCGGCCCGGTGCTGCGGGGTTAAATAAGCCCGGGTCAGTTCGTTCCGGCTTTCACTGTAACCGGCCAGAATATCAGCCTGTTCCATCAGGCGGGCCGCCCGGCTTTCCATTGTCGTCATTGGCATTCCTTCCTGTTCAGCCGAAGTATTCCATGGCGGCCGTCACAGCCACACCCGGTTCAATACGGGCTTTATGTTTCAGTAACATGGCTTCCAGAGCCGCCAGTGTCGTCAGCACACATTCCTGACGGGCGTTATAACCCATAGTGCCAATCCGCCAGATCTTGCCATGCAGCGGGCCGAAGGAAGTACCGATTTCAATCCCGAACCGGTTCAGCAGTTCCAGACGCACCGTATCGCCGTCAACCTCACCGGGAATAGACACGCCAACCACATTGTTCATCCGGTGTTGCTGATCCCCAAACAGGCTCAGTCCCATCGCCTGCAATCCGGCAGCCATTGCGCCTCCGGCCTGACGGTGGCGGGCAATCACCTGTTCTGCGCCTTCTTCAAGATAAATCCGCGCGCATTCACGGGCCGCATATAACATGCTGGTCGCTTCCGTATGGTGATTCAGGCGCTCCGGCCCCCAGTAATCCATCACCATCGCCAGATCAAAATAGTTAGACTGAATCATCGCTTCTGCGCCCTGAATATGATGCGCCGCGCGAATCCCGGCTTCGACATGCTTACGCTGGTTGATCAGCGCGGCACAGCGGTCACTGAGTGTCACCGGCGCCGAGCCGGAAGGCCCGCCCAGACATTTCTGTAGTCCGGCAGAAACCGCATCTAAATGCCATGCGTCTGCCTTCAACTCGTTGCCCGCAATCGATGCGGTTGCATCACAATAAAACAACACGCCATGCCGGTGACAGATCTCGCCCAGCGCTTCGAGTGGCTGATTCATTGTGGTTGAGGTGTCGCCCTGCACCGTCGCCAGCAGCTTCGGCTGAAATGCTTTCACTTCCGCTTCCACTTTCTCCGGCGGGCAGACTTCGCCCCAGGGAATATCGATCGTTCTGACTTCGGCACCGACCCGCTGCGCAATCTCACACAACAGATGACCAAAACGGCCGATCACCGGCACCAGCACTTTATCACCCGGTTTGAGCACCGACACCAGCACGGCTTCAATCCCGGCGCGGGCAGTGCCGTCAATCAGCATCGTTTGTTGATTCTGAGTTTCAAACACGCCGCGGTACAGCGCCTGTACCTGATTCATATATCCGGTCATCACCGGATCGTACTGACCAATCAGCGACTGGGAAATCGCCTGATGGACGCGCGGATAGGCATTAATCGGTCCTGGTCCCATCAGCAGACGTTGTGGCGGGTTCAGGGTTTCAAATAACTGGTTTTGACTGGTCATTGGTTCTCTCCGTTGAAACGGGTTCCGGCGTCACAAACACCAGTAAAGCTGGTGCCATCACTGCGGGGGTCACTGGTTGCAGCAACCTTGCCCTGTGTATCCAATACAATGGCACCGGCGTGCCCCATTAATTCATTCTGATTGGCAACCGGAGTCACATTGTGGCCCCGCTGTTTTAGTGCGTCAGCGCACTGATCATACAATGCCTGCTCCAGACGCAGGTTATGCGTGTCATCTCCCCAGGTTCTGCCTAACAGCCAGCGCGGTGCAACCACGGCATCTCTGAGCGGATAATTCTGATAATGATGGCGGCTGAACAGGCAGGCCTGCGTTTGCGGCTGCCCTTCTCCGCCCATGGTGCCGTATACCATCCGCCGCCCGTCAGACAGCTCAGCATAGGCCGGATTTAAGGTATGAAACGGCTTTTTTCCCGGCGCCAGCACATTATGATGAGAGTCTGCCAGAGAAAAGCTCTGCGAGCGGATATTCCATAACACACCACTTTGCGGCAGAACGACACCCGAACCGAATTCCCAGTAAATGCTCTGGATAAAACTGACCATGGTGCCGTATTGATCAGTCGCGCCCATCCAGACGGTATCGCCTGGCCGGGCCTGATGCGGCCAGGGCAAAGCCTGTGTCAGAGAGATCTGCGCCGCACACTGCTGCACCACAGTCTCATCCAGCCAGCTTTGCAGCGGCCGGGTCAGACAGCCCTCATCACAGACTTCGCGATCGCGGATCAGAAAAGCCTGTTTCGTTGCTTCCACCAGCAGGTGAATATGATCGGTTTCGGTTGTCGCCTGAGCTGCCAGCCGGTCATAAATCGCCAGAATTAACAGGGAAGCAACCCCCTGCGTCGGCGCTCCGAAATTATACAATTGTCCTTTGGACGTCCCCGCCGTCAGCGGTGTGGTTACTGCCGCCTGATGCGCGTGAAAATCTTCAATCGTCAGCGGGCTGCCCGCAGCCGCCAGATCACGCGCCATACTGTGGGCCAGCCCGCCCCGGTAGAAATCATCCAGACCTTTTTCGGCCAACGTTCTGAGGGTGGCAGCTAACGCCGGGTTCACCACTTTATTACCCGGCTGAAGTGTTTTTCCGCCGGGCAGAAAATCCTGTGCAAATGCTGCCAGTCCGCCCAGCCTGTCGCGGGTTTTTTCACTGGCTGCAGCTAAGCTCTCAGTGACCTCAATCCCCTGCTCTGCCGCAGCCGCAGCCGGATAGAGTAAATCTGTCAGATTCATCCGGCCCGGATTCACTGCCAGCGCTTTCTGCCACGCAGAGACCGTACCGGCCATGGTGATGGCAGCCGGGCCGCCGTGATCCGGTAAAGTCTCACCCTGCGCACGATACGCTGTAACATTCGCGCCCTGCGCAGCCGCACCGCAGCCATCAATGGCAACCGGCAGCTCACCCGCTTTGGCGATCAGCCAGAAGCTGTCTCCGCCGAGACCGTTCATATGCGGATACTGCACGGCTATCATCGCTGCTGCTGCAACCATGGCTTCGCTGGCTGTTCCGCCTGCGTCCAGAATTTGCTGTCCGGTCTGCGCCGCCACATGATGCGGCGCGGTAAATGCTGTCTGATATTGATCACTCATGATGATTCTCCCCGGCCCGGTTTCTGCGACGGTAAAGGCAGTGATGATTGTTCAGACTGTGATTGTTCAGGCTCTGGTTGTTCAGACTGGGGATGTACAACTGCCTCTTCCAGATTGGTCAGTTTCATTCCGGTAGCGATTAAATCTTCTTCCTGATTCGCCGCACCCAGCAGAGACATACCACACGGGCCTTCCGGCAAACCATGCATCGGCAGATGCAGCTGGGGCAAACCACTGAGTCCCGCAATACTGGTCAGGCCCATCAGTTTGCTCCGGTAGATAGCCAATTCATCAGCCGGCATGGTTAACGCCGGTGGCCCGCCCGGCGTGGTTGGCATCACCCACAACGCCCTGACCTTTTTAAGCTGATCGTTCAGCTGTAGTTTGAAAATCGCCTGTCTTTGCAGCGCATAACCGAGTTGTTCCGTGGTCACGGAACGCGCCCATTCAACCCGCTCCCAAATCGCCGGATCCAGACTACCGCCATTCTGCGTCAGCCATGTATCGTGCTTTTGAATAATTTCGTATCCCTGAATCGTCCGGAACAGCAGGCTGAGTTCATTCAGTGTCCAGCCATGCGCGGTCAGAAAGTCACCGTGCACCAGTGACAACCCCGCCTGACGACACCACTGCTGTAACCGGAGAAAACGTGGCTGACTCAAATCTTCAGCACATTGGGTATCCAGATAGATCGCCTCATAAGTGACAGGGTCACTCTTGGTTGCAGCCAACACCTGCCAGACCTGCCGTAATAAGGCTAAATCCCGGCTGAAAATACCCGCAGTATCAAACCGTTGTGCCAACTCAAAACAACCGCGCAGATCAAGGCGTCCCCAGGTCGGACGCAGGCCAAACACACCACAGTAACTGGCAGGCACCCGCACCGAACCGCCGGTATCAGTGCCAATGGCAAAATCACATTCACCCGCTGCCACAGCAACCGCACTGCCACTCGATGAACCACCGGGAAGACAATCCCGCGCAGCCGGGTTTTCCGGTGTCCCATAATGGATATTCTGCCCGTTGAGACTGTAAGCCAGTTCATCAGTCTGTACCCGTCCGGTGCACTCGGCACCGTGACGGAGTAAAGCGGAAATCAGCGGCGAGGTTGACTCTGCCGGTTGATGAGTCGCCAGCCACTGCGGATTCCCGGCGCCGGTGGTATAACCGGCAACATCAAACAGATCTTTGAATACAAATCCGGTCCCGGACAGCACACCACCTCCGGCAGAAGGCAGGTAATCTGGTCCCTGATGACAATATATCCGGCTGTCCCGTTTCATCATTATCCCCTTAATGAAGTATCCGCTGATGTCACATCAGGGGCCTGGCTCTGCCGTGCATAGCGGTTGGCCAAAATCGCACAGTAGAAAATCTGCAACGGGTGATACAGCATAATCGGCAGCAGTATCATGCCCAGAGACGGATCGGCCCCAAAGATAACTTTAGCCATCGGGATACCGGCTGCCAGTGTTTTTTTCGTGCCGCAGAACACGGCGGCAACTTCATCCGGCAGATCAAACGGGACACGACGCGCACCCCACTGAATCAGGTGAACCATCAGCAGCAGCGTGACGATACATACGCCAACGGATAACGCCAGCAGACCGGCAGAGAATTCATGCCAGATGCCCTTTTCCACCGAGTCACAGAACGCGTTATAGACGATGAGCAGAATCACGTACTTATCCACTTTATTCACCACACTTTTATGTTTTTCCGTGAACTTCACCAGATAAGGCCGCAGCAGCTGTCCGGCAATCATCGGCAACAGCAGCAGTTTGGAAATTGAAATGACAGACGCCAGTAAATCCAGCTGAACACCTTCAAAACCCATAAACAGCTGAATCAGAAATGGGGTAATAAACACACCGAGAATACTCGACAGAGACGCATTAAAAATCGCACCGGGCACATTGCCTTTTCCCACGCTGGTCATGGCAACGGAAGAAGAAATGGTACTCGGCAGCACCAGCAGATAACAGAAACCGAACGCCAGTGCAGACGGCATCGCACTCAGAAAACCTTTGCCGAAAATCACCCAGATCAGCGGATAAACCACAAAGGTTGCCATCTGGATATAAAGGTGCAACCGCCAGTTGGTTACACCCGCTTTAATCGCCTTGGGCGACAAGCCTAAGCCATGGAGGAAAAACACAATTGCCACCCCGATGCCCGTCAGTTTATCGAGGTGAATGACGCCGCCGGTCCGGCCAACTTCTGAAGTCATGGTCGCCAGTACAATCGCTGCCACCATGCCGGTCAAAAACCATTCTTTTTTTATTTTTGCCAGTATATTCATTTTATGATTCGTTTCCTGCTGTGATACACCCTGCTTCGGGGGATAAATTATGATTCCAGTTCGTCCAGTTCAGAGTAACTCCGGGCAATACTCCGGCTCAGTTTCGCCGCATCCTGCCCCGCGTAACGGTAAACCTGATTGACCAGATAAGAGATTAAACTCATTGGCACCGCATAACTGTCAAGTGGTGCCTGATTATTGAAATGACAGAAAATAACATGCGCGACCTGCCCGGCATATTTTTGGCCGGACTGATCGGTGATCAATAAACACGGCTTGCCTTTCAGCTGCGCAATCAGCCGTTCAAACTGACTGATCCGGCGGCGGATACCAAACAACACCACGAAATCATCTTCCGTGACTGAAACCAAATCTTCTCCGAGTGTCTGTCCCGGCAGAGGCAGCAAGTCGACATCCGTCCGGCACTGCATCAGTTGCTGACGAAAATGCATTGCCAGCGGATAGCTGTTACGGTAACCAATCACTTTGACCCGCCGGGCCCGGACGATCTGCGCCACCAGCGCCGCCACATCCATGGCAGCCAGTTGGGCGGACAGCTGTTCCAGCGCCTGTATCTCATGCTGGATACCCGGGTCATCCACCCCGGACGTCAGGACCGGCACACCCTGCTCTCTTTCCTGCATCAGTTCGCGGCGCAGGGCGGGATGATCATCATAGCCCATTTGCCGGATAAAACGGCTGACGCTGGTCTTTGAAACCGAACAGGCTTCAGCGATTTCTGCGGTGGACAGCATCAGTATTTTTTCCGGATGAAACTGCAAAAAATCAGCCACCCGGCGGCTGCTCTCCGTCAGCCGCGGATAATGTTGTGTGATTCGTTCACTTAATGAATGATGATTCGTCATCAGAACTCCGTTACAGCGATCGGCACATCGCCTGAATCGTTCGAAAACCAAATTAACGTACAGCAGAAAGAAAACTTTGCAGTTCCGGGGTTTGCGGCGCGGCAAACACCGCTTCACTGTCCCCGGTTTCCCAGACTTTACCCTGATTCATAAACACCACACGGTCACCGACATCACGGGCAAAATTCATTTCATGGGTCACCAGAATCAATGTCATCCCTTCCGCTTTCAGTTGCTCCAGCACCTTTAAGACTTCCCCGACCAGTTCCGGATCCAGTGCCGAGGTGATTTCATCACACAACAACACTTTCGGATTCATTGCCAGCGAGCGGGCAATCGCCACCCGTTGTTGCTGGCCGCCGGACAGGTTGGCCGGATACGCATCAAACTTATCACCCAGGCCGACTTTTTCAAGTAATGCTTTTGCCTGGGTTTCACAGGCTTCGCGGCTCTGTTTCAGCACCAGTTCCGGTGCCAGCATGATATTTTCACCAACGGTCATGTGAGGAAATAAATTGAAACTCTGAAACACCATCCCCACACTGCGGCTGAGCAGGCGCAGCTTATAATCATCATTTTCAACGGCCTGATTATCGACAATAATCACGCCATCCTGATAATCTTCCAGCCCGTTCATACAACGCAGCAGGGTACTTTTTCCTGACCCGCTGCGGCCAATAACAGAGATGACTTCTCCCTGACTGATTTTCAGATCAATCCCTTTTAAGACATGATTCTCGCCATAAAACTTATGGACTTGTTCAACACTAACGACTGACATGATTCCGGGCCTCCAGATGACGGGCTAATGCAGAAAGCGGAAAACAGATAGCAAAATAAATCACCGCCACAAGTGCAAACACTTTGAACGGCTGAAACGTGGCGTTATTGAGCATGGTGCCGGCTTTGGTTAACTCCACAAAACCAATGATTGAGGCTAATGCCGTGCCCTTGACGATCTGAACCGAAAACCCGACGGTCGGGGCAATCGCTGTTTTCGCTGCCTGAGGCGCAATCACATAACGCATGGTTTGCAGATAGGTCAGCCCCAGTGTCCGGCAGGCTTCCCATTGCCCTTTCGGCAGAGACTCAATACAACCGCGCCAGATATCATGGAAGAAAGCACTGCTGAATAGAGTCAGCGATAAACCGGCCGCCGTCCAGGCGCTGACTTCAATCCCGGCCAGCGACAAACCAAAAAAGGCCAGAAACAGTTGCATCAGTAATGGCGTGCCCTGAAACACCTCCACATAGAGCTGAATAAAAAAGGTGAATACCGGATTGCGGGTACTGCGCAGCAGGGTGAACATCAGCCCCAGCAAACCACCACCAACAAATGCGATCAGTGACAGCGCCAGTGTCCAGCGGGCTGCCATCAGTAAACTGGTGAATATATCCCAGTCGGTAAATTGCATCATCGTCCTGGTCTCCTAAAGCGGGGGATTTTTAAACATCACGCGTTTGACAGCGGCAAATACCTGACGCATTCCAATCGCCAGCAGCAGGTAAATCACTGCTGTCAGCATGTAAGATTCAAAGCTCAGAAAGCTTCTTGACTGAACAAAGTTGGCAGCAAAAGTCAGGTCTTCCACAGAAATCTGTGAGACAACCGCTGAACCCAGCATCACAATGATGCACTGGCTGACAATGGCCGGGTAAACCCGCTGGTAAGCAGGTGGCAGGACAATCCGGGTAAAGATCTGCAACCGGGTCAGGCCCAGCGTTCTTCCGGCTTCCCACTGCCCTTTGGGGGTGGCATCAATCCCGGCCCGGATAATCTCAGCGGAGTACGCCCCGAGATTGATCACCATCGCCAGTAGTCCGGCCTGCCAGGCTGACAATTTGACACCAATGGCCGGCAGCCCGAAAAAGATAAAAAACAGCTGCACAATAAAAGGCGTATTGCGGATCACTTCAATGTAGCAGGTGCAGAGCAGCCGGAGCCATGGAACGCGGCTGGTTTTAGCACCGGCACACAAGGTGCCGAGCAGCAAACCGCTGACCGTCGAGATAGCCGTCAGTCCGATCGTGGTTTCCAGCCCCGCCACAAACTGTGGCAGGTATGGCATCAGGCCGCTAAAGTCGAGCTGATAACTCATCGTCCATCCTTCTGCTTATACACCTAAATCAGCCGGGAAAGGTGCTTTCAGCCATTTTTGCGAAAAGCCTTCCAGTACGCCCTGTTTTTTCGCTTCCGTGATCAGGCCGTTCACTTTTTCAAGCAGCGCCGTTTCACCTTTCATCACCCCGACATAGCACGGTGAATTTTTCAGCATAAACTTGGTTTGCGGGGCTTTGTCCGGATAGCGGGTCGCAATTTCTGTTACCACCAGATTTCCGGTCGCAATCAGGCTGACCTGACCAGAGAGGAAAGATGACAAGGTGGCATTGTTATCTTCAAAACGTTTAATTGTGGTATCAGACGGTGCAATTTTACTCAGCTCCAGATCTTCCACCGAACCGCGGGTGACACCAATGGTTTTACCGCTCAGATCCGCTGGTTTGGCCACATTTTCTCCGGCAGTACCAAACACACCTAAATAGAAAGGTGCATACGCCTGGGTAAAGTCGACCACTTTTTCCCGTTCAGGGTTTTTTCCCATACTGGAGATCACCAAATCAACCTTGCCGGTTTGCAAATACGGAATCCGGTTGGCACTGGTCACCGGCACCAGCTTCAGATCAACCTTCAATTTTTTCGCCAGATAGGCTGCCATATCAATGTCATAGCCGTGAGGTTTCAGATCCGTACCCACCGATCCGAATGGCGGAAAGTCCTGCGGAACCGCCACTTTCAGCATCCCGCTTTTCTGTACCGACGCCAGTTGATCGGCCTGCGCAGCAGAAATACCCGTCAGCAGACTGACAGACATCAGCATCCCTGAGATTGCAGTCAATAATTTCATTTGTAGCTCCTTTTATCAGTCATGAAATATGAAACGCATGAAACACTGATAAATTTATCTGCAACGAATGTGCCAGCCAAAATCGAAAGAATAACTCATTGAAATAACAATGATTCATCATTCAATCTGATATCGTTTGTTCAGAAAACAGCCCTAAACCTGAAACTTTTGGTGCACAAAACGATCATCGTGGTGCAATCGTTTCTTACCCGTCTTCATGTGCCATTCCTGATCACATGTTCTGTTGTGCAGATTCACTTTCCTGACACGAGTTTTCCTGACAGGGACTTTCCTGATACGGATGATGCGCCATCCAGTGACGGGCAATGGCTTCCCGCTGACAAACCCACACCCGGTCATGAGACTGCACATAATCGAGGAATTTTTTCAGGGCCGTAAAACGGCCGGGCTTGCCGATAATCCGGCAGTGCATGCCCACCGACATCATTTTCGGTGTTTCTTCCCCTTCGGCATACAAACAGTCAAAATAATCCTTCAGGTAATGAAAAAACTCATCACCGTGGCTGAATCCGTAAGGCGAAGCAAACCGCATGTCATTGGTATCCAGCGAGTAAGGAATCACCAGATGCGGCTGAACTGCCTCCGGCTGATGCAGCTTGTTCACTCCGGTCCAGAACGGTAAATCATCCCCGTAATAGTCCGAGTCATACAACAGGCATTCCTGCTCCGCGACCAGTTGCCGGGTATTGGGTGAATCACGTCCGGTATACCAGCCGGAAGGCAGAGTGCCGGTCAGTTCATGGATGATTCTCAGCGCCTCGTGCATTTGCCGGCGCTCCTCTTCGACCGGCACAGACTGATAATGAATCCACTTCAGACCGTGGCAGACAATGTCATGACCGGCGCGGAGAATCGCCTGTGTGACTTCCGGATTTCGCTGTAATGCGCTCGCGATGGCAAAAACGGTCAGTGGTAATCCACGCCGTTCAAATTCATTCAGAATACGCCATACGCCCGCCCGGGAACCGTATTCATATAACGATTCCATACTCATGTGGCGATCGGCGTAAGCTTCTGCGCCGTACATCTCAGACAGAAATGTCTCCGAATGGTCATCACCGTGAGTAATGCAGTGCTCGCCGCCTTCTTCATAATTTAAAACAAACTGAACGGCGACTCTGGCCTGCCCCGGCCAGCAGATACGGGGTTGTTGTCTGCCGTAGCCGACATAATTGCGTTGCAGATAATGTTGCATAGATATCCTTATCTCTTTTAAGCGCTGAAGCCTGTGTCAGTATCGCGTGTTTCATGCGCTGATATCTTTCATGGACTTCAAAGAGCCGGTGATTTACCGGCTCCAGTGCTGATAACGGCCGGTAAATGGTTTACTGAGCGGCTGACCGTACTGGCCGGTTTTGGCGGTTTTCAGCCCCAGCTGATTCAGCGATTCCGCCAGCTTGACGGCCGCCGCCACGCCATCAATCACCGGCACCGGCAGCGCCGCAGATAACTGAGCGACCAGATTCGACATGCCGGCGCATCCGAGTACAATCGCTCCGGCCCCGTCTTCTTCCACCGACAACTGACATTCCCGGTACAAACGCTGATAGCTTTCGCTGTCAATCTGCTCTAAATCCAGCACCGGAATATCGGTCGCCCGGATACCGGCACACACATGGGCGCAACCATACTGATGCAACAGATGTTCACTGGCCGGTAAGGTGCGCGATAATGTGGTGACAATGCCAAACCGGGCCGAGATCAGCGTCGCCATATGAAAAGCCGCTTCAGCAATGCCAATCACCGGCGCATCCGCCAGCTCACGGGCCGCCGCCAGCGCCGGATCGCCAAAACAGGCGATAATATGTGCATCAACCCGGTCTGCTTCTCCCTGCCGGATCACATCCAGCAGCGCGGCCCCGGCAATCGTCTCATCAAACGCGCATTCAATACTTTTCGGCCCGTGCTGCGGGCAGACTGCGCGGATCTCTGTTCCGGCAGCAGCAACCTGTCTGGCACTGTCGCCGATATGCCGGGTCATCTCCGTACTGGTATTCGGGTTAATTATCTGAATCATCATCAGTTTTGCTTCCCGGCAAAGAGCTCGACAAAGTTAATCGACTGACTCTGCTCATCATCTAAAGTCAGCGACTCGCGGATATGCACCAGATGGTGCCGCATCCAGTTCTGGGCTTTGACCGTATCGCCGCTGTCGAAAATATCGATCAATGTACTGTGATCACCACAATCGCAACTGACACTGCTTTTTGAACCATACGCCGCGATCACCAGAGAAGAGCGGTAACACAATTGTTCAACAAATTCAGCCAGCACGGCGTTGCCGGATAATCCTGCCAGCGCATAGTGGAAGCGGGCTGTCAGCTGGATTGAATCAGCCAGCCGGTTTTGGGCAATCGCCTGATTCTCTTCATCAACCATATTACGGAAACGTTCTGACTGACGCAGATCCCAGTGCTGTAAAATCTGTGGTATCAGCTGCGGTTCAAGCAGAATACGGCTATCAAGCACCTCTTGCGCTTCCTGAGGTGTCGGGCGGCTCACATGCGCCCCTTTATTCTTTTCTATGGTGACAAACCGTTCAATCGCCAGACGTTGCAGGACTTTACGGATGCCGGTCCGGCTGACGCCGAATGCTTCTGATAATTTGTCCTCGGGTAAGCGTGCGCCCGGTGGCAGCTGATGTTCGACAATCGCTTTCAATATCCTGGGATAGATATCTTTATCGTTGGACATGAGTTCTCCTTTTCGCTATCTGGTTCAATGATAGCAAGATGTATACCTGATGAAAACACAAGTTATCACATAGATTGTATACAAAATCAGATCAATTTTGCGCCAATCTGGGGATTCATGCATTGTTATGGTGCAAATATAATGCGATTGAGTCATCAATATCAATGATGAAACGAGTAAAACCGGTGATTTTTTAATCTGGTACAAAAATTGTATTTGAGATTGTATACAATGTGAAAAACGGAGAAGCACCATGAGTAAGGGATTACCTCAAAGTTTAAAACTGACTAATGATGATCTGAAACCCGATCAGGATCAGAAATGGGGTTGGTACAGTATCTTTGCATTCTGGATGTCGGATGTACACAGTGTGGGTGGTTATGTGTTTGCAGCCAGTCTGTTCGCACTGGGGTTAAACGGTATTCAGGTCTTTATCAGTTTATTAGCGGGCATTACCATCGTGATGATTTTTGCCAATCTGATGGGCCAGCCCGGACAAAAAGCCGGGGTTCCTTTCCCGGTCGTGGCCCGGATGTCGTTCGGCGTTTTTGGTGCCAACATCCCGGCCGTGATCCGCGGGCTGATTGCGGTTGTCTGGTACGGGATTCAAACCTTTCTGGCATCCAGTTCGTTTATCATTCTGCTGTTGTATTTCTTCCCGCAGATGGCCGGCCTTGAAAAGCCGACGTTCCTCGGATTATCGGCACTGGGCTGGATCGGGTTCGGGTCCATGTGGGTCATACAAGGCATTGTGTTCATGTTTGGTATGGACATGATTCGCCGGGTGATTGACTGGTCAGGCCCGGCGATTTATATCGCCATGCTGGCACTGTGTATTTATATGATCGATGTGGCTGGCTGGGATAACATCAGCTTCAGTCTGAGTTCTGAAACCCTGTCGGGCTGGGATGCCATCACACAGATGCTGATTGCCATTGCCCTGGTAGCCGGTTACTTTGCCGGACCCACACTGAACTTCAGTGATTTCTCACGCTATTGCGGCAGCTACAAAAAGCTTAAACTCGGCAATCTGTTGGGTCTGCCGTTCAACTTCGTCCTGTTCTCACTGTTCAGTGTCGTCATTGTTTCAGCTTCTGTTCCGGTCTTCGGCACCATGATTACCGACCCGGTAGAAACTGTGAAACGGCTGGATTCAGGTTTGATCACTGTGCTCGGAGCACTGACTTTTATCTTCGCAACCGTCGGGATTAATATCGTGGCGAACTTCGTGGCACCCGCTTTTGATTTCTCGAATGTATCCCCGCAGAAAATCAACTTTAAAACCGGCGGATTTATTGCGGCGTTCGGCTCAGTCCTGCTGACCCCGTGGAATCTGTTCAACAATCCACAAGTGATTCACTATACCGTCGATGTACTGGCAGCAATGATCGGCCCGCTGTACGGCATCATTCTGGTGGATTATTTTCTGATCAAAAAGCAGAAGATCGATGTGGAATCTTTATACACCGAATCGCCACAAGGGCTTTACTGGTACGAAAACGGCGTCAACATGAAGAGTGTCTATGCATTGGTTGTCGCGGGCGTGACAGCGATCTTTGCCACGTTCGTCTTCAGTGAGCTGGCCAACTACGCGTTATTCATCGGTGGCGGCGTCGCTGCACTGGTTTACCGTTTACTGATGGATACAGAGCGGCTGCAAACAACAGAAATGAAGCTGGCAAGACAAAAGTAAGCACGAAAAAATAAAGGAAAATCATCAGGGAGCGTGAACCGCTCCCTGATATACCCAAGCAACCTGAAGATGCATGATTCAGCGTGCAGCCGAAAGGTGCAGTTCAAAGCATACGTCAGAATCAAAACAAACGCCTGCCCTCAATTGCTGGCTTTGAGCGTCACCCCGGCATAAGACGAATATCCCCGCAACAGAATCGAGTAAGTCCCGGCAGAAGCATTATTAAAGGAACAGGACTCATTGTTGCCACTGCGGTACGGACGGCAGTCATAGTTACTGGTCGAAGCTTTGCTGCCATACTTCACATACAGATCGGCGTCACCCGAGCCACCCGAGATTGAAAACGTCACTGAGCCGGATGACGGTAATTCAAAGGTATACCAGCTTTGTCCGGATGCCGTGCCACTTAAACCGGTGAGTGGTGTACCGGCCTGCAGCACCGGTGTCTGATCTGCTGCAACGGCTGAGTCTGCCATTTCCACCAGATAAGCCAGACCAAGCCGGGCAAATTTCTGTGCATGCTTTCCTTCTTTATCCGAGTTGGCAAGGGTGTCGTTTGAGGTATGGATTTTCGGGTTGTCTTCACTGAATTTTGCTTCAAACGGCATGGTCGCTGCGTAACCTGCTTTGTGCCATGAGGCGTGATCAGAACAGCCGTAGCCACACTGGTCAAAACCATATTTCAGCGTTGGCAGATATTCATCGATCAGCTTTGTGATCATCGTATTCAGGTTGCTGTCGGTATAATCAGACATCAACACAATATCTTCCGCTGAGCCATGATAGTTGGTCATATCCAGCTGCATCACAGACAGTACATTTTTCCCGTCTGACTGATATTGATTCGCGATATCCTGAGACCCTCTCAGTCCAACCTCTTCCGCTGCGTAAGCCATGAAACTAATCGTCCGTTTCGGCTGAAAGTTATTCTCAGCCAGCACCCGGATGATTTCCGTAACACTGGCAATCCCGGAAGCGTCATCATCGGCACCCGGGGCAACACTTTGCTCATTGGTGCGGGATCCGACCGTGGAATCCAGATGCCCCCCAATCACAATGATTTCATCTGGTTTTTCAGAGCCTTCCACGGTCAGAATGACCGATTTCTGATCATAGCCTGTATGACTGAATTGCTTGACTGAAGCATTTTTCCACCCGGCCGTGAGTGTTTTCCATTCATTCATAATCCAGTCAGACGCCTGCCGGCCCGATGTGGTGGTATAAAAGCGGTTGGTAAAGCCAGACAGGCTGCGGATAGTCGTTGTAATGTGATCGGCCGTCACCAGTGGCAGCAAAGGCTTCACTGTTGCCTGCTGGCTGATCTCAACGCCACTAAAGGTACTGCGGGTCAGCGTCATCCGGCTGGCGGCAACAGCACTCTGCTCAGAGTCATGCACCATATACCCGCCACAACGGTGATGTGCTTCGTGCATGTTATGCGACAGTTCTGCCAAATCCTGCGTATCAACCTGCCCGACCCAGACCAGCGGATTATCGACAACTGATTGGGTTTTGATCTGCTGGCTGACGGATTTCAGCAAGGTTGTTTTGGCATCGGCGCCAATCGAAATCCAGACTTTGTGATTCTGCACTGCCGGTTGTGTTTCAGGCCGGGCAGCATTCGCTGCCACAGGCGCACTCATCAAAGCCAGGATCACCGCCAGACGGCTATAGGTTAATTTCATATGATCTCCCTGTCGTGTTGTTTTTATTGCTGTCAGGCTGACTAAACTACCAGAACAAATACAAAACAAGGATAAATATATTCAAATTAATTCATAAAAATATTGTAAGAAACAATTGGCATAATTTTGTTAATAGAGTGTTAATAACTATCATTCGATACCGAAGGTTCAGGACGACCCGGAATACCGCTCATAAAAAATGCCAGCCCATACCGGGGCCGGCATTTTTCTTTCCGTCATTGGATGACGTACCTTTGCAAAAGCTGTCGCCCTTACCCCCGCTCCTTGCGGATTTCTTCTCTTCTGTCGGTCTGAAACTCCGTTTGAGAAACTGTGAAGGTTTTCGTCAGGTCATGAAGTTTATCACCAAGCATGGTGATGTCCTGGCTGATAACACTATTCAGTTTGATAGACTCGCTGGTTGCTTCAAAGCTGTGATCCATTTGCTGAAAGTTATCAGACACACCATCAAGCTGGGAAATCTGCTCCCGGATCACCGAATCAATCTGCCGGACATTATTACCGATCGCATGCATCACCTGTTCGATATCTTTCCAGCTTTCCTCAGTTTTCATCACATCCCCGGTACACGCATGCGTTGTCTTCAGGCTTTTTTCCATAATCTCAACCACATGTGAGGTACTCTTGCTGATCGTCTCGACAATCGCGGTCACATCTTCGGTCGAGTCATGGGTACGTGCTGCTAACTGGCGGACCTCATCAGCAACCACAGCAAACCCACGCCCCATCTCACCAGCCCTTGCCGCTTCAATTGACGCATTCAGTGCCAGCAGATTGGTCTGTTCAGCGATGCCATTAATCACATCCACCACGCGGACGATCTCATCGGTATCATGTTTGAGCTTGCCAATCGCACCCGAGACCGCTTCAATTTCACCGGCGAGAGACTGAATGCGATCCACGGTAGTTTTCACTGTCGCCCGGCCGGTTCCTAATTCTCTGGCCGATTCTTCGGCTGAAGTTTTAATCTCACTGAGCACCTGTTCAACCGACTGACTTGTTGCCACAGATCGCGCCAGCTGCTCACGAACCTGATGAGACTGGCGCTGGGTTTCCAGCGCGTGATGATCCAGTTGCTGGTTAATATCCCTGACATCATCAGATAACGGCTTCATCCGGAAAATCGAGCTGAGCAGGTTGGCAAATGTCTCATCTAAATAATCCACAAAGTAGTTGATGCCTCTGGCCAGCACCGTCAGTTCATCATTCCCCTTTTCATTCAAACGAATGGTCAGGTCGCCTTCCCCGGACGACAGCTGTTTAATTGTATTGAGCATCTGCGTCACAGGATGGGTGATCGAGCGGGCAAGCACCCAGCCAATCACAATACTGGCAAGGACCGCAAGAACGGTTATCTGCCACAACGTGGTGGTGGTTTTGCTTTCCAGCCGGTGAGCCAGCGCCAGCGCTTCGTCTGTTTCAATTTCACTGATAATCGCCCAGTGCAGCCCGAGAATATCCAGCGGTTTATAGGATGAAAACACATCAGCCTGACGGTAATCTTTCAACTGCTGAAAACTGTCCTGCCCGTTCAGCGCCGCCCGGCTTGCCGGTGTATTGACCGGTTGCAGGCCAATGGTGGAATGGTGAGACTGAATTTGTTGTAACACGGCCTCTGATAAACCGGCCTGACGCATGATGTCCAGATAATGGGCTTCATTCTCGACAAAAATCCGTGCATCGGAACGCATCAGACCATCTTCACCGACGAGATAAGTTTCACCGGAGCGGCCCAGCCCCTGATTGGCCCAGTCTTTGTCATGTGTCATGATTTTATCGAGCTTGTCGATAGGCATCTGATAAATCAATACACCCAGTAACTGACCCTTTTCCATCAGCGGCGCACCAATAAATGCAGCCTGATCATGATAAGACGGCAGATAGGGTGAAAAGTCTTCCATTTCAATCTGACCGCTTTGGACAACCCGCCTGAAAACCTGTCCGATCCCGCTGTTCGCATAAGGGCCATCGTTCAGGGAAGTCGCATAATCGAGCTCTTTAAACACCGAGTACACAATGTGCCCCTGCTGCGGTTCAACCAGAAAAATGTCATAAAAGCCAAAGTCATTCAGATACTGGCGAATTGCAGGATGATATTTAAGGTGCATCCGGGCGTAAGCGGAGGATTCATTCAGGCTGACCAAATTATCTTTTGCGCCCAGCTGCGCGGGATTATCCGCAATAAATGTATGCTGGAAAGCGAATGTCCGGTCAGATAAACCTGACAACATCTGCGTCAGCGGGGGCGCTTTACCGGCATTATGCCGGCTGTAATGGTATTGAAATAGTCTTCCACCTGCTTAGCCGTCTGATTCCGGCTGGCGACCAGCTGATTCTCAACATTTTGCAGTAACAGGCGTTTCGCTTCACCGGTGGTCAGCCATCCTAACGTTAAACAACTGGCAATCACACACGTGACAGAAAGTGCGATTGAACTGACTAATAGTTTCGTCTGTAATTTCATATCATCCCTAACCAATTCGTTGCGTAATGAGCAAAGTATAGACAAATATGAAACTGATACGGTTTTTTGCCGGAATAGACGGCTTTTTTCATTTCCGGGACACCCCATTACCGGGAAGCATTACCGGGACAGACACCGCAACAGCATTACCAGGACAGACACCCTAAGGAGGCATTACCGGGGCATTACCGGGACAGGCACCCTAACTGGCAACTGGCTGTTGCCCGGAAGATTCTGGCTATCGTGGAATATTTGGTGCGCTAATTTGTTTTGATGATCCAGGCGGCTCATGGTACCGGGAAGCATTACCGGGACAGACACCGCAACAGCATTACAGCATTACCAGGACAGACACCCTAAGGAGGCATTACCGGCATTACCGGGACAGGCACCCTAACTGGCAACTGGCTGTTGCCCGGAAGATTCTGGCTATCGTGGAATATTTGGTGCGCTAATTTGTTTTGATGATCCAGGCGGCTCATGGTGCACGCGCCCCAGATACCCTTTCCCGGCGGAAAGCGTATCCGGAAACGCCTTTTGGTGCGCGCTGGCCGGAGCGGTTTTGTAAGCGCATCCATGCGCACAAAACCTCAAATTCATCCTGAATTTGCCTGTTATAGGGTTTCCCCGTGTGTACGGGGAACACCGAATTGCTTTTCTTGATAGTGATCTGGCCATCGGTTCATCCCCGTATGTACGGGGAACACGTTGCCTGATTTGGGGATCGTGCTCGGCGCTGCGGTTCATCCCCGTATGTACGGGGAACACAAAATCCCACCCAGAACAGGCCCGGCAGCCTGCGGTTCATCCCCGTATGTACGGGGAACACATAGTGATTAAGCCCTGCTGCATTTCGCTGTCCGGTTCATCCCCGTATGTACGGGGAACACTGCATCTCATCCAACCGCTGCGAGTTACCGTTCGGTTCATCCCCGTATGTACGGGGAACACAACAATATTTGTTCCGGCAGATGTTGTTGAGTCGGTTCATCCCCGTATGTACGGGGAACACCAGTTTCAGTAATTTCAATCCAATCGTTGCCGCGGTTCATCCCCGTATGTACGGGGAACACCCCGCAGCAACTGGCGGTCTGAATCTGACTCACGGTTCATCCCCGTATGTACGGGGAACACCGCTCTGTTACGCCATCTGATAACGTGTTCAGCGGTTCATCCCCGTATGTACGGGGAACACTCTAATTGTAGATCACTGATTTGCATAAATAAAATCTGCACTTCAAAATC
Source organism: Vibrio quintilis (assembly GCF_024529975.1). GTDB lineage: Bacteria > Pseudomonadota > Gammaproteobacteria > Enterobacterales > Vibrionaceae > Vibrio > Vibrio quintilis. The sequence goes on along the minus strand of NZ_AP024897.1, from coordinate 1,732,227 downwards.
TACCAACTTTTTTGCACCCCAAAAAGCAGCTTTTTCCTACAACAATTCATCCATAATTGACTCTCAAACCCACCAGGATTATGCTACCCGCTCACCGGCCAAATCCGGTGACGAGTTTGGAACCTCGATACTTCGCACACGGCATATATAAATGCTCAGCTTTGATGCTGGTTTTTTATATGCAGTTTTTACATACCTGATTTTTGTGATTTTGACTGTTTAATAGCCAGAGTCATTTCAGAAATTATGGTGGACTGTGAGAGGCTGACTTCGGTCAGGCCGTGTCCGTGTGTACGGTAGTTCCAACCTCGATCAGTTCACCCCCCTCTGTTTGGAACCAGTGTGGTGGCGATTATTTTTTTCAATGACCCACACGGAGGCACTTATGCCTGCAACAATCACTTACGATCCACACTTTTCCCAGAAAGCCCGCGAATATCTGATTCAGCTTGAGGATTATCTCAATGAGACAGACCAAAACAATCAGAATGCGCGTGAGGTGTTACTTTACCTGAACAAGCTGCTCACTATTCATGCTTCTGTCGGTGGAGTCACCACGATGAAGGTAGAAGTACCGGAATAAGACATTGTTCTAAACTAAGCTAACCCGGAGTCACTTCACTGAAGTGGCTCTTTTTGATCGCACCGGCATTGCCGGGACCGACGGGACATTGCCGGGACAGGCACCCTAACTCACCCTAACTCAAAACTTAAACTGTCATACTGAAACAACACCAGATTTCATTCACATTGACTGAGCCATCGCAGATGTCATGACTGAACATAAAAAACTGTTTAACTCTTTGTCTAATCAGACATAATTACAACATCACCAATCACATGACAGCACCATGACGACACCCAGAGCACAAAAAGTCTCTCTTGATATCACACCTTACTACCATTGTGTTTCCCGCTGTGTCCGGCGTTCTTTTCTGTGTGGTGAAGATAAAATTTCCGGAAAATCCTATGAACACCGGCGTCAGTGGGTTGAAGAACGAATTCTGAAGCTGGCTCAGGTTTATTGTATCGATATCTGCGCTTATGCTGTGATGAGCAATCATTATCATCTGGTCATTCATCTCAACCCGGCTAAAGCAAATCAACTGTCCAATATCGAAGTGATTGAACGCTGGGGAAGTGAGCATCAGCTCCCGCTACTGATTCAGCGCTATATACACGCACCGCTTACTTCAGCTGAAGGCCGGCAATGTGAAGCTCTGGTTGAGAAATGGCGTCAACGTCTTTATTCCCTCAGTTGGTTCATGAAAGAGCTGAATTTCGATATCGCAAAACAGGCTAATCAGGAAGATGGCTGCACCGGACATTTCTGGGAAGGGCGATTTAAATCTCAGGCACTGCTGGATGAAAAATCATTACTGGCAGCCATGACGTATGTTGACCTCAACCCTGTCCGGGCAAAAATCAACCCGACACCTGAAACCTCTGAGCATACTTCCGTTAAAAAACGACTCGATAGCCTTGCGCAAAATGAGCCGACACCTTCCGGGCTGTTTCCCTTTACCGGCTACGTAAATCAGAGCCAACCGGAAGGTATTCCATTCCGGCTGATGGATTATCTGAAATGGCTTGATTGGGCCGGACGACAAATCAGAGACGATAAACCAGGTTATATTGAATCGCATCAGCCAGACATTCTTTCGCGTCTGTCACTCAACCCGACCGAATACCTGAAACTGTGCACAAATCTGGAGAGAAAACGATGCCTGTGGTTTGGCCCGCCAGAGCAATTACAAAAAGTAAAAAACAACTTCAGCAAGCAACGTATTCATGGGATTTCCTTTTAATCCCTTCTTCACTATACCCATCATTTTTCAAAATCGGACTTTCTCAATGAAATGATCCGGAAAGCACTTATTTTTCACTGTTTCACCATCAGAAAACAATCAATGAATAATAAACCGTCACTATTTCCTCAATAAGAAAATCATTGTTCGGTTGAGGGCGGGATTACCGGAGGATTACCGAGGATTACCGGGACAGGCACCCCAGTTGCCCCGTGGAAGTGAGTTAAAGTGTATGTCCCTGCTTCTTGCTTCTTTCTGCTTCTTCGGTTTCCCCGTACATACGGGGAACACTCTAATTCTAGCTAACTCAAAGACTGATGCACATCATAAGCTGCCAGCACTGTTGCCATCTGTATCTCATGAGCATCGATAAAAGCTTGTTCGTAAATGGTTTCATCCGGATATTCCGTAATCAGTTGTAACGGAACCTCCGGGTCAGTGACCGCTGAAATCAGGCAGGGATACTGATTGACGATCCGGAAACCATGCTCACCGGCATGTTGCTCATACAATGCGATCTGCCGCAGGTTCATCTGCATCACCGCTGGGTAATCGTTGAGCTTACGGGTCAGCGCCTGAATAAACTGCTCCGCATAATCCGCCCAGAACGGTTCATCCTGATAGCGGATAATCAAAAAGAAACCTTTGGGAATCGTCCACATATCAAACCCCTGTGGCACATAACCGGAAAGCGGCCGGGTCCATTCATGGGCCGGATAGCCATGTAAATTAATGTGCAGCTGCGCCTGAGTGACTTCCACAGCCTGTCTGCGGATGGCTTTTTCAAACCAGGGTTCACCAGCCCGGTACTCCAGATCATCGCCGAGCGCCGTATATCTCGCCGCATGATGCATGTGATGCGGATTATTCTGAATCAGTTGCTGATGCAGTGCGTAACCATCCGGGTTTTCCAGCGGAGAAATCACAAAATGTGCATCCGGCCTCTCTGCCAGCAAAGTCGCTGCCCGGAGTGCGCCCACCACGCCCGAAGTTTCATTGGCATGCTGACCGCCACTGATCATCACCGCCCTATCACGCCCCTGAATATATTTCGCCTGTACCTGTCTGCCGGTACAGGTAGCCGCACTCAGCGACTGACCGGGAAAATCAGCCAACGTCTGTGTGACCTGATGAAGCGTCAAAGGCCGGATTGCCCGGTCTAAAGGCTGTGCAGTCTGATCCCAGTCTGCCGGTGAATATAACCCCGTCGTGACCGCAATATGATAATTACCGGTTGCTGAGTGAGTAATATCCGGCACAATTTGCCCTGGCTGACTGTCCCGCGCATCCAGTGTCTTCCCTTCCTGCAGCTTAAACCATTCCTGCAGGGAGAGATAAATATCCTCATGCAGCGCCTCTTTCAGGCTGATCACTTCATTGCTATAACCGACAGGCTCATCCACAACCGGCACCTGAACGCTGATAAACAGGCGCTCAAAGTAAGGTGGCTGCAACGGCCACGATGCAGAAGCCACCGTATCCATTACGGCCTGGTACGTCTGTTCAAAATCGGTGACGATTCGCTCATTGCGGAGACATTCGCCCTCCCTGGTAAACACCTTTATCCAACCGGTCGGGCTGAGCTGAAGTTCGCCATTCATCGCCGGAGTGACGTGGTTCGGTGCAAACACCTGCACCGTTTCAGTCTGCCCTGTGGAAAAATGAAGCACCACCTGATACCACACACAACCGCTGTCCCCCGGCTGGCCTGATGTATCTGAGGTGTCTGTCCCTGTAATATCCCCCGAAGTAATATCGCCCGAAGTGTCTGTCCCCGTACCCCCACCACTGCCGTAACAGTGCCTGTCCCCGGTAACAGTGCCTGTCCCCGCAACACCGCCTGTCCCCGCAACACCCGCAACAAAAGACAGCCTTTCCGCCATCCCGGCCAGCGGATACGCTTCGAGCAAAAAACGTCGCGGCGAAGCGAACGGGCTCTGCGGATAAATCACCTCAATCTGCTGTATCTCAGACAGGTCAGATTCAGGCAACCTCACAGAGTCATGACTGCCTGAATCACCGAGAAACTCAGAGTTTTCAGTCAGTCCATGACGGATAAAAAAGTCCGTCAGGGGCTTGTAAGCGCTATAGATGTCAGCCCGGATACCCTGCTCTGCCAGCGCCGCCTGCATTTGTCTGCGGGTTTCCCGGTCAGCAAAAAGCCACAGCTGAATCTGATGCTGCGCATCATACAGGGTCGTCAGCTGTGTGATAAGCGTGTCGGATGTGGATGGAATCGTCAGTGAAAGCAGCTGGGTCATCGGCTGGTTCTCCCGGCCGGATCCAGCACATCCCGCAGCCAGTCTCCCAGCAGGTTCAGCCCCAGTACCGTCAGTAAAATTGCCATACCGGGAAACAGGCTCACCCACCAGGCGGTCTGAATATACGTCCGTCCGTCGGCCAGCATGCCACCCCAGCTGGGTGTCAGCGGATCAACACCCAACCCCAAAAAAGTCAGGCTGCTTTCCAGCAAAATATTATTAGCGACATTCAGCGTCATCAGCACAATCACCGGGCCGATTAAATTTGGCAGCAGATGGCTGAAGATAATCCGGAAATGGCTGACACCTATTGCATGAGCCGACTGAATAAACTCCCGGTCACGCAGTGCCAGTACGGAACCCCGCACCAGACGGGCATACTGCACCCACTGGGAAACAATCAGCAAAATGATCATATTCGTCAGCCCGCCACCGACAATTGCAATAAAGGTGATCGCCAGCAGAATAAAGGGTAACGCCAGCTGTATATCAGCAAAGCGCATCACGAAAACATCCCAGAACCCGCGGAAATAACCGGAGATCAGCCCCATCAGCACCCCAAAAATCACTGCACCCAATACCGACAGCAGCCCGACTTGCAAAGAAACCGCGCCCCCGGAAATGACCCGGGCAAACACATCCCGGCCCAACGGGTCGGTTCCCAACAGATGTGCGGCATCAGAAAAGGGAGGCAACAACCGGACGGTCAGATTAATTTTGTCTGCAGCGCCCTGAAATATCACGCCGGACAACAGAACCAGCAACACCATGCCACCGGTTAACAGAACACCAACGATAAATTCAGGATTTTTATACCGGGAAGACAGAGAAGAAGTCGATGTCATCGCAGTTACTCCGTTCTGATACGCGGGTCAATCAGGCCATAAGCGATATCAACCAGCAGGTTCACGCCGACAATCAGCATGGACAATACAGTAATGACCGCCTGAAGCACCGGATAATCCCGGCTGCTGACGGCATCAAAAGCCAGAGTGCCGAGCCCCGGCCAGTTAAATACCCGTTCAATCACCACAATGCCACCCAGCAGGCCGCCAAACTGCAGGCCAAAGTAAGTAATCAGCGGCACCGCACAGTTACGCAATGCATGTTTGTACAAGACTTTGGTTTCACTCAGTCCTTTAGCACGTGCCACCATCACATACTGCGCCTGCAGGGTTTCCAGCATCGAAGAACGGACCAGACGCACATTCGTCGCGGTCAGGATCACAGCCATGGTCACCGCAGGTAAAATAAAGCTGGCCGGGTCACTCATGCCGCTTGGGGGAAGCCACTGTAACCAGATAGAAAAGAACAGCACCAGCATGAGTGCCAGCCAGAAATTAGGAAAAGAGAGCCCGATGAGCGAAGTCACCCGAATCAGCTGGTCCGCCCATTTGCCCCGGCTGACGGCGGCTTTAATGCCCAGCGGAACCGAAATCAGCGAAGAAACAACCATCACAATCACAGCCAGCAACAGCGTTGCGGGCAGGGCCTGTGCGATCAGCTGTGAAACCGGTGTGCCTCCCATAAAGCTGAGGCCGAAATCGCCGGTAAAAATGCCGTGAATAAAATCCGCATACTGCACCAGAAACGGCCGGTTCAGACCCAGAGATTCCCGGATTAAGTTCAGGTCGGCCTCAGTGATACTGCCTGCGCCCTGCGTCAGCATCAGCGCCGGGTCGCCGGTTAAACGGATGGCATAAGCCACCACCAGCGTAATCGCAAAAAAGACAAAAACGGCCTGAAGCAGCCGCTTCAGTAAAAAATTAATCATGATGTATCCTTTCAGCGCCAACTGCCGTCAGACATTTGTCTGCCACCGGCATCGCAGGCCGGTGACAAACCGTCAGAAACGGCAGGAAAGACTTACTCAACCGTGACTTCATTCAGACGCAGACGGCTGTCCGGAGCCGGTATAAAGTGCTTCACCCGTTTTGAAATCCCGAAAATTTCATTGATGTTGTACAGCGGCATTTCCAGCGCCTGATCGGCGGTGTAGTGTGCAATTGACTGTAAAATGGCTTTCCGTTTGACCTGATCAGTCATCGAACGCTGTGACTCCAGTAATTTGTCCAGCTGCGGGTCGCTGTCATACGGGTTCCACTTCTCACCGGTGTGGTACATAAAGTAGGCCGTATTGTCATAGTCGAACGTCCAGCCACCCCAGGATTGCTGGAACATAGCCCCGGTTTTTCCGGACGGAATAATATCATCCAGCAACACATTGGTTTCATACGGTTTGATGGTGGCATTCAGCCCGACCATTTGCAGATAACCAGCCACCGCCTGAGCGACTTCATTAAAAGTGGCATTATTACCACGGATATCGATCTGCACTTGGGTTCCCGGTCTGACACCCGCAGCTTTGAGCAACTGCTTCGCTTTGGCCGGATCATAAGGCAAGGGTTTCATCGCCGGATCATTACCAAAGGTTACCGGGCTCTGGAAGCTGGCGATCGCAGATGCCTGCCCGCCGAGAATTGAATCAATAATCGCCTGGCGGTCAACACCGTAAATCATCGCTTTTCTGACCCGCACATCTTTGGTTACGCCGGATTGAGTATTAAACCGCAGCGCATACACCGCCGGGCCTTTGGCCGTGACCACATCCAGTTTCGCACTGGCTTGAATCGTTGGAATCATCGCAATGGGAATGGTTAGCGGAATCACCAGATCCACCCGCCCGGCCTGTAATTCGGCCACAGCCGTGGATGGTTCCGGAATAAACCGGTAGTTCAGCTCAGACAGTTTCGCCTTGTCGCCCCAGAAACCCGGATACGCTTTGAGCTGAATCCCGACTTTGGGCTGATAACCTGCAAACTGAAACGGGCCGGTGCCGACCGGATGCGTATTAAAATATGCGTCCCCTTTTTCCTGAATATACTTCGGTGGCACAATCATCGCACCATAACCGGCCAGCTTGGTCAGCAGTACCGGGTCAGTCTTTTTCAGGAAGAAATCCACGGTATCGTCATCCACCACAGTCACATGGTCAATCACCGAATAATTCGAGCGTTGCGGGCCTTTCTTTCCTTCCGCACCCAACAGGCGATCAAAGGTAAATTTCACCGCTTGTGCATTGAAAGGTTCACCATTGTGAAACGTCACATGATGGCGCAGTTCAAAGCGGAGCCGTTTCCCGTGATCCAGTTCCTGCCACGACGTTGCCAGGCCGGGCTGTAGTTTCAGATCCGGCCCCCGGTATATCAGCGCATCATAAATGTTGGTGGCAACCGATGCCCAGTTGACCAGAAACGTATCAATCGGATCCCAGCTGCCCGGATCCTGCGGTGAGGATACCGTCAGCGTTCCGGCTGCCATACTCAGGGCGGAACAGCTCAGCCCGGCAGCCAGTGTAAGCGATTGAAGCAGATGTTTTGGTTTATATTTGATCATGAACGACTCTCCATTTAGTCATGGTCTGGCGTATCCCATCCATAGGGAACCTGATTTGATTGATTAGCTATCCGCTGCGGCAACGAAATGTCCGGGATTCACTTCGTCATATCTCAGCACCTGCGGTGGATCGTCCACCCGGCGGACCGGGCTGGGAATCTCGCCGCTTAACAGTTCCCGCTGCGGTTGATGCGCCGGGTCAGCGACCGGCACAGCACTGAGCAGCCGCCGGGTATACGTATGCTGCGGCGTATCAAAAATCTGCGCACGGGAGCCCATCTCGGCAATCTGCCCCAGATACAGCACCACCACCCGGTGGCTCATCTTTTCCACCACAGCCATGTCGTGGCTGATAAACAGGTAAGCAATGCCGAATTCCTGCTGTAATTCCATCAGCAGATTGATAATTTGTGCCTGAATGGTGACATCCAGCGCGGATAAGGCTTCATCCGCGATAATCAGTTTTGGCTCACAAGCCAGTGCTCTGGCAATACAGATCCGCTGACGCTGACCGCCGGAAAATTCATGCGGATAACGTCCGGCATGTTCTGCCAACAGCCCGACCCGTTCCAGCAACTGGCTGACCCGCTGCTGAATCTGTACTTCTGTTGCAAACAATTTGTGGGTGCGGATGGGCTCGGCAATCGAAAAGCCAACAGTTTTGCGGGGATCGAGTGAGGCAAACGGGTCCTGAAAGATATACTGAATATCGCGCTTGAGTGCGCGTTTCTCCGGCTCTGATAAGGTGCTCATAACCTGGCCGTTGAAACGAATTGTGCCTCGGGTCGCCGTCTGAAGTTGCTGAATGGTACGGCCGATTGTCGACTTACCGGAGCCGGATTCTCCGACCAGCGCCACGGTTTCACCCGGATAAATCTCAAAGCTGACCTGTTCCACGGCATGGACCCGGTGAGTCACCCTGCCCCAGAAATTTTTCTTCGTATCAAAGCGCGTGACCAGCTGTTCAACACTCAGCAACGGCGGTTCATCGTAGCGGGCAGTATTCTGTTCAGCTTCCTCACCGATCATAACCGGACGACCCTCATCCATCACCGTCACCGGAAAACGGTAAGGATTGCTTCGCCCCAGCATGCAACCCAGCCGGGGAACGGCGGACAACAACGTTTGTGTATAAGCATGGGCCGGGCGCTGAAATACATCGGCCACTTTGCCCTGCTCCACTTTTTTACCCTGCCACATCACCACCACATCATCGGCAATTTCGGCAACCACCCCCATATCATGCGTGATAAAAACCACCGACATATCCAGGGATGCCTGCAACTCTTTAATAATCGACAGAATCTGTGCCTGAATCGTGACATCCAGCGCGGTCGTCGGCTCATCAGCAATCAGAATTTTAGGTTTACAGGCCAGTGCCATCGCAATCATCACCCGTTGACGCATTCCACCGGACAGCTGATGAGGATAACGGGCAAGCAGGTCTCTGGCATCGGGCAGCCGGACCAGCTCCAGCAGGCGCTGGCTTTCCTGCAATGCTTCTGCTTTAGAGCATTGTTCGTGCAGAAGGAGAGATTCGCATAGCTGATCGCCGATAGTAAAAACCGGATTCAGGGAAGTCATCGGCTCCTGAAAAATCATCGCGATCTCTTTGCCGCGAAAACGGCGCATTTCCTGTTGAGACAACGCCAGTAAATCCACTTCACTTCCGCTGCCCGAATAAAGGATCCGGCCCGAGGTATAAGCCGCACCATGAATATCCGCCAGCCGCATCACCGATTGGGACGTCACAGATTTACCGGAACCGGATTCGCCCACAATCGCCAGCGTGCGTCCCGGCATCACAGCAAAGCTCAGGTTCTCAACGACCGGAGTTTTGCCGAAGGCAACCGAAAGATTTTCTACGCACAGAATGGGAGTTTTCAATGAGTCTGCCACTGCTACATCCTTGTTTTCACAGTCAATTAAGTCAGATTTCGCTCTGCCGGTGTGACCTGCCCTTTGTCACATCATAATGACATATTGCAAACTAAAAGCCATACTATCAACTTATATTAATGCATCATTCATTAGTAAATGTTATACACTAAAGCTGATTAATTTATACCCGAATCACCTGAAGAGACAGGTTGAAGGTGATTGAAGGAGAAAAATATCCGCAGGGCTGGAGAATCCATTCAATATGAAATTTCGTCAGATAGAAGCGTTCCGCCACATTATGTTACGCGGCACCACATCAGCCGCTGCCGCAGAAATGCATGTCACTCAGCCAGCCGTCAGCCGGCTGATCAGCGACCTTGAAGATTCACTGGGATTCAGTTTATTCGAGCGTAAAAAAGGCCGGCTCTATCCGACACCGGAAGCCGGAGAGTTTTTCCGCTCTGTCGAAGAGAGCTTTCTCGGCCTGGAGAAACTGACGTCGGTTGCGTCGCAAATCCGCAACCGCAAACCGAAGGAGCTGAATATCTCGGCTACATCGGCCATTGCCAGCACCCTGTTGCCAATCGCATTAAAAGAGCACGGTCAGTTTTATCCGGATGAGCGCGTGGTTATGCATACAGACAGCATGTCTGAAATTGTGATGCGGTTGCAGACCAGTGCAGTCGATCTGGCGATCGGGTTGCAGCTACCGCCACTGAGCGGTATCGAACAGACTTTTATCGGCAATGCCCGCTTTGTTTTTGCCGCCCGGCAAGGCCACCCGTTACTGGAAAAAACCGTGATTACCGCAGAAGATTTAACCGGAGAATCCGTACTCACGGTTCAGGATTCTTATCTCAATTACTGGAGTAAATTAGAACATGCACTCGATGCGGTCGAATCACGGCTGATCAAACGGCTGTACATTGATACTTCCCACACCGGTTATGCCATGATTGCCGCCGGTTTAGCCGTTGGTGTGCTGGAACCTTTTGCAGCAAGGGTCTGGGCCGGAAACGGGGTTGGAACACGGCCGTTTGAACCGGCGATTTACTACCCTTACAGCTTCGCTTATCCAACCAATATCCGTCATCATCAGTCGCTGCATCACTTTACGCAGTCTCTCAAAAATGCGGCAAAGTCGATGCCAGAATTCGGGGAAACGGAAGAGAAAGAACAGACCCGGGCAACCTGAAGGTTTTACATACTTTTACACGGTTAAAAATCAGCCGGCGGGCAGAATATGATACATTGAAAATATGTCCCTTCAACGGAGCATCCGTCATGAGATTCCCTGTGCATTTATGTCATTCTTCCCCGGTGCAGATCGTTTTTACTGCGTTTCTTTCTCTGATGATATCGCTGCCGGCGCAGGCCCGTCCGCCCAAACATCCGCATCATCCACCCCATCCGGGCTGGTTTCCCGGCTCACCGGTACCCAACCCGCACGGCCCGGACTTTTTTGACGGACCGCATTTACCTGAGAGTGTGGTCTTTTCCGTCATCGCAGGTATCACTTATGCGGTTGTGAACGGGCAATACTATCGTCATGAAGGTCGCCGGTATGTGTATGTCGGCAGCGCACCACAGCCGCCGCAAACAACCGTGATCGTCAACACGGCCGAAGAAAGCAGCACCAATACAACCAGCACGACTCAACCGGCCACAGTGACGGCAACCACAAGTTCAGCGAACACTGCAACGGCCACGCATCCTCTGTCGCCCGGCACGATCGTCAGCCAGCTTCCGGGAAAAGTAAAAAAAGTCACGATTGATCAGCGTGTGTTTTATGTCAGCCAGCAGACCTGGTATTTAGCGCTGGCCGGTAAGCAGGGGTATGTGGTCGTTCAGCCGCAATTGTAATCACCGGGGAAATGACCGGAGGAAGTGAGCTGGTTTGTTTTTAGCGGAAGATTCTGGCTGTTGTGGAATGTTTGGTGCGCTGATTCGTCTTGCTGATCCAGGCAGCTTTCAGTGTACGCGCCCCAGATACCCTTTCCCGGCGGAAAGCGTATCCGGAAACGCCTTTTGGTGTGCGCTGGCCGGATCGGTTTTGTAAGCGCATCCATGCGCACAAAACCTCAAATTCATCCTGAATTTGCCTGTTCCAGGGTTTCCCGTATGTACGGGGAACACACGCATCAGCACGTTTATCTTGCGCAAAATTGCGGTTCATCCCCGTATGTACGGGGAACACTCTAATTGTAGATCACTGATTTACATAAATAAAATCTGCACTTCAAAATCTACCAACTTTTCTGTACCAAAAAAATGGCTATTGCTGTACCGGGCAGAAACCAGACATAAAAAGTCCACCTGCATCATATTGATACTGACGCAGCGTTTGAGTACCGAACAGCTCAAGGCGCTGGCCGGTGAGCAGCCCGGTGGCGCTGTAATCCTGATGCAGTGCTGATATTACCGGGACATTACCGGGACAGGCACCCTGTTTCCCCCTGTTTATTTCAAGATGCATCTTGAGATCACTTGGGTATATAAAACACGGGAAATATGACAAAGTGTCAGTTTTTCGTTGACGACAACATAAAGAGAATCACTAAAATGGCAGAGATAACAAAAGCGGCTCAGTCAGAACCTGTAGCAATTGCGCCTCAGGGACCGGTATGTTCTGAACTGATTCAGGGATACTGGCGTCTGGCGGAATGGCAGATGACATCACAGCAACGTTTGTCCTTTTTGAAACAGCATCTTGATTTAGGTATTTCCACAGTTGACCATGCTGATATTTATGGGAATTATGAGTGCGAGCGTTTATTTGGTGAGGCTTTGTCTCAGGACAAATCAGTTCGTGAGCAAATCCAGATCGTGACCAAATGCGATATTCAGCTTTGTTCGGATAAATTCCCTCAACGCAAGGTGAATTACTATGACACCAGTGAACAGCATATCATTGAATCTGTGGAGAACTCGCTGCGCCGGTTACAGACAGAACACATCGATTTGCTGCTGATCCACCGCCCGGATGTGCTGATGGATGCCGGAGAAGTGGCCGGGGCTTTTTCCAGGTTAAAGCAGGCAGGAAAAGTCAGTCATTTTGGAGTATCTAACTTTTCACCACGCCAGTTTGAACTGCTGCAATCGCGGCTGACATTTCCACTGGCCACCAATCAGGTAGAAATCAATCCACTGAATTTTGATGTCGTCCACGATGGCACTCTGGATTTGTTACAAACGCATTCGGTTCGTCCGATGGCATGGTCATGTCTGGCCGGGGGACGACTGTTTTCAGATGATAGTGCGCAGTGTCAGCGTGTTCGTGATGAACTTGAAGCCATCAAACAGGAAGTCGGTGCATCATCGGTTGATCAGGTCGTCTACGCATGGGTCAGACGTTTACCTTCGAAACCATTACCCATTATCGGCTCGGGAAAGATCGAGAGGGTCAAAGCGGCCGTTGACGCACTGAATATTGAGTTAAGCCGGGAGCAATGGTTCAGAATATGGACGGCTTCAAAAGGTCATGCCGTGCCGTAACTGCTGATACTTTATCTTTCCCCGGAAGATGCTGGCAGCTGTGGAATATTTGGTGCGCTGATTCGTCTTACTGATCCCGGCGGCTTCTGTCGCACGCGCCCCAGATACCCTTTCCCGGCGGAAAGCGTATCCGGAAACGCCTTTTGGTGCGTGCTGGCCGGATCGGTTTTGTAAGCGCATCCATGCGCACAAAACCTCAAATTCATCCTGAATTTGCCTGTTCCAGGGTTTCCCGGTATGTACGGGGAACACTTTCTGAAAGCTTCGGATATTGAATTGTTCCCACGCTCCTGCGTGGGAATACATATCAGACTCAACACAATCACAGCGATGTCAGGGAAACACATTGAATGGTATTCCAGACCAGCGTGAATATTCGGTTCATCCCCGTATGTACGGGGAACACAAGAACCTATCCCGCCCAAGGCACTGAACCAGCGGTTCATCCCCGTACATACGGGGAACACTGATTGTTGGACTATCTTGTCTGATTGACTCTCGGTTCATCCCCGTACATACGGGGAACACTGTTCGAAGTAATCCGCCTCAAACTGATTACTCGGTTCATCCCCGTACATACGGGGAACACCACAGAGAAAGGATTCATGCCCCATTGCATAGCGGTTCATCCCCGTACATACGGGGAACACTCTGATTGTAGATCACTGATTTACATAAATAAAATCTGCACTTCAAAATCTACCAGATTTTTTGCACCCAAAACAGTGGCTTTCCGCGACGAAAATAAGCCCGCAAAATCCCGCTGCGGGCTGAGCTGCAAAGCAGAAATGAAAAAGCCCCAGCATCAAATGATGCTGGGGCCTGAAATAAGTGGCGCGCCCTACAGGATTCGAACCTGTGACCACATGCTTAGAAGGCACGTGCTCTATCCAGCTGAGCTAAGGGCGCGTTACGGGAGGGAATTATACGAGTTAAAAAACGTAAATCAACGAATTTATTCTGTTTAACATTCTAAGTGCCTAAAAATTTAGCATTTCTTATATTTTCTGCGAAAAAAATACACAGGCAAACGTTTGCCTGTGGATGTTATGCTAAAGATCTGCGACAATGCGCGCGTTTCTACCCAAGAATAAAACCCGAGAATGTTTCTTCCTGATAAAAAAAATGATGGATACTTATGACTGCACAGATTATTGATGGAAAACTGATTTCCCAAACTGTTCGCTCTGAAGTCGCGGCCCGCGTGAAAGCCCGGACAGAAGCCGGATTACGTGCACCAGGTCTGGCTGTAATTCTGGTTGGTGATGATCCGGCGTCTCAGGTCTATGTCGGCAGCAAACGCCGGGCTTGCGATGAAGTCGGTTTTGTTTCTAAATCATTTGACCTGCCATTAAATACCTCTCAGCAAGCCCTGCTGGATTTAGTTGATCAACTCAACGCAGACTCTGAGATTGATGGTATTCTGGTTCAGTTGCCTTTACCGGCCGGCCTTGATGCAACACAGGTTCTTGAACGGATTCTCCCTGAAAAAGATGTCGATGGATTCCACCCTTATAATGTCGGACGGCTTGCACAGCGTATTCCGAAGCTTCGCTCCTGTACGCCGAAAGGGATCATTACCCTGATGGAAAGATACAATATCGAGCTGCGGGGCAAACATGCGGTTGTGGTTGGTGCTTCCAATATTGTCGGCCGCCCGATGACAATGGAGCTGCTGCTGCAAGGCTGTACCACAACCACCTGTCACCGCTTTACCCGTGATCTGGAAAGTCATGTCCGTCAGGCCGATTTGCTGGTCGTGGCTGTTGGTAAGCCAAACTTTATTCCGGGAGAATGGATTAAAGACGGGGCTGTTGTCATTGATGTCGGTATTAACCGTTTAGACAATGGCAAACTCTCCGGGGATATTGAATATGATATTGCCAGTGAGAAAGCAAGCTATATCACGCCGGTTCCCGGCGGTGTCGGGCCGATGACAGTCGCGACTCTGATTGAAAATACCATGCTGGCCTGTGAGCAGTTCCACAACAAAGGCTGAAAAAGCTGACTTTCGGCAGATTCATGTCCGCAAGCCCCTTTAATCGCTTCTTTTATCTTTGCCGGCTCTGATGCCGGCAAAATTTTATCCTGATTACCCGGATTTCAGATAAAAAAAAACCACCGTCTATAACAAACGGTGGTGGTGTTAAAATAAAAAAAGGTAATAACCGACCACATAAAATGTGGTTTTGAACGCTGACGGATTCTGAATATTGTGTGAGGATTCAGAGTCCGGCAACAATTCAAGCGTAACTTTCGCCTTCAATACCAGGAGGAGGATCTCCGGTTCCGGTTACATCAGAATATTACTTCGTTATCAGATGAGGCTTACAACGAATTAATATTCTGGCGCGCAACGATATTGTGTCAATATAAACAACATGTCTGCCAAAACAATATCGCATGATGACCGCATAAAAAAAACTGACCTTACCTTTCTTTACTTTCGTCTTTACTTTGCTTTACAAAACCCGGCTTTCCGGTCAAAAAAAAACCTGTCATATGACAGGCTTAAGGTGATTTGATTCATAAATGATTCAGCGACTGACAATCCTGTCTGCCAGATGGCTGACTGCCAGCGCAAAATAGTGCGAACGATTCCACTTCATCAACACATTGTAATTATTGTAAATCAGATATGCCCGGCCTTTCTCATCATCCGGTGCCACCAACCATGCTTTGATCTCTTTTGCCGGTGCGGGCAACGGCTGGCCGTTATAACGGGTTACGCCCAGCCGACGCCATTCCCGGAGTGTTTTAGCTTTGCCTTTATGGCGTCCTTCCAGCGACATATCAAAACCACGCGGTAAATGCACCTGACGCCCCCAGCGGTACTGATTATCCCAGCCGGAGCGGTGCAGGTAATTGGCAGTCGAAGCAAACACATCGGCTTTGGTTTTCCAGATATCAATCTTACCGTCATGATTACCGTCAACGGCAAATGTTAAGAAAGAGCTGGGCATAAACTGACACTGCCCCATGGCTCCGGCCCACGAGCCTTTCATGTCATGCGGGTCAATATGATCATCTTCAATGATTTTCAGGGCGGCCATCATCTCTTTACGGAAAAATGCTTCACGGCGGCCATCATAAGCCAGGGTTGCCAGCGCACTCATTACATAATGACGGCCCGTCAGCGCACCGAAATTACTCTCCACACCCCACAGAGCAACAATATACTGCGGCTGAACACCATATTCCCGGCTGACCTGCTGCAACGCGGCATAATGTTTTTGGTAGAGTTTCTTTGCTTTTTTTACTTTCCAGTCAGGCACTGCCCGCGGAATATATTCATCCAGCGTCAGCTTCTTTTCAGGCTGGTTTTTATCGGCCACAACCGTACGGTGTCTGTACGCTACATCACGAAATGCGGCTTCTACAGTTTCATGTGAGATGCCGGCCTGCTCAGCCTGCTGTTTAAATGCATCAATGTACGCTTCGAATGAAACTGTCCGGGCGCTCGCCGTCAGGCTCAACATCATCCCTAATCCGGCTAACCATAACCTCTTCATCTTATCTCCCTACTCTGTGTGCGACTGCATTTGTGCTGCTTTCATCGCTTTATACGTTTCAAGTACATTTTCCGGTGGTGGTGGCAACTGAAGAAAAAAACCATCAGATTCCAGTGACGCTTTCACCTTATTGACATCAACATGCGCCAGTTTTCTCCCTTCCAGATTAAATGTCATCATCAGAGAAGGTGGGCCGAACATGGTCATCAGCTGTTCCGGAACCTGAGAAAAGTCCCCTTTTTTCATCACGTACAAATACGCACCATCTTTACGAATACTTTTATAAACAGAGCACAGCATGATTTGCCTTTTTCTTCAAGATTTCAGTAGACCGGATTTATCATTTTATCAATCACACTCATATCAATGACCTTTACTGAACATAAAATTAACAATAAAAACGTCAATGTGTGGATAAGATAACTTGCCGAGTTAAGTCAGTGAATATAACATGACGAACCTGAGCATTGTGAAGCTTTCTGAAGTTGTTCAGAACCGCTTCATTTCAGAAGTACCTTTCTAAAAATACTTAAAGACTGAGGTCCGGCTTATTTATGTCATTATTACCTGACTTAAAAGGTAGCAGTTTTACTTTGTCAGTACTACATCTGACCGATAACGATATTTCAAAAACACTGACTCTGCTGAAAGAGAAAATCACCCAGGCGCCGGCCTTTTTTGCCTTTGCACCGGTGGTTATTAATGTGTCTCAGGTGAAGGAAGATATCGACTTCAGTCAGCTAAAACACTGTATCCACGAAGTCGGGATGGTTCCGGTCGGCATTGCCGGCGCCAAAGACAAGCGCACACAAAATCAGGCGACTGCCGCCGGGTTTGCGGTGATGACGGCCAGTAAAGCGCCTTCTCAGGCCCCTGCAGAAATGCAACCGGCAAAAGTGGTCAGGCATCCGATCCGTTCCGGTCAGCAAATCTACGCCAAAGATGCGGATTTAGTGATTCTGAATCATGTCAGCCCCGGCGCTGAAGTCATTGCAGATGGTTCTATTCATATTCACGGCAACCTGAAAGGTCGTGCAATTGCCGGTGCAAGCGGACAAAAAGAAGCTAAAATTATATGTAATAACTTGCAGGCGGAACTGGTTTCAATAGCCGGGAACTACTGGCTGAGTGAGCAGATCGCTGAAGATTTCTGGCAGCAAAAAGTCATTCTCAGCTATAACGATGAAACGCTTCATGTTGACAAATTAACAATTTAACAAACAGATAATGAAAGGAAAGCAAAACCAATGGCACGTATTATTGTTGTGACGTCCGGGAAAGGCGGCGTAGGGAAAACAACTTCAAGTGCAGCAATTGCGTCGGGATTAGCCCTGAAAGGTAACAAGACTGTCGTGATCGATTTTGATATCGGCTTGCGCAATCTCGATCTGATTATGGGATGTGAACGTCGGGTTGTTTACGATTTCGTCAATGTCATTCAGGGTGAAGCGACCCTGAATCAGGCCATGATCAAGGACAAACGCACTGAAAACTTATTTATCCTTCCCGCGTCCCAAACCAGAGATAAAGATGCACTTACCCATGATGGCGTGAAACGTGTGCTTGATGAACTCAATGATATGGAGTTTGACTTTATTATTTGTGACTCTCCGGCAGGTATTGAACAGGGCGCGCTGATGGCACTCTACTTTGCCGATGAAGCGATTATTACCACCAACCCGGAAGTCTCTTCCGTCCGGGACTCTGACCGGATTCTGGGCATTCTTGATTCAAAGTCGTTGCGTGCAGAGCAAGGGCTGGAACCGATTAAGCAACACTTACTGCTGACCCGTTATCATCCGGCCCGGGTGAATCAGGGAGAAATGCTGAGTATTCATGATGTTGAAGACATTTTGCATATCCCGCTGATGGGTGTGATTCCTGAAAGTCAGGCGGTGCTGAATGCGTCTAACAAAGGAATTCCGGTGATCTTCGATGAACAGTCTGATGCCGGACAAGCGTATCTGGATACAGTGGATCGTCTGCTTGGCAATGCGGTTGAATTTCGTTTTCTGACCGAGCCGAAACGTGGTATTTTTCAGCGGTTGTTCGGAGGCTAAATCATGTCATTACTTGAGTTCTTCCGCCCGAAAAAACAGACATCAGCCAGTATGGCAAAAGAGCGGTTACAGATCATTGTTGCCGAACGCCGCAGCCATGACGACCCGGCGCCGGATTATCTGCCACAGCTGAAAGAAGACATTCTGAAAGTGATTGCAAAATATGTCGATGTGAATCCGGACATGGTTGAGCTGTCATTTGAACAGAAAGACGATGAACTGGCTGTACTTGAGCTGAATGTCAAACTGCCCGATGATGAAAATGACTGACAGAAAATAATATCAGCACATATTGCACACAAAAACGCCGTGGTCATCACGGCGTTTTTTATTCCCGGAATCCGTTCTTATTCCGCGGATGACTTAATCATCTGATATAAGGTCTCACCCAGCAGTGGCTTTCTCCAGCCCTGCATCAAATCCGGAGTTTTATTCCCGGCTTCCTGATGTTTCCAGATCCAGCTGATCAGATCATTTAACTGCTTACGTGATGCCACAAATTCAGTCGCAAGGTTCTGCGCTTCCGCCACCTCATTTACCTTCGTTTTCAGCACCTTAAACAGCTGCTTATATCCCGGATAGTCAGACACAGGCACAATCGTTGCCGGATACTGGTCTGCTTCCAGTTCCTGAGCTTTTCTGACCAGCTGACAAATATGGTTACCACTGCGTTTAACAAATTTGGGATGAATGCCTTCAGCCAGCATACGTTTTGTCGCATTCAGCCCTAAACGGGCAATGGTCAGTAGCTCGGCCTCTTTGACCACAAAGTTTAACGCCAAATCCCGCTTCATCGCTTCTTCAAGGCGCCAGCTGGCAATCAGCTTCAGAGTCGCCAGCTGTCTCGGTTTCAGCTGCCACGCACCTTTGACATTCAGATACGCTTTTTCAACATCCGGCGCGACAATTCGTTTTTGGCTCTGCAGCATAGATTCTTCATCAGCCGCTTCCCGCCATGCAGTGGATTCCAGACGCTCAGACAGATGCTGATAGACCGGCATCAGGTAAAATACATCTGCCGCGGCATATTCGAGCTGTCTTGGTGACAGCGGCCTCGCCATCCAGTCGGTGCGGGATTCACTTTTATCCAGCTCAATGCCAACCACATCATTGACCAGCGCAGCAAATCCGGTTGATAAACCGTATCCGAGAAAGGCAGCCATAATCTGCGTATCCAGCATCGGTGCCGGCGTACAGTCAAACTCATGGTAAAACACTTCCAGATCTTCACCACAAGCATGTAATACTTTCAACACATCCGGTGCCTGCAGCAAGCGGACAAATGGCGACATATCTTGGATTCTCGTCGGGTCAATCAGGGAAAGTGTTTCCCCGTCATACAGCTGGATCAACCCCAGCTTCGCATGAAAAGTTCTGATCCGGACAAACTCGGTATCCAGCATCACCACCGGATGCGCCATCGCTTGTGTACATACTGCTGCCAGTTCTTCAGAACCGGTAATTATTTGATATTCCACTAATAACCTGCTTATTTTGTTTAATCCGGGCAAGCTGAAAACAGAGTGTTCAACCTGCCGGGTATCTCAGGCGAATAAAAATGCCGACACGGGCGCCGGCATTTCCACAACCTGATCAGGCCTGTTACGCCTGTTCCATTGTCTGTTGTGCTTCCAGTGCCAGACTTTGTTCTTTGAGTGCGCGGCGCAAAATTTTACCGACATTGGTTTTTGGCAATTCATCCCGGAATTCCACCAGTTTCGGAATCTTATAACCGGTCAGGTATTCACGGCAATGCGTGATAATTTCTTCCTTGGTTAGAGACAAATCACGCTTAACCACCACGACTTTGACAATTTCTCCGGAAACATGATGCGGCTCGCCGATGGCTGCGACTTCCAGCACTTTATCATGCATAGAAACCACATCTTCAATCTCATTCGGATACACATTAAACCCGGAGACCAGAATCATATCTTTTTTGCGGTCAACAATATAGAACACGCCCTGCTCATCACACCGGACCACATCTCCCGTAGACAGCCAGCCATCTTCAGTCAGCACTTCACGGGTTGCCGCTTCATTATTCCAGTAACCCCGCATGACCTGCGGACCACGAACCTGGAGCTCTCCCACCTGATCAAACGGCAGCACTTCCCCATCGTCATTGACAATCCGCAACTCAGTCGAAGGCACAGGAATCCCGATAGCACCGGTATATTCCGTTTCATCGTAAGGGTTTCCGGCAACCAGTGGCGAACATTCTGTCAGGCCATAACCTTCAAGTAAATGTCTGCCGGTCACCTGCTTCCACCTTTCTGCAACCGCGCGCTGGACGGAAGTGCCGCCCGCGACAGACAGCCGCATATGGGAAAAATCAATCTGATCGAACGCTTCATTGTTTAATAATGCATTAAACAAGGTATTCACACCGGTAATCGCAGTAAACGGATAACGCTGCAACTCTTTGACGAAACCGGGAATATCCCGCGGGTTGGTAATCAGAAGGTTTTGCCCGCCCATTTCAATAAACAGCAGGCAATTCATACTCAGAGCAAAAATATGATAAAGCGGCAGCGCCGTCACAACCAGATCCCGGCCTTCAGAAAACAGACTGTTGTATGCAGCTTTGGCCTGCATCACGTTCGATACAACATTGCGGTGGGATAACACTGCCCCTTTCGCAACGCCGGTTGTACCACCGGTATATTGCAGAAACGCGATGTCATCGCCCTCAATCCGTGGCTTCACATACTGCAGACGCCGTCCCCGGCGAATCGCCTGACGCATCGAAACAGCGCCGGGAATATGATAGTGCGGGACAAGACGTTTGATATATTTCACCGCAAAATCTACCAGTGTCCCTTTTGCTCTGGGTAACATCTGGCCGAGGCTGGTGATGATAATATTTTTAACCGGGGTATTTTTCAGCACGGTCTGCAAAGAACAGGCGAAGTTGGACACAATGACAATGGTCTCCACTTCTCCGTCATTTAACTGATGTTCCAGCTCTCTGGGTTTATAGAGCGGATTGACATTCACAACAACTAATCCTGCCCGCAGCACCCCAAACAAGGCAACCGGATATTGCAGCAAATTAGGCATCATCAGCGCGACCCGGTCACCTTTTTTCAGGTGCAGTTCATTTTGCAGATATGCTGCAAAAGCACGGCTCCGCTCTTCCAGCTTGCGAAATGTCATGACCGTGCCCATATTGACAAATGCCGGCTGGTCAGCAAATTTTCTGACCGAATTTTCAAACATTTCAATCAGAGATGAATAATCATCAGGATGAATCGTATTCGGCACATCGTGTGGGCGACGCGCCAGCCAGGGTTGATTCACTTAAGATACTCCTCATACATGCGGTCATCTGCGATGCAGACAGCCGCCTTTATTTATTCTTTCAATCGACGCCGGACACTTCAGCACTAAACAACCAGTGTCTCGACTGAGTCATTCCCTGACGCTCCGGATCCTTATCAATAAAGTCCGGAAAGCTTTTGTCGTTTTCTCACCACGCCATCAATCATTTGTGCAACCTGATCAGGCTGCTCCAGATGGCAGTGATGTCCACCGGGTAAAGTATGAACTGTGATATTCTCCATCAAACTAAGTCGTTCCGGCTGCATGAGGTATTCATAACCCTGCGTACCGCGAATCAATGTGACAGGGCATTGAATTGCTTTCAGAATAGCAGTTGCGTGAGATTCTGCCATCCGGTACAGCGAGTCGGCTGATAACATCGGATCAGCCCGCCAGAACCAGCGGTCATCACGCATCTCCAGTCCCCGCTCAACCAGTGGCCGGATACATTTTTCCGCAACACCTGAACGATTCGCTCTGAGTGACAGCGCCTGTTGCAGACTCCGGAACCCTTTTTTCGCAACTTTGCGACGAATCCGCTCCCGGCTCAATACGCCGTTCCTGAGACGCCGGACACAATCCTGTGGCGATTCAGCCAACGGCCCGAGCGCTTCAATGAGAATTATATCACTAACCCTTTCCGGGAAAGCGGCACTATAACAACTTGCAATTAATCCACCAAGAGAATGGCCGGCTAAAATCACAGTTTTTGCCGGGATGTCCGTTAAAACTTGATGGAC
This sequence comes from Vibrio quintilis, assembly GCF_024529975.1. Classification (GTDB taxonomy): domain Bacteria; phylum Pseudomonadota; class Gammaproteobacteria; order Enterobacterales; family Vibrionaceae; genus Vibrio; species Vibrio quintilis. The sequence continues at coordinate 1,709,750 of NZ_AP024897.1, read as the reverse complement.
ATCATCTATGTAATCGTGAAACGTATAATAATTCCCGGTGGATTTATGACCGGACAAACCATGCCCGGGCAGGTCAAGTGCGCAAAAATGGACTCCGGGCGTGTCCATTTCCAGCCGCGCCAGCACCGGGCTGAAACTGGCAGCATTATCCAGCCAGCCATGTAAAAAAACGACGGAGATGCCTGTGGCGGATGGTGTACCGGATTCAAGGGCAGCCAGTTGGTTGCCGGAAATATGATAGGTTTTTTGAGTCAGCATGATGTTACATTCAGGAGCCCGATCATCAGAACGATATCACCCGCCGCGTTCAGCGACGGGCAGAAAAGGCTATTTTACAATAAGATGACAGCGACATCACGGAATAAAGCAACAGGGTAAATCAGATGTAAATATCTACACCCAGCATTTGCGCCAGTTCTTCGCGCCGGGTCTGGTTCATCACATCAAAATACTCTTCCAACGCTTTCCTTGCCCGTCCTTCCGGTAAATCATACTGCAGATTATTCTGGTAATTCTCTGCGCTTTGAATCGCCTGTAATGAATGCGAAACCGCATTTGCGACCTGAGTCGGCTGACGGGTTCCCGCCGGAGACTGTGCTTTCTTCGCCTCCTGCTTTTTACCCGCCTTTGATGTTTTCGATGATTTTCCTGTCCCGGAAATCCCCGGTGGCGGCAATCCCTGTATCGAAACCATATTACTCCTTCACTGATTTTTTGTCTGATCTGAGCATCGTCGCTCAGGTACGTCCCGGCATTTTTTTCCAGGCCACCTGATCACGCAGGTACACCGGGCTTGCTTCTTCCGCGGTCACAGTTTCTCCCCGTTGCCAGGCCAGCGTCGCCAGAAAAGCAATATCTTCAGCGTCCGGGTAAAGCACTTCACCGCATACAACACTGAATGGCAGGCCTGATAAAGCGTCCTGATATGCCTGCCAGCCGGTTCCGGCACCATACCATGTTTCCTGATCAGAATTCATCTGTGACACCAGAGTTTCTGGTGCAATGACACACTCTGGCGTCACCGCAGCCCAACGTTCGTCTTCCTGACGGGCATAACGGCCCCAGTAAACTTCGCTCATCCGGGCATCAATGGCAGCCGCCACGTGCGTCGCCCCGGCCTGGCGGTATGCGCCCTGCGCCATCGCTTCCAGTGTTGACACCGGAATCACAGGTAATCCGGCACCAAACGCCAGCCCCTGCGCAATGCCAACCCCAATCCGGACTCCGGTAAAACTGCCCGGCCCGCGGCCAAATGCCAATGCATCCAGTGCATTCAGCGTCATTCCTGATTCTTTCAGTACTTCATCCACCATCGGCAGGATTTTTTGTGCATGCCCTCTTGGCGACACTTCCCGACGAACAAACCATTGGTCATCAACCACCAGCGCCACAGAACAGTGTTCTGTTGACGTATCAATCGCAAGAATTTTTACGCTCATTTAACTCTCTAATTTATTTTCTGTCAGGAATGATCAGACAGGGTTTTATGTTCACTTATTTCGCTGATTCCGCTTTTTTCATTGTCATGCGGTATGCCTTCAGACTGCGTTTCTTCAGGATGAGTCTCCGAAGCAGCCTGCTGCAAAAACTGCTGCACCAGGGTCAGATCTCTGGTGCGCGGAATCGACGGCAGACTGGCCAGAAATACACGGCCATAATCCCGGGTCACCAGCCGGTTATCGCAGATGATCAGCGCACCTTTATCCTGCGTGTCCCGGATCAGACGCCCGACGCCCTGCTTGAGGGTGATGACCGCCTCCGGTAACTGGACCTGATCAAACGGATCGCCGCCCTGCAAACGGCAGTCTTCTATCCGGGCTTTCAGCAACGGATCATCCGGCGCAGTAAACGGTAATTTGTCGATAATAACACAGCTTAGTGCATCACCTCTAACGTCGATCCCTTCCCAGAATGCACCGGTTGCAACCAGCAATGCATTGCCCAGCGACATAAACTCAGCCAGCGTCTTTCTTTTACTGGTTTCTCCCTGCAGCAGCACCGGTAACTCAAGTGCTTCCCGGAAACGTTCTCCCAGCTCACGCATCATATGGTGTGAGGTGCAGAGGAAAAAACAACGGCCCTGATTTTGCCGGATCACCGGCGTCAGCATCTCCACCAGCTTATCCGCCATGCCGGGTGAATTAGGCTCCGGCAAATAACGGGGCACACACAAGCGCGCCTGTGTTTGATAATCAAACGGACTGGGTAAAGAGAACTGCTGTGACGGCTCTAAGCCAAGGCGGTGACTGAAATGGCTGAAGTCATCATTCACTGCCAGCGTCGCGGAGGTGAAAATCCATGCGCCGGATTTCATCGCCATCTGTTCACGGAATTTTTCGGCCACCGATAATGGTGTGATATGTAAACCGAAATGGCGCTGAGTGGTGTCAAACCAATAAGAGTAGCCGGGTATCGAGACATCGCACACCCGTTTCAGGCGGGCTTTGATCAACGTGATGCGTTCAAACGCACTATCCAGCAACTGGCTGCGACCCAGCGCGATTTTCAGCACTTCATCAGCAAAGTCGAGACTTTCTTCCAGTCGTTGCACAGCGTCTTTAATCCGGGGCTGCGTGATCATATCCCGCCAGTTGCCCCGTTGTCCGGTTTCTCCCAAACACACCCGGATATCCAGTGCAGTATGCGTCAGCTTTTCACTGACCTTTTGCAACTGGCGCATATCTTTGGCTTCGGTGCGGTAACCAATTTCAATATCTTTGGCCAGCTCCGTGACCTGACGGCTGGTCAGAGACTGACCAAAATACTGACTGGCAATATCCGGCAGCTGGTGCGCTTCATCGAAAATAAAAATATCGGCTTCAGGAATCAGCTCACCAAAACCGGTCTCTTTCAGGGCCAGATCAGCGAGAAATAAATGATGGTTGACCACCACAACATCGGCATCCATCGCTTTTTTCCGGGCCTTGGAGACAAAGCAATCCTGAAACGACGGGCACTCGCGCCCGATGCAGTTATCGTTGGTCGAGGTAATCGTTGAAATAACCGGGCTGTCTTCCGGCAGGACTTCACACTCACCCAAATCACCGGTCTGTGTGGCGGACGACCATTCACGTACCTGAATCAGCTGGGAAAAACGCTGTTCATCGACTTCCGGGCTGTGGCTTTCCATGATTTGCCGGTTGAGGCGTTCAAAACACAGGTAATTGGCCCTGCCTTTCAGCAGCGAGACCTGCCCGAAAAAAGACAGTGCCTTGATCATCAGCGGTAAATCACGGTGGAACAACTGTTCCTGAAGATTTTTCGACCCGGTGCTGACAATGACTTTTTTGCCGCTCATCAGGGCCGGAATCAGATAGGCAAAAGTCTTGCCGGTGCCGGTACCGGCTTCAACCACCAGCTGACTCTGGTCAGTAATCGCCTGCGCGACCGCTTTTGCCATATCAATCTGAGCCTGTCTGGCCTGAAAACCGGGAATGGCCTGACTTAATGCGCCACCCGCAGAAAAAATCGTATCAGTCATGATGCAAAGAAAAAATGAATAATAGCCGATTATGTCAGGTTTCAGAACGGAGTGCGATCTCTTCTCCGGAAACCAGTAACAATTGCAGACAACAACAATGCTGACATCATCGACAGAGGATGAACAATCACAGGAAGTCACTCCGGCTATCAGGGCAGGCTGACCTGATAACAGCCGGATCATTCAGGCAAAAAGATGGGCAGCAAAGCCGTTTACCTTCGATTCAGATAACGATGCAGCCAGGGAGATGCTTCCACACCATTATCCCGGGTTGCAATAATTTTTGCCGCATCAGCTGGTGAAACCCGGTTTTCCCACATTTCTTCCAGCATCTCTTCGTCAACCATACTTTCTCCCAAAATTTCATTCACGCGTTCAGTATATAAACGCCGGGCAAGCAGATCTTTGTCCATGGCAACCACCTCAACTATGTTTAACAACAATTACAAAAGTTCAACAACCATTACAAAAGTTCAATAACCGTTACAAAATCAGAAATTTACCTTTTCAACCGGAGAAAATTATTATTAATCCATTCATTCCCATACCAAAAATGTCATGCAAACGATTGCCTTTTCAGTGAATCACAAAAGCACTTGTTTGCATACTTGCTGCCATTCCGGTCATTCCATGCACTTATTTAGTTGAAACTATCTTAAGAATAGATTAATTATATCCGTTACGCCGTGGGATATGTCATCATTCAGGCAATCCTGAAATTGTTTTTAGCTCAAAAAAATTCGTCGGAAACTATCAGTCATTATGGAAAGAAAAACACTCCTCACCCACTGTGTGGATGAGCCCGGATTAATCGCCAAGATCACCAATATCTGTTACAAGTATCAGCTCAATATCATTCACAATAATGAATTTGTTGATAATACCTGCGGCCACTTCTTCATGCGTACCGAACTGGAAGGTAATTTCAATGATGAAACGTTGCTTGATGATCTGAATCATGCCCTGCCTGAAGGCGCAACATACAAACTGGTTGACTCATGCCGCAAACGCATTGTGATTATGGTGACCAAAGAAGCCCACTGCCTGGGTGATATCCTGATGAAAAGTTTTGATGGTGCACTTGATGTGGAAATCGCTGCGGTGATCGGCAACTATGATCGGTTGCAGGGGCTGACGGAACGGTTTGATATTCCTTATCACTGTGTCTCGCATGAAGGGCTGGAGCGTGAAGAACACGAACAGCAGATGACTGAAATTATCGATCAGTATCAGCCTGACTATATTGTACTGGCAAAATATATGCGGGTACTGACACCGGACTTTGTAGAGAAATATCATCACCGGATCATTAATATTCACCACAGTTTCCTGCCGGCATTTATCGGCGCCAAGCCTTATCAACAGGCTTATCAGCGTGGGGTAAAAATCATCGGTGCAACCGCCCACTTTGTCACCAATGATCTGGATGAAGGGCCGATTATCAAACAGGATGTTATCCCGGTGGATCATACATTCAGCGCATCAGACATGGCGCAGGCCGGTCGTGATGTTGAAAAAAATGTTCTCAGTAAGGCGCTGAATAAAGTCCTGGATGATCACGTTTTCGTACACGGCAACAAAACCGTCATCCTGTAAGTGACTGATCACATCAGTCACCGCAACGGCAGCGAACTGAATCGCTGCCGTTTTTTTTTCTGTCATTTTTACCCGTATTTCCGGGAGCCTCATTCAAAGTTTATGATTGTTCCTGCTAAAGTTATCACGTAGGATCGCAAACGAATCTGACAGGCCCGTGGCCTGAATCAAACCACAACTTCAATCCATCCAAAGCAGCCAGAAAGTTATGAAAGCAATATTTAGATTTATCGGAACTCTCTTTAAGTGGATTTGGAAGTGTATCACTTTCATCCGTGTCACTATCATGAACCTGGTGTTTTTAATTCTTTTACTGGTGATTTATGGTGCTTATTTGCAGTCAGTTGATGAAACGGCAGTATCTGCTCCGCGTCAGCCTTCCGCACTGGTCCTGAACCTGTCCGGTCCGATTGTTGAAAAAGCCTCTTATCTGAAACCCATCGATTCCATCAGTCACTCCGTCTTAGGTGAATCTTTACCGAAAGAAAATGTGCTGTTTGATATCGTCGATACCATTCGTCACGCGAAAGATGACAAGCAAATCACCGGTCTGGTGTTGTCCTTGCAGGAAATGTCCGCAACCAATCTGACCAAACTGCGTTACATTGCCAAAGCAATTAATGAATTTAAAAGCAGTGGCAAACCTGTTTTTGCCATCGGTGATATTTACACACAAAGCCAGTATTATCTGGCCAGCTATGCTGACAAAATCTTTATGTCTCCGGATGGTCTGGTCTTACTGAAAGGTTACAGTGCCTACGGCATGTATTACAAAACGCTGCTGGATAAACTCGACATCAATACCCATATTTTCCGGGTTGGCACGTATAAGTCCGCGGTGGAACCGTTTATCCGTAATGATATGTCGCAGGCGGCCCGCAGGGCCAATTACCGCTGGGTCAATCAGCTGTGGGATGGCTATCTGAACGATATCGCCACCAACCGGCGCATCACATCTGACAGCCTCAAACTGTCTATGGATGATTTTCTTGCCCGTCTGGAAAGTGTCAAAGGCGATGTGGCCCGTTTGTCGCTGCAAATGGGGCTGGTTGATGAACTGGCACCCCGCAAGAAAGTCCGTGACGAGCTGACCCAGACATTTGGCAGTAACGACAAAGACAGCTATCAGTCTGTCAGTTATTACGACTATCAGGCATCATTGCCACCGAAAGTTTTAAATCAAAATCAACGGGTTGCTGTCGTGGTGGCATCCGGTACCATTATGGATGGCAAGCAACCGCAACGAAATGTGGTCGGTTCAGAAAATATCACGGCGCTGCTGAGAGAAGCACGCATGGATGATCAGGTGAAAGCCGTGGTTCTGCGGGTCGACAGCCCCGGTGGCAGCGCCTTTGCGTCTGAGGTCATCCGCAATGAAATTGACGCCCTGAAAGCTGCCGGTAAACCTGTAGTGGTTTCCATGTCCAGTCTGGCGGCTTCCGGCGGCTACTGGATTTCATCCAGTGCAGATAAAATCGTGGCACAGCCAACTACCCTCACCGGCTCTATCGGCATCTTCAGTGTTATCACGACATTTGAGAAAAGCCTTGATCGCATCGGGGTTTACACCGACGGTGTCGGCACAACGCCGTTCTCAGGTCAGGGCATTGCCACCGGCTTCTCTGATGGTGCGAAACAAGCCCTGCAAATGACGATTGAACACGGCTATCAGCGCTTTATTTCTCTGGTTGCCAAACACCGGAATATGAACGTCCGCGATGCGGATAAAATTGCGCAGGGCCGGGTCTGGACCGGTAAAGACGCACTGAAAATTGGTCTGGTTGATCAGTTAGGTGACTTTGATGATGCCGTCCGGATTGCTGCGGAGCTGGCACAACTACAGCCGCATCAGTATCAGCTTGACTGGATGGAAGAGCCGCTCTCTCCGATGGAAAAAATACTGATGGATGTGGTTTCAGAAACCCGTGCATCGCTGGGGCTGAATATTGAATCTCTGGTTCCGGAATCACTCAGACCGGTCACCAGACAAATCATCAATGACGCTTCGTTCCTGAATGAGCTGAATGATCCGAAAGGCCAGTATGCTTTTTGTCTCAATTGCCAGGTGAAATAAAAAAGCCTGAGACAGAAAAATTCACACCAGGGGATGAAGATTTCATCCCTTTTTTTATCGCTGAACGAATGTATAATCAGCGGCCTTAATGACCGAGAAATGAAGTACATTCCAGCCATGGCAAAAAAACATATCTATATCGCCTACACCGGTGGCACCATCGGTATGCAAAAATCTTCTCACGGCTATATTCCTGTCGCAGGCTTCATGGAAAAACAGCTGGCGGCAATGCCGGAATTCCATCGCCCGGAAATGCCTGAATACACGATTCACGAATATGCGCCCCTGATTGATTCATCGGATATGACCCCCGCGGACTGGCAGACAATCGCCGATGATATCCGGGAAAACTATGAGAAATACGATGGGTTTGTCATCCTGCACGGCACAGATACGATGGCCTATACCGCATCAGCCCTCTCCTTTATGCTGGAAAACTTAGGGAAGCCCGTCATCGTCACCGGTTCACAGATTCCGCTGGCCGAACTGCGCTCTGACGGTCAGGCGAACCTTCTGAATGCATTACACATTGCGGCTAATTATCCGATCAATGAAGTCACGCTGTTCTTCAACAATCAGCTGATGCGCGGCAACCGCAGTACAAAATCTCATGCCGATGGATTTAACGCCTTTACCTCACCAAATCTGCCCCCGCTGCTTGAGGCCGGTATCAATATTAAAGTCAGCAGCAATGTTGAACTGAATCAGCAGCCCGAAGGCGAATTTCGTGTCAGCAATATTACGCCACAACCTGTCGGTGTCATTACCATGTATCCGGGCATTTCCCACGAAGTCATTCGTAATACCCTGCTTCAGCCGGTCAATGCCATGATTCTGTTGACCTTTGGTGTCGGCAACGCGCCACAAAACAAGCCGTTGCTTGAACAGCTGAAAGACGCATCTGAGCGCGGAGTGATTGTGGTCAACCTGACTCAGTGTCTGGCCGGAAAGGTGAATATGAGTGGTTATGCCACCGGCTGTGCTCTGGCAGATGCCGGTGTCATCAGCGGATTTGATATGACGCCGGAAGCAGCGCTGGCGAAACTCCATTATCTGTTGAGTCAGGGGTTGTCTTATCCGGAAGTAAAAGCTGAAATGCAAAAAGTCCTGCGTGGTGAAATGACCCTGTAATCCTCATTCAGTCATCAACCGGCTTTCAGCAGAAAGCGGGTTGATACTGACATCAGACCATGACCACCAGCGGATTACCCGGCGTTATCCTGCGCCGGGTCATTGGTTCTGACCCGCAAAATCTCATTCTCATCTTTGGTTTGAAACTGTTGTTTCAGTTCAGATTTCGATTTAAAACAAACTTCGCCACCTGCGGCAATTGTCATATGTTCCGGTTCTGTATTATGCTTAGACTGAAACAGCATAACCGCCTGAATACAGGCATCACGTTGTTCCTGAGAAAGTGTCGTACCTTCAGGCCATTTGCCGGTTTCAACAGCATACAGCAAGCGCTGATATGCTTCGGGTGTGATAATTTCTATTAATTGTTGAGCATTCATAAGATTCTCTGTTTGAATCATTGACTGAGAATACACATAATGGTTGCCTAACATCTAACGTCAAGAAATACGCAATCAATACGAGTATTTGATCACAAGCCATGTATAAACAATTTCTGAAATATCTGACCATTGCCGGCATCCCGTTCGTTATCAGCGGATGTCTGGAAAATAAAAACAACACGGATAAACTGTGTAAAGACAATCCCGGATTGCGTTGTGAAGAGCTGAATATGCACGACGGCCAGTGCCGGCTGCCCCGGACCAACCTGGTCTGGCATCGGCTTGATGTTCTCAGGGATCCAACGGATATCAACAAAATTGAAGAATATAAGCTGACTCAGGAGTATAAAAAGTGCCTTGAAACTGCCGCCCAGATTCAGCCGATCAATCAGGCTGAAATCAAGAACAAGCGGGCGATGGCTTATGTCAATGCCGGTAATAGCATGGCTGCACTTGAAAAAGAGTTACTTAAGTACAACACAGCGGAGTCCTTATACTTCCTGTGGAGCCAGACCGGCAATAAACATGCCCGCCGTCAGTTTCTCCGGATGGAAGGCAGCCAGGAGCTGAACACTGCCAGAATGCAGTACGCACTGGCCACCTTTTATATTGATAAAGACCGGCAGAAAACCATCAAACTGTTGAACCGGGCACTTCAGCTGAGTGATCCGAAAACTCTGAATGTCAGTATTCTGGAATCTCTCGCCAGCTTAAACCGGTTGCTCAGACATAATGAGGATTCATATATCTGGGCGATTGTCGGTAAAGAGTATGGTGTTCCGGTTGCTTCGGAGCGGGACCTGAAAATCATCTACGGTTTTTCTGATGAAAAATTCAGTCAGCTCGATGATATTGCAGATAAGGTTATCAGTGCGATCAATAACAAACGCTTTAAGCCTTCTCTGATTGCCGAAGCGATGAATCCACCGGCACCAGCGGAAGAGTAATTCCCGCCACCGAATCATAAACGTGGTATATACCCAGGCAACCTGACAATGCATGATTCAGCGTACAGCCGAACGGCACAGTTCAAGGAAAGAGAATGCAGGAATGTACCACCTTTCAAATTATCCTGACACAGAAATGTAAATCCCTGTCAGACGGTCTTTTTCCGGGACAGGGATTTTTGTACCTTATGCGTCAGAGTCACCGTGAAATTTCAAAGAAACCGAATTCACACAGTAGCGCTCACCGGTAGTTGCCGGCCCGTCTTCAAACACATGACCGAGATGGCTGTCGCAGGCGGCACAGCGGATCTCCGTTCGCTGCATGCCATGACTGTCGTCCTGTAAATAACGGATCACTTCAGCATTGAGCGGCGCATCAAAACTTGGCCAGCCACACCCGGAATCGTATTTATTCTGATGAGAAAACAGTGGCGTCTTACAGCAGGTACACAGATAATGCCCCGACTCTTTATGATGAAGCAGTGTGCCGGAAAACGGTGGTTCCGTCCCCCGTTGCCGACAAATATGATACTGCTCATGGGTTAAATGTTCCTGCCAGTATGCATCCGATTTGTCGATTTTTTTCATACTTTCTCCCTTCTTGACTGATATTTTTTATGCTGACGTCTGAGTGATTTGAACACGAAATATCCGGTGTCACTCAGGGGGTTTTATTTTATGAGTTTTTTTTACGAAAAACTTGCACATCAATGATGTTGTAGCACATACTTTAACACCTTAACGCCTGTAAGGACGAAAAAACGAATCAGAATAAACACACTGATGTTTATCTGTTCGGTGTAAGATTCAGGATGTATCCGGTGATGATGGAGAGGTAATCACCGGTTTGCGGTTACCCAGTGATGAGATATCGTACTTTTTTGACTTTAAACAAGTTAAATCCGATTATCTGTTGCAGAACAAAGCCGGTTTCTGTAATTTTACAGCCAATTATTTTTAACCAAGAAATTAATAAGTTGTGGAGCAACTATAATGACTATCAAAGTAGGTATTAACGGTTTCGGCCGTATCGGTCGTTTCGTATTTCGTGCAGCACAAGAACGTAATGACATCGAAGTAGTAGGTATCAACGACCTGATCGATGTGGAATACATGGCTTACATGCTGAAGTACGATTCAACTCACGGTCGTTTCAACGGAACAGTTGAAGTAAAAGACGGTGCTCTGATCGTTAACGGCAAAACTATCCGTGTTACTGCTGAGCGTAACCCTGCCGACCTGAAATGGAATGAAATTGGTGTTGACGTTGTTGCTGAAGCAACTGGTCTGTTCCTGACTGATGAGACTGCGCGTAAGCACATCGAAGCTGGTGCGAAGAAAGTTGTATTAACAGGTCCTTCTAAAGATGCAACGCCAATGTTCGTTATGGGTGTTAACCATGCTTCTTACGCAGGTCAGGATATCGTTTCTAACGCGTCTTGTACAACAAACTGTCTGGCGCCTATCGCTAAAGTTCTGAACGACAACTTTGGTATCGAATCTGGTCTGATGACAACAGTTCACGCAACAACTGCAACTCAGAAAACTGTTGACGGTCCTTCTGCGAAAGACTGGCGTGGTGGTCGTGGTGCTGCTCAAAACATCATCCCATCTTCAACTGGTGCTGCTAAAGCAGTAGGTAAAGTTCTTCCTGAACTGAACGGTAAACTGACTGGTATGGCTTTCCGTGTACCAACAGCAAACGTTTCTGTTGTTGACCTGACTGTTAACCTGGAAAAAGCCGCATCTTACGATGACATCAAAGCGGCAATGAAAAAAGCTTCTGAAGGTGAACTGGCTGGTATCCTTGGCTACACTGAAGACGCAGTTGTTTCAACTGACTTCAACGGTGACACCCGCACTTCTATCTTCGATGGTGCTGCTGGTATCGCTCTGACTGACAAATTCGTTAAAGTTGTATCCTGGTACGACAACGAAATCGGTTATTCAAACAAAGTTCTGGACCTGATCTCTCACATCTCTAAGTAAGATCAGATTCTCAGACTGAAAGTTCAGAAGGCGACCTTGTGTCGCCTTTTTTCATTTCTTCAGCACAAAACCTTGCCATATCAGTACCACGCGTTATACGGTTAACATTGCATAAAAAACACAAAAAAAGCATAAACAGAGGACAAACATGATGGAACTACATAACTTACCTGTCGTCGCAAATCTTTCAGATAACGTCACGATTGTAGAGAAAGAGAAGATTAAAATTGTTCGCGTTGTCCATAAAAAGGCAACGGCAGGTATTTCTTTATTTGGTGGTCATGTTCTTTCCTATCAACCGGCCGGACAACCTGATCTGCTCTGGATGAGTGACGCTTCACTGTTTGATGGCGAAAAATCCATCCGCGGCGGTATTCCTGTTTGCTGGCCATGGTTTGGTGGTATCGGCAGCCCCAATCACGGATTTGCCCGGATTCAGGAATGGCAACTGGTTGAACACAGAGAAAGTGAAGCCGGTGTCGTCGTGAGCCTTGGGCTGAAATCCAGCGAAGCAACCCGGCATATCTGGCCGTATGAGTTTCATCTGCTATTGCATATTGCCATTGGTGATGAATTGCGTTTATCACTGGAAATCACCAACACCGATGAGAAAGTCTGGAATTTCTCCGGCGCGCTGCATTCCTATCTGAACATTGGTGATATTGAAAAAATCAGCACGACCGGTATGGGCAAAGAATACATCGATAAACTACAAAATAATCAGGTTTGTCAGGGCGGGGAAACGCTCACGCTCACTCAGGGAATTGATCGCATATACACCAGTCCGGATGAGCGTATCATCATGCAGGATCCAACACTCAACCGGGCACTGACTGTCGACAATACCGGCCACAATTCAGCCGTTTTGTGGAACCCGTGGGATGAACTGTCAAAAGCAATGAGTGACATGACGGATGATGCCTACCAGACTATGTTTTGTATTGAATCTGCAATTTTTTCTCCCTGCCTGTCTGCCGGTATCACGCTGCAACCCGGAGACAGTCATACACTGACTACCACAATCGCCGCTCAGAATATATAAAGATGACCAAAGCAAAGAGGCACTATCGTGTCTCTTTGCGCTTTCCCCGGTTACCCGGTAAACTGGCGCCCTTTTCAATCCGCGAACGGGAAAACCGCAATGCCCTATCAGTGTCCGCTTTGTCACGCTCCCCTGCATCAGAAACAACAAAGTTTCTCCTGCAGTAACAACCATCAGTTTGACATGGCAAAAGAAGGTTACGTCAATCTGATGCCGGTTCAGCATAAGCACAGCAAAGATCCGGGGGATAATAAAGACATGATGCAGGCCAGAAGACGCTTTCTGGAGCAGGGACATTACAACCCGCTGCGGGAAAAAGTCGCACAGCGTTGTCTTGAATTGCTGAACCTGCGGGAAAACAGCCATGTTCCTGAATTGCTGGATATCGGCTGTGGCGAAGGATTTTATACCGCTCATGTTGCTGAGTTACTGAACAGTACCAATGCTCAGGCTGAGATTTATGGTCTGGATATCTCTAAAACAGCGGTACGCTATGCCGCGAAACGCTATAAAAACTGCCACTTTTGTGTGGCATCCAGCCACCGCCTGCCTTTTGCCGATGAAAGCCTTGATGCGATACTCAGAATTTATGCGCCCTGCAAACCTGAAGAGCTGCAGCGCTGTATTCGTCCCGGCGGTCTGTTTATGACGGTGACGCCGGCAGCCAGACATCTGTATCAGTTGAAAGAACTGATTTATCAGCAGGTTCATCTGCATACCGATCAGGATGAATCCGGCCACGGGTTCGTGCTGGAATCACGTGAGAACCTGCATTACACCATGAAAATGACCGGCGCACAGGCACATGACCTGCTGCAGATGACACCTTTTGCCTGGAAAGCCAGTGAATCCGTGAAAGCCGATCTGCACAGCCGGGCATCATTTGACTGTGAAGCCGGTTTTACGCTGAGCATCTACCGGAAAACAGACAGAAAAGGCATAGCTTTTGCTTAAATTTATCTGAGGATTGTTCAGCTGAATAATAATGTTGAGTATCGCGGTATCTGGCAAAACAGAGAAAAATCACTCAAGTTTTTTATTCAGCCTCCGCTAACATAAGCAGAACACGGCAGGAGAGTTTTATGGACCCAATAAAATCAGGTGCATCGGTCTATTCATCTCAGGCGATGAAAGCAAAACCCGCGACTCCGGCAGCGCCACAGGCACAAAGTGACGCACAAGCAAAACCGTCGCAGGACAAAGTCACATTATCCGATGAAGGAAAAGCTTTGCTGGCAGCCTTGAAAGAGATTGATCATGAAAGTAAAGCCGCTGAAAAGGATAAAACTGTCGGTGACAAGGTTGAGTCTTTCACCTACGGCGCACTGGGTATGGAACACCCGGATAAGCTGGAAGAAGAGAATGATAGTTCCTATTCTGCGGGGCAATATCTTTCCGCAGCGGCAACAATTGGCAGCATCCTGTTGCTAATCTGATTGCCTCCCATCATTATTTCAGATCCCTTTAACCTTCAGACCTGAACATCTGAAGGTTTCTTATTTTCTCCCCCGGACCACCTGAAGAAGCCGGTTGCCAGGGGCCTGTTGCGCCATTTACTTCATACCGTGGCGGTGAAAACATTCAACATAAGCCCGGTCTTCCTGCTGAATATGCACCGTGAGCCATTCCTGCAGAAATTTCATCAGCTCAGGACCAATATTCTCTCCCCTTTCCACCCGCTTCTGAAACTCAAGTACATTTGTAACCAGACTCTGATGCTTTTTCACATGCGCGGCTTCATTCTCATAACCAAACTGAGAAAACAGGACTTCTTCATATTCAAAGTGGTTAGCGGTGTAATCGATCAATCCCTGAACCACACGCTTCACCGATGCCAGCCCGTAGTTATGACTGAGCAGATGATTCAGCTCATTGACCAGATGAACTAAAGTCTGATGCTGGCGGTTAATTTCTTCGAGATTCAGATCCAGCCCCGGTCCCCACTGAATTAATTTCTGTCTGCGCTGATCTTCTTCAGCCAGCTGCCTGGCATCAATCGCGAAGCGATGCAGCAAAGATTTAATCTCACCGGATATATTTTTCACCGCGACACTCGCCATCAGGGTTTCATTGGTCACCTGAACATTTTCTTCAGACACAGAAGCGATATCCGTCAGCCCCTGTACCAGGCGTTCATTCGACCCCACCTGTTCATGTAACAGGCCGGAAATCTGTTCACTCTGGCCGGTGATCGCCACAATTTTCTCTGAAAGCTGAAAGAACGCCTGACTGACGTGCCCAATGACTTCCACCGACTGATCCATACAATCCGCATTTTTGCCGATCGCTTCCACCACCTGCTGAATACTCCCCAGCAGTGTTTCTATTTTTTGCTGAATGTCATCCGTTGCCTCCCGGGTCCGGGTTGCCAGCGTCCGCACCTCATCCGCCACTACCGCAAAACCACGCCCCTGCTCCCCGGCTCTGGCGGCTTCAATTGCCGCATTTAATGCCAGCAGATTGGTCTGATCGGCAATGTCACTGATCGTTCCCAATACCTGGCCAATGCTGCTGCTTTCATTTTCGAGTTCCTGAATATGTACTTTGGAACCTTCCATTTGCTGGCTGGCATTTTTCAGTGCAGACTCAAGCTTCTGCATATATTGCCCGCCATCCTGTGCCTGTCGTTTTGCATCCGCAGCAGACTCAGCGGTCGCTTCAGTTAACTGCGCCACCTGATGCGTTGACTCAGACAACTGATGAATCATATCCAGCGAATCAGCCATTTCTGAACGCTGCTTTGACGCACCGGCTTCCGCCGTTTCAGAATTATTTTTCACCGCCTCAGCAACCTGAAGTAACGCATCGGAGGTTGAACCCAAAGCCCCGACAGTGCGGGAAACATCGGAGCCAATCCGGTTAAATGCATAAAACAGCGGATGGCCTTTACCTTCCGTGATGTCGATCCGGACTCTCAAATCACCTTCAGACAGGCCGACCGCGGCTTTTCTGATCTGAGTGACAATCTGATGGAACATCTGAAAAACCACATACAGCACACCACAAAATAAAGCCAGCCACAAAGTCCATCCCCACAGGCCAACAGATAAAAAGTGATAAAAGAAAGGAAGCAATAACACCACAAAAACCAGCCACCATTGCAACGGCTGTAACTGACTTATTTTTTCGTTCATTCAACACCACCTGTGACCTCAGATCTGTGTTGTTAAGCATAGAAAGAGTTTTCTAAAAAGGAGCAACCGAATGCTAAAAACATGATCAAAAGAAAAAAAATACGGAGCCTTGCTCCGCATTTCGTTAATATCACTATGTACCCGGGCAACCTGAAGATGCATAACCCAGGTTATTTGGGTATAGCCCGGCCTGTTAACTTCAGAAAAACTGCCAGACCACACTATGTTCTGAGCCCATGCTCCACAGCAACACGACCACTGCCAGCATGAATTCCAGAATCAGCACACCCGCGCCCAGTGTCATTCCGGACAAAATAAAGCCCCGCTTATTGCTGATTCCCAGAAAGTTGGGCGTACCGCGATAAAGCAAAAATCCGGTATAAATAATGCCGCCAATCATCGCCAGCAGGCAGAGCCAGAACACCGGGTACAAGGCAAACACGCCACTTAAAAACAGTGGTGTTGCGGTATAACCGGCAAAAATAACACATTCACCATATTGCGGACGATTGGGAATATTCCGCGCCAGCCGGTAGATCAACCCGCCAACACCGCCGACCGCCATCAGAATCAGCAGATAAAAAGCCATCCCAAGAATTAAACCATCACCCCAGGAAACAATATAGGTCGTCTCTCCGCCAAACGTCCAGCCAAACTGAGTCGTTCCAATATAGGAACATACCACCGGAATAGCCGCCATCCAGAGCACATGGTGCAGGTACAAATGACCGATCGTTTCGTGCTCAACGCTGATTTCACGCCACTCCCGGTCCGGGTGATGTAATAAACCCCAAACATGATTAATCATACTTCCGTCTCCTCTGCTGGAACTGATTGCTGGTCTTAATTTATCA
Source organism: Vibrio quintilis (assembly GCF_024529975.1). Lineage (GTDB taxonomy): Bacteria > Pseudomonadota > Gammaproteobacteria > Enterobacterales > Vibrionaceae > Vibrio > Vibrio quintilis. The sequence continues at coordinate 1,693,119 of NZ_AP024897.1, read as the reverse complement.
ATACGGTTAAAAATTGACCAGGATCAACATTAAGTATAGCGGAAGAATAAAATTCTACCCGGATCACAATTCAGGCCAGGCATCGCCCGGCCTGATTGCCGCCTTCACACACCTTGCCGGTGCTTTGTCAGATTCAGCGATTGAAACAAGACAGTGACTGAAGACTGTTGCTACTGAAGACAATCACTCAGTGCCTGCCAGCTGCCACCGGCATAACAGAGATTCGGACTGGTGGCTGATAAGTCTGCCGTTTGCTGACTGCCCTGATCACTAAAGATGACATTCAGTGAATGTAATTGTGTGCCGAAGTCATAGCAATAGTGGTCATTCTCAAGGCTCATCGCGACGCCCGGCCATGCAACGCTGCTGACAGAAGAGACAGCATCGACATTCCAGAAGTAGAGATAAGGTGCGGCAAAACCCGGTGTGTTGTCATAACAGACTTTCGTCTCCCCGGTGGTTTCACCACCACTTTCTCCGCCGTTCACGGTAAAACCGCAATCGCTCAGGCTCTCCCAGCTGCCATTCAGATAGCAGCTGCCTGAAGCGGTGGATAAATCATCCGTCTGCGACGCGCCTTTATCAGAAAAGATCACGTTCACCGAAGTCACTTCAGCCGCCGGATCATAACAGTAGAAATCACCGTTTTTCTTCATCGCCACACCCGGCCAGGTGACGGCACTCAGTGCAGTTGCCGGTACCGGATTCCAGTAATACAGATAAGGCGCGGAGAAAGCGGCACTTTTATCGTAATAACACATGGCCGTTGCGCTGACGGCCTCCGCCGGCTCAGGCACGGTGACCGGTGGTGTCACCACGCCATCCACCCTTGCCCCGACATGAATCGCAGCTGCATCCTGAAAAGCAACGCTGAATTGCGCCTTACCCTGCCCGTCAACATGAATAGTTTCGCCACTACAGGTCTGCGAGGCTACATCATAATCTCCGGCAATCACATTGCAGTAATCGCCTTCCGGCATGCCGGTACTGAATGTGCGGCTTAACGTGCCGGAATCTGCGCGGTTAATCACCACAAAACCCAGACCACCACGGCCAAATGCAATCTGATTGCTGCCGTTATCCCACCAGTTGGTCACTTTCCACTGGCTGGCGGTATAGTTACGGAATGCTACCATATTCGCCACACCACGCCACTTGTGTGTACACACCCAGTCACCGCCGTCGAAACCACAGGCATTGCCGCTGTGAACCCCGGAAGATGGTGGTGCATCGTCGCTGCTGTCAAATTTGTAGCCGGACATAATCTTCGGATAGCCGTAAGGATAAGCCAGCATAAACACGTTTCCGAGCATATACAGGTTGCCCTGATCTTTGTAAGTCAGTTCATGGCTGGCATTAGAGCGTTCATCATCATGATTGGTGACAAACACCACGGCATCACTGCTGGCCAGCCAGCCACGCCACTGATTGAGTGATTTCAGCTCATTTATCCGGCTATTTTTGAATTTTGACCCGAGGGTACGGGCAAAATTAAACTCCGTCACACCCCCATTGCCGGTATATTCTGAAGGTTGGACCGGCTCGCCACCGGCACCAATGACTTCCTGAAAAATATACGGGCTGTCGCCATTACCCAGCGAATGGAGTTTCCCTTTGATAGCGGCAATATCCGCCGCCGGAATATGTTTTGCCGCATCAATCCGGAAACCGGCAACGCCCATGCTGATGGCATCATTCATATAATCTGCAATTTTCTGCCGCACATAATCCGACTCAGTTTTCAGATCATTCAACCCGACCAGATCGCAGTTCTGCACCTGCCAGCGGTTGCTGTAGTCAATATTATCCCGGCAGGTATGGAAATCATCTGAGGTATAAGGCACATCCGGGAAGCTCCGGTTCCACGCTGCCATATGGTTAATCACCGCATCGAGATAAATCGACACACCCGCTGCTTTACAGCGTTTGACCATCTCTTTGAACTGCGCCCGGTTACCGCTGCGGCTGTCAAACGCATAGCTGACCGGCTGATAGCGCGACCACCATGCGGCATTATCGATACTTTTCTGAGGCGGCGAAATCTGTACCGCCGCAAAACCTTTCGGCCCGAGAAATGCTTCACACTCGGTGGCAATGTCAGACCAGTGCCATTCAAATAAATGAACAAATGCGGTTCGGGGGACTTCTGCAGCCTGTACTACCGGCGCAGAATATGCCCAGAGACCGGCGCAGAAAATAAATCCGGCAGAGAGCTTATGTTTTATCTTCATATCAATACCTTGAACGTTGAAATTAATATTTATTATATTTAACCCACTCCGGTCTATTCCCCCCGGTGAAGACATCAAACAGAAAGATTAATTTCATCTCTGATTCATCAAAGTGAAAAAGTGATATTCAGGCATGTCATTTTCAGCCAGCAGGAATATCCCCGGAACCTGAATAACTTATTCCCTTTATCAGGGTAAATCAGCGTATCTCAGGCAGGAATGTGAGAAAAATCAACGATTGTCGGGGACAGAAAACAGACGATTACAGGCAAATCACACTCTGTAGTCATCCGGTGATGAAATATCAGTCAGGCTATCAGGTCAACGAAAGGTGCGTTTCTGCACAAAAGATCAGCAGAAGATATAAATAAGTTATCAATTAACGTTTCAGATTATCATAATATATTTATCACTACGAGACTCAATAATACATTCTTTCAATATAAAAATCATAATTGCAGCACATTTGGCAAAACAAAAATATTCAGATTCTGAAAATGAACTTTGAGTGATAAATTTCTTCGGCTTTTAAATTTTATTTAACGTCAGGAATTACCCATGAAAAAACTAATTGCACCTTTATTATTGCTGCCTTCTCTGGCTTTTGCGCATACCAGCTCTGTCGAATTTCCTATTCAGGCAGCATGTTCAACCGCTGACAAATCTGTAACAGATTTCAAGCTGGAGATAACAAATTTAAGTGATAATGCAACTCATGTGAGAGTTGACCTTTGGGATCAATCAGGAAATTCTCTGAATTCGATAAATACACTGTATAGTGGTGATGGCTACACCGATTTAACACCGGGAAGTAATTTATCAATACCTGCTCATACAACGGTTCGATTTTACACTTCTTATGCATACAATTATGCAGGTTTTAGCGGGGACAACATTAATCTCCACAATCCATGCAGCGCCAGCCCGGTTATGGGAAAAATTTCACATCTTGATGCGAACAGCCAAATCATTGCTCAGGGTTTTTCTGGACGAAGAGAAACTCTATTTAATCTTAACATCAACAACGGCAAACCTTTCTGATTCCTTTTTGGTTGAGTCGCTGATACAAAAACACCGGGATTGCACGGTGTTTTTTTGGTCAGGGTATTTTAATTGAATATAATTAACAAAACTATAAATTAAAGCTTTAATAATGCCATGACAAACATATCAATACAATATAAAAGGCTATATTTTCATTAAGTTAAATATATATCTGCAAGCGCACCGGCAAAAATAGAACGCCTTCATTCCGCACCATTGTTCACAATGATAAATTTTTCCTGATTTTTCAATCTTTGTTCAACGTCAGGAGTTATGCAATGAAAAAACTGATTGCACCTTTATTATTACTGCCATCTCTGGCTTTCGGATATACCAATACCGTCACGATTCCAAGTGATGCCAAATGTTACAGTACCAGTTCTAATGTCGGGATGAATATCAAAGTATTAAATTTAAGCTCACGCGCCACAACGTTCAAGTTTGGTATGATCACCCAGACAGGCAGTGAAGCCAGCAGTATCAATTATAAGTTCAGACTGAACAATGGCGGCCATGAATACGCCTCTTTCACACCAGAGACTGAAATCACGGTGCCAGCCAATTCCGCCAAATATATGTATATGAAGTTCAACTTCGAATCATCGGATAATAAAAATGAAAACAATAGCTGTGATGACTTGCCTGAAATGATCAAAGTTTCTCACATGGACTCAAACAGTCAGATTGTGGTTTCAGGATATAGCATGAGCTCAAACCTGAAGTTTGACCTTAAATTTAATGAAGGCAAACCATTCTGAGTCAGTTAATCAATCAGCATTCTTTTTATTTCAGTTTTCATCTTATATCAGGAGTATTCCGATGAAAAAATTTATTGCACCGTTATTATTATTGCCTTCTCTGGCTTTTGCGCATACCAATTCAGTTGATTTTCCGATTCAGGCGAAATGTGATTCTGATAATCAGGTGGTTAATCTGAGTTTCAGAGTGACAAATTTAAGTAATTACAGAACCACTTTTAAGATCAACTTTGTGGGTGACTCTGGCACCAGTCAGAAAACATCCGTGGGAATTGTCAACGGAAATAGCACCTCTTACTCAAGTATGACAGAAGATACCGTCACATCAATTTATGCCAATTCAACCATCACGGTCCAGGCCCAGTATATTCACAATTACACCGGCTCTAACTCGCGTGGAAAAAATACTTGTTCGTTACTGCCTGTCATGGCTAATATCATGCATATGGATACAAACAGCCAGATTCTTGTGACAGGTTATACATATAGCACTGATAGTCTGACTTCCTCAGCAGATCCCAAATTTCAATTCGACTTCAACATCAACAACGGCAAACCTTTCTGATTCCTTTTTGGTTGAGTCGCTGATACAAAAACACCGGGCTTGCCCGGTGTTTCTCTGTTTAGCTTTTGCCATCACGGTACTGATGTGATGCCACCTCATCTCTGACACAGGCAATAAACTGGTCCATCAGTGGCTCATTCCTGTCATTGCGGTAAGCCAGAGAAATATCAATGTGATCGCAGAAATCAGCCAGTGGCCGGAAAACCAGCCCCGGCTGCTTCAGGCTGAATTCAATCGCTGACGGTACCACAGAAATTCCGACCCCGGCGCTGACCAGTGACAGCACCATCATCATATCCGCCGCTTTATACACCACCTCCGGCTCATAAGATAAAATCTGCCGGATGCCGGATGTGCCCTGGTCAAACTCAGAGCCGGCGTATACAACAAAACCTTCCTGCCGCAGCATGCCACAAGTCATCCGCTGACAGTCTGCCAGCGGATGACTGGCGGACAACACGATACGCGGTGCCCATGATTCCAGCCGTAACACCGATATCTGAGCGCTCATGTCAAACGAGAAGGCGGGAAAGATACCGAAATCAAAGGCCTGATTCTGCACCCCTTCCATCAGGCGGTACGGATCCTGCTCCTGCAGTTCAAACTTAATTTCCGGCCTGATTTGTCTGAAACTGTGCATGATCCGGCCCAGAATCCCGGCATAAGCGACACTGGCGGAATAGCCGACTCTCAGAACGCCCAGCTCGCCTTTCAAAGCACTTTGGCCAACTTTGATTGCCTGTTCATAAGCCTTCAGGGCCGCCTTCGCTTCCTGATAAAACAGTTTTCCCCCGGCGGTCAGTTCAACTTTGCGGCTGGTCCGGTGAAACAATTTTCCGCCCAGTGCCTCTTCCAGATCTTTAATCTGAATACTCAGCGCAGGCTGGGCAATATGTAACTGTTGTGCCGCCCGGCCAAAGTGCAGCGTTTCTGCCACCGCAACAAAATATCTGAAGTGTCTTAAATCCATTGCAGTTCAATATAATTTAGCTATCAATCAACCATTGATTATATATTGGTTATCAATCAAAAAGCTATTTATGATCGGCACCATGAGTCGTTATCATCAAGAGTTTTATATGATCCAAATAACCCGCCGGGTCTCCGCCTTCAGCCATATTCTGCTGGCGTGCACCCTGCTCACCGGTATTCACAGCTTCGCTGCCACGCAAAACGCCTCTGACCAGCCGGCGACAACAGCCACACCCCACCGGTATGAAGCTTTTCAGCCAATGCGCAGCTTTATTCTGGTCAGCGTCCGGGATGACAGTGACCTGCCCGCCGCTTATCGCTGGCTGTATAAATATCACGTGCCGGACAGTATTTCCCAGTTCGCGCCTTACGTGACAAAGTATGCAACTTACCGTGCATTGCCGGTGCCGCCCGAAGGAAAAGATTACGGCACCTATAACTGGATTATGACGGAGCACTACTGGCTGATTAACCCGTTTAATACCAGCAACAGCGCTGCACCCAACGGGCTGGCCTTCAAAGAAACCTTTGATCCGGAATATATGCGGATTACCCGCCAGCCAACCGATGGCGACCTGCGTCCGACCCACTGGGTGGGCAGTCGTGAAGGTTATCACCCAACCGTCTTTGCCTTTGCCCCACTGTTCTGGGAAGAAGATTATAAAGGCAGCGACAGAACCATCGAAGATGGGCCGAACTACCGCTGGCTGATCGTGTTTAAATACCCCAAAGGCGTCACGGTGGAACAGGGAGATAAATGGTTCAGACAGGCATTTATTCCCGCGCTGGCAAAACGCCCGGAAGTCAACCGGATCCTGTCCAGTCATATTCTTTCTCAACCCCATACCAGCCCTTTCCAGCGGGTAGCGGAAATCTGGTTTGATAACAGTAAACAGTGGCAGAAAGCCATGACGGCTGTCAGTCAGAGCGTCGCCAAACCCGACTGGGCGGTATACGACAAATTCCCGTATCTCGAGCCTTATAAAGATTTTGTCGGCGAGTTTTTACTCGATCATCCGGAGTCGGATCACCTGCAACAATATCAGGGTTATATTTCAACCCGGTAAACAAGGCTGTGATAGCTTTCCGGTACAACACCAAAAGCTGATAACCGTTTTCAACTGCATACCCGTATACCGCACGGGTATCTGTTCATTCATATAGAGGAATTATCATGCGTCAGAATCCTGCTTTGGCATCACAGGCCGGCCGCAAAAAACACACCGGCCTGACTATTACGCTGGGCGCCTTAACCGCATTCGGTCCTTTTGCCACCGATATGTATCTTTCGGGTTTTCAGGCAATTGCGGACGATTTTCATACTCAGATTTCAGAAGTACAGCTCAGTCTGTCCACTTTTTTTATCGGCATGGCCATCGGCCAGCTGATTTACGGGCCGCTGATTGATAAATATGGCCGCAAAAAACCCCTGATGCTGGGGATTTTTCTGTTTACACTCTGTTCAGTGTTTGCGCTGATCGCACCGGATATTCATCTGTTCAACGGCCTGCGCTTCTTTCAGGCCGTTGGTGGTTGTGCCGGGATGATTATCAGCCGGGCGGTGATCAAAGATCTGTTTGACGAACAGGAAGCCGCGCAGGTGTTATCTGTCATGATGATCGTACAAAGTCTCGGCCCGATTCTGGCGCCGGTCATCGGGGGCTATCTGTTCAGCTGGTGTGGCTGGCAATCCATATTCCTGTTTATGGCCGGATTTGGTTTACTGAGCCTGTATTTGTCCTTAAAGCAGGTGCCGGAAACACTGGCACCGGAGAACCGGGCCAGAAATCAGACCGGAATCGCAACGGCTTTCAAAACCCTGTTATGCCAACGCTCATTTATCTGCCCGACACTGGCCGGTAGTTTTTCAATCGCCACCATGTTTGTGTTCATCAGTGGCTCACCCTTTGTGCTGATGGAACTGTTTGATGTCTCCCAGCAGCACTATGGCTGGTTGTTCGCAATCAACGCATTCGGTATGGTGATTTCCAGTCAGATCAATAACCGGCTGCTGAAGCTCTATTCCGTCCGGACCATCATTCAATATGCCGCACCGCTGGGACTTGCCGCCGGGCTGGTGCTGTTTGCCCTCCGGCATACCGATCATCTGATTGTGCTGATGATGCCGCTGTTTATCTGCGTGTCCATGGTGCCGGTTTTAGCGGCGAATACCACCGCAATCGCGATGGAAAACAGCGGTAAACAGGCAGGGATTGCTTCTTCACTGGTGGGATTTATTCAGTTTGCGGTTGCTGGTGCGGTCAGTGCGCTGGTTGGTCTGCTGCATAACGGTACCACACTGCCGATGTGCGGACTGATTCTGATTGTCACAGCCTTGTGTGTGCTGCTCACATTCAACGATCTTCATTACCATAAACGTCAGATGAAGGCTGCACACGAAAATCATCAGACTCTGTCCTGAATCTGCCGGCCTTTGGGATACCGGGGATTTTCAGTAAAAAAATACCCGGTTCATCCTGCAATGGAGCAGTCAGATGAACCGGGCAGTAAAGGAAATAATCGTAACACCGTAAGGAAAATGAGAGGCGTTGTTATTTCAGATTTTCAGGGAAGTTCGCGGGTAACTCTCCAGGGTGGCAATTAATCACTTCTTCGTTATTTTCACCACAATCACGAACAAACGTAATCGTTGCAAATTCATCAATCACTTCAGTCGGGTAAGCCGGACCTTCTGCACGATAGGCTTCCATTTGAGGAATGTGGTCGTTCTGGAAACAAACGGTTTTCTTCGGATCGTTGATCACCCAGCGAGGGAAGAAGATTGTGCCGTGGAACACACGGTCTGCCAGGTTCGCAATCAGGCTGACATCAGTTCCTGTTGGCTCTGTCCAGGAAATTTTATACACATCCGCTGCAACCTGAACCATGATGACATGCTGATCTTTCACCCAACGGCCACCAACGATGCCACTGTGAATACGGTAATCCATCGTTTCACCGTTTTTGACATAAATTTCGTAGTTCCAGCCATTGTCATACGTATAAACTAAGTGTTTGCCAACTAAACCAGATAAATCATTTTTATTAAACACAATAAACTCCTCATTTGTGACCTTCGCATCAGGTCTGTATATGAAACAGAATATCCTCTATATTTTTAAAGTAAAATCGGTTATTTAGAATAAAAAGATAAAAAAATTTTATATGTTAATGACAACGCTTGAACAGTGGCAGATTCTGAAGTCCGTCATCGAACTCGGAAGTATTGCCAGCGCCGCAGAGCGGCATCATAAAAGTCAACCGGCCATCAGTTACCAGCTGTCACAACTGCAGGAACGGCTGGGGATCAAACTGCTGCAGCTGAAAGGTCGTAAACTGGTGCTGACCACCCACGGCGCGCTGCTGCTGGATGAAGTCAGTGTCCTGCTGGAAAGCTGGCAGCGGATGGAACACAAAGCCTCGGCGCTGAAATCCGGACCGCGTTCATTTATCACACTGGTGATCGACAGTCTGTTTCCGCGCCACAAGCTTTTCAGTGCGCTGAAACAGTTTCATCAGGTGTATCCGTTTACTCAGGTGCACCTGCGGGAAGTGGTCCGGGATGAAGGGATTGCACAGGCCGAACAGGCGTTCGGTGATCTGTATATGATCGGGCTGACGAATGAGCAGGAAGCAACCACACCCAAACAGTTTGTAATGGATATCCGGATTATGTTGGTTGCCCATAAAAATCACCCGATTTTCGCGCAGGAAGAGCAGCTCAGACTACTGCAACTCAACCGGTATCCTATGGTTCAGATCGTCGATAAAGATAATCAGCAAAAGCAGCTGCATGAGAAGAAGTATCAGGAATCCTGGTTTGTCACCACCATCGACTCTGCTGTGGAAGCGGTGATGAGCGGGCTCAGCTGCGGCTGGCTGCCGGAAGACAGTATCCGGCAGCTGCTGGCCTCCGGTGAACTGAGGCCGATTCAGCAGAATGCGCCGTCAGAGCGGCTCTCTTCCCTGTATCTGATCAAAGATCCGTCCTGTCGCTACGACACGTGTGTGCAGGCTCTGTCCGATGCATTGCTGGCTTCCGTCACACAACATGGTCACTAATCACTAAGGGCTGCTAACCTGAAGAATCACCATGCAAAGTGACAGAGCACTTTTTCATCATGAACAGAGATCATCATTGAGATAAGACTGCATTTCGGCTTCCGGCACCATCCCACCGCCGGTTGCCCAGACCAGATGCACCCCATGCTGCATCGCCGAAGCACTCAACTGCATCCGTTGCTGGTAAGCCGTATCGGCACAAACCAGTGACGGACCGGGCATCCCGGCCAGTGCCGATGGTTCCAGCTGAATCTGTTCTGTCTGATTTAACAGGCGCAGATACTGATACATCTGCGGGTCTGAAAGGGTGAAATAACCGTCGATCAGCCGTTCCATCGCTCTGCCTACAAAACCGGACGGCCGCCCGACAGCCAGCCCGTCTGCCGCAGTCAGGTTATCAATCCCGATATCCTGCACCGAAATCTGGTCATGTAAGCCGGTATGCACGCCTAATAGCATGCAGGGCGAATGCGTCGGCTCAGCAAAAAGGCAGTGCACATGATCGCCAAAGGCCATTTTCAGCCCAAACGCCACCCCGCCGGGACCACCACCCACGCCACAAGGCAGATAAACAAACAGCGGATTTTGTGCATCGACCACAATCCCCTTTGCATCAAACTGTTGTTTAAGCCGCTCACCGGCAACCGCATAGCCCAGGAAAAGTGTCCGGGAATTTTCATCATCAATAAAGAAACAGTCCGGATCGGCTTCAGCCGCTTCGCGCCCCTGCGCAACCGCCATACCATAGTCTTTTTCATACTCAATCACCTGAACGCCATGTTCACGCAGGCGGTTTTTCTTCCACGTCCGGGCATCGGCAGACATATGTACCGAAACTGAAAACCCCAGCCGGGCGCTCATGATACCAATCGACATGCCGAGATTACCGGTCGAACCGACCGCAATGCTGAAGCGGCTGAAGAATGCTTTGAAGTCCTCATTCAGCAGCTTGCTGTAATCATCAGTTGTCTTGAGCAACCCGGCGTCAATCGCCAGTTTTTCCGCATGCGTCAGCACTTCATAAATGCCGCCCCGCGCCTTAATCGAACCGGAGACCGGCAGATGGCTGTCTTTTTTCAGCATCAGGCGGCCAGTCAGCGGCATCCCGTGCAATTGCGCCAGTTGCTGCTGCATGTCCGGAATATCCACCACATCCGATTCAATCATGCCACCAGCAGCGGCCGTGTCCGGAAAGGCTTTCATCAAATACGGCGCAAAACGTTTGAGCCGCTCACTGGCGTCACGAATGTCCTCTGCGGTTAACCCCACATAAGGCAACCCGGTTTTCAGTGACGTCACATCCGGGTTAAACCAGCAGACGGGTTTGAGGGCGATAAGTGGTTCCAATAACGGATATTGTTCCACCAGCAACGGAATATTGATTGCTTTCATACTTTCTCCATCGTTCCCGGTCGTTTTTCAAAATACAAACCAGACACATAATCAACCCATGTCATAACAACCGGATTTCTGCTAAAATTTTGTTCTTATCTTCAGGGTCTGTTGAGGCTGATAAATGGCTCGTAGCAATGATATCAGTAATGAACTGGGGCCATTCCAGTTCTTTATTTTCATCTTATCTGTTTATGTGTTGCTCGCATTATTTGTGCAGGCAACCTGCCAGCTTCCCGATGATGTCAATATCATCCTCGATCAAGCCGATGATGTCATCTGTCTGTTTTTTCTGGCAGATTTCTTTATCCGCCTGCGGCGTGCTGAGCATAAATTAAAGTTCATGAAATGGGGATGGATAGATTTGATCTCCAGCATTCCGATGACCGGTGCTTTCCGCTATGGCCGGATTGTCCGGGTCGTGCGGATTCTGAAGATACTCCGGGCAGCCCGTTCAGTCAGAGTGATTCTGTCGTTTGTCTTTCGTAAAAAACAGCAGGGTGCACTTGCGGTTGTCTCACTGATATCCATTATCTTAAGCATTTTTGGTGCAATCGCGATCTTACAGGCGGAACAGGGCATTGAAGGCTCGAATATTCAAACGGCCGGCGATGCCATCTGGTGGGCATTTGTGACCATGACAACCGTCGGCTACGGCGATTATTACCCGGTAACATTTGAAGGACGGGTCGTCGCAGCCATTTTGATGACTGCCGGTGTCGGCCTGTTTGGCACCTTCACCGGGCTGGTCGCTTCATGGCTGGTTCATCACGGCGCAAAAGAGCAGCAGGAATCCGATGTGGCACTCAGGCAGGAAATCCACGAATTAAAATCAGAAATTCAGGCGCTGAGGGCATTGATAGAGAAGGAACGGTGAATCATGAACAGTCTCCCCTGCTTTGACGCTCTTTCAGCTTATCCACTTGCTCAAACATATCTCAAACCTTTTTATTTTGGCTTTACTCAAAATCACAGAACGCATTTGATTGCTTACAATTAACTAATCAATGAACCATGACCCAATCGCACCTGAACTGAATGTAATTAGGCCACAGAAAACCAAAATAAACCTGGTGGATATTCATCAAAAAACAGGCAAAACAATCGAATCCCACTTCAAAGGAATCACCCGCCATAACTTCTCTGAATCGCTGTGTGAATTGGTGAACAAGGTTTGAGGTCTGGCACATTTCAATAAGTACCGACCTCCCCTTTAATATCGCTGTCGCAACCCACACTTTCAGCATCAGTGGAGTATCAGTTGCATAAACAACACATCAATGCGTGATCGATCATCGTTCTCCTTCCGGGATTATTCAATTTCACACTCCCCTTTTCTTCCCGCTTCCGTTATCCTTCTCTGATACCTGCTGAACATGAAAGAGCCCGACGCCCGATGAAACAATCACTCAACCATCTGCCTGAATCCAACCAACATCAGATCCAACGGGTGGCGAATACCATTCGTAATGAGGTCGATGCACTGGCGCGGTTGGGAGGTTCATCAAACAGCTAAGCATCCACTTCGAGGGCCGAAGTCGACCTTATCAGGATTTATAAATTGGCCCGGGCCTGTGACCTATTTTGTGTCCCTGCCTGATTCATTTTAATATAAACAATAATCGGTCTTCGAACTGAATCATAAATCGATTTAAGACCGCTTTCTAAGTTGGACTTTAGCAATTGGGCTAAAGCCCGTTTTAATGGGATTTAGATTTTGTTATGGGTTTCATTCCTATACCCAATTATATTTTAACTGATTATTAGTACCCACTAATTGGTGGCTAGCAAGGTTTGTAATATTGTATTGATTAGTTCCTTGTATTACAGCCCCTGTTCCATTCCATTTTATAACAACTTCGTAGTCTGTCTCTGAGGTATCCCCACAAATTTTAAAAAAATGTTCAAATAAATCAGGTTGGCAGGAACATTCATGGCTTTTTGTGATCTTAATTGTCACCACAACAAACCAGACCACAGCCATGAATGTCGACCAAATCATATCTCAATTTGTTACTTCTGTCTCTCAAGGGGGGCATCAAACCCGTACTCAATCACTCACTGCCTGCGTACAAAGTGCCATGTCTGGGAACGCCTTGACCGTGACTTCTATGGGGCGGGGGATTCAGTCAAAAGCCCATCAAAAACATAATATTAAACGGGCTGACCGACTCTGTTCCAATCCACACCTTTGGGCTCAAATCCCCTTGATTTATCAGCGAATTTGCACACTCATTGTTTCCAAAAATTCACGACCAACCATCCATGTTGACTGGTCTGACTTAAACCTGAGTAAAACCCTTTTCCTTATCCGGGCGTCCATCTCTTTTCAGGGACGGGCACTCACACTCTATGAAGAAGTTCATCCACTGGAGACGAAAGAGAAACCAGCGACTCATGACCTTTTTCTGAAAACGCTCAAGCTCCTTTTGCCCAAAAATACTTGCCCCATCATTGTAACTGATGCCGGCTTCAAACGTCCGTGGTTCAAGAGCGTTCAGGCTTTAGGATGGGACTTTGTCGGTCGTATTCGTGGACGGATTTGCCTGAGTCCGGATGGCAAGACGATGCAGCTTTGTAAAACCCTGTATCCTTGTGCAACCTCATCCGCTCGTGGGCTGAAAAACTGGTTCATGGGAGGAACATCCCCTTATCCGCTTCAGCTGGTTTTATATAAAGAACGACCCAAAGGCCGGATCGCCAAAACCGCTGGTGGAAAAAGAAAGCAGTCAAACTACAGTAAGAAGAATGCCCGTCGGGCCAGGGAGCCGTGGCTCCTTGCAGCCTCATTAAATTTATCAAAAAAGTCACCCGCTCAGATTGTTCAAATTTACCATCAGAGAATGCAGATAGAAGAAGCGTTCAGAGACCATAAATCCAGTCAGTTTGGTATGGGGATGGAACAGCACCGAACAAAGAGTCACTCGCGTCTGAGTGTGATCGTTTTGATTGGAACACTAGCGCATAACATACTGATATTATTTGGTATTATGATGGAAGAACAAGGGCTTCATAGACACTATCAAGCCAACACAGTCAAAGATCGGAGAGTGCTTAGTCATGTGACATTAGGTCTTCATTTTTATCGTCATGGCAACGCAGATCTCTCTCTCGATGACTGGCATTTAGCCATCCTCATATTACGAGAAAAAGTCACTGAGTCTCAGGTGATTAGAGAATAATTTTGTGGGGATCCCTCAGAGTCTGTCTCGTCTAACTGTATTGTTACAGTTTTATTAGGAGCAGTTGTAGTCACTGAAATTAATTCGCACTTGCGTTCCATTCCTGTGTTGTTCTCAATGATTTTTACCATAATTTTTTATCCTTTTAATTTTGAGATTATTTAATGTTATATGCTCTATCTTATTACCTATAACAATTGGGCTTTGGGTTTTACGACTTTTTAAATTCTTGTGTTTTTTGCGATTTTTATATAAGAACATGATTATTGACAATTATGGTCTGTACGTTATGTCGGGTGACGCTGGAGTAGGACAAGTCAGCTTAAGTCCCGCATCTGTTGCTTCGATTATTGTATAGGTCTCATTATTAACAAAACGACCAGCTCCATAATTCATTTGATGCTGAGCTCCAGCAGTCCATACACAGACCTCTGGCTTATTATTTTGGATATCTGTATAATTTGCATCACCGATATTTACATTTACGCCACCGAATGAAATTTCTCCAACACCCGAATTTCCTGCTAATACTCTGATTCTAATTATCATAATTACCTCTTTTTTAATTAATTAAATTACTGTTATAGGCTTCTTTCATTGCCTATAACAAACCAATATACGGACAATGACTCAATAACACCTAAATAACCGTTCCTAATTGTAGGTCACTCAGGCAGATATCGAACACATACACACATGAACCCATCCTTGAGGCTCTTCCGCACCTTCCCTGGCGCGGAAGGTCTGCTTATCGATATCTGCCTCGTCACCAAAAGTGGCGCATATTTAGGAACAACTTTTTATTAGCCTTACCGACTCAATTTAATTTCCAACTTTCTTCTGGAAACACCTTCAACTTATATGCATATGAGACAGTAAGATATTACACGTTATTACACGTGTATTTTTAGACATGGCTTTCGCCATCAAATCATTAATCAAAATCAGTCTTTAATGGATATGTGCTGTCTCTAAACACTCGATTTAATTTGGAGGTTGGTGCGGGCCAGTAACTTATTTTTTGTCATTGCCTGAATTCATCAGTAAGCGGTCTTAAATCGATTTATGATTCGATTTAAGACCGCTTTATCAACAAAGATAAAGCCTGTTTTAATGGGCTTTAGCTTTTGTTACAGGTTGATTTTAATTTCTGACTGAAATACAAAAAATTAATACTTACCTAGTATTTATCCTAATTAATATCTATCCATACTCCACGATGATCTGAGCCTGTAGTCACCGGATTAGGTACATTTGGTGTTCTGTTTGCTTGAGCAGTTGCAACACCTAGAGGTGGTGCCATTAGTTGATTTTGACTTATCCAATAATCTAAAGGATTTGAAACTGTTGTATATCCAGGAGAATAATACCACTTTTGATGGTGACCATGATTAGGATACTGTACACCCACACCATTTAGGCCAATGGCAGGTGATGCAACATTAAAATCTCCTCCGCACATCAATAAGGTGTTCTGTTGTTCAAGTAACGATCTAATCCCTTGCATAACAACAACAGTTTGATCATGCCCTGGTGCTCTATTATGAATGAATCCAAGTTTTCGGCGTACACCGTTTAAAGTAAAATCAATATAAACAATGTAACGATAATCAGGTATTGCACCATCAGGAAGGTTGAGGTTAGCAGTAAATTGATTGAGTCCTACATTTGTTTCTTCGTCTTGCCATATCAAAGGTTCTACTTGCGTAAAATAGTATAAACCAAAATTATGAATGTTGGCATTGCCGTCAACAACAAGGGCAACAACTTCATTACTGTCTTGTAGAGCAGTACGACCACATCGTATTACTGCGAGTTGTCTCCCATTTGCTCCTTGATGAATACCAAGCGAATTTCCAAAATCATTGAGTGCATTTTGAACATTCGCCTGAATAAAGTTATCAGCTACACCCACTTCTGTAAATGCCGCTACATTAACGTTTCCCACTCCATGATTATTCATCTCATTCCTTAAATCTATCTGTTTTTGAGTGGCTACGCCTCCATTAGGGAATTGTGTATTTGCGTTGTAATTTAACAGATTCATTTGAAATACTTTCATGTTTTTCATCTCTATTTATGACTGTTTTAATTGTTATAGATTTTCTTTTGTTGCCTATAACAGCCCAATAAACCAATGACTCAATCACACCTGGTCCGGCTGTTATTAAGCCACAGATGAACGTGATTAAACTTGGATTAATTAACCCAAAAACGGGCTGAGAAAAGGATTTTGAATGACTTTATTGAGATAGGTGAAAGCGGTTCATCCCCGTGTGTACGGGGAACACACCACAGTGACATCAAACAGACGATGCGCTGTGGTCACAAAAAAACCACTATCTAACCTGTAATTGTCGCCACAAAAATGGCAAAAAAATGGCGAAAAAATTGCTGAATATAGATAAATATTGATGATTATTGATAAACGGGGTAGCTCACACCCTTTGATACGCCTTGATATCACTGATTCTCACGAGGATGATTCAAAATATGATCTTATCACTCATTGTTATTTTATTTATATAAAATCAATCACTTAAAAAACAACACATTCAATAATGGCGACAAAATGACTACACCTGAAATTTTGCAGTCATGTGAGCACATTCATTGACTACACCGCTAAGTAGTCAATTCTGTTTCTCGTTTTTTGAAAAAGTGTTTTCCTGCAAGAAATGCCCGGAAGCCCTGCCCTATCTGCGCTCAGCGTATATTATCAGATCATTAACCAGATCATCAGATCATTGATAAATCGTGACGTAAAACAGAAGAGTTGTTTATTTTCAATAGGTTATAATTTTACACATGATCAATTCAGATCATCAGAATTTCAATTAACTGAAATTTTTTTCAATTTTCGAAATTTTTAAACGGCCAGTTTCAGGTGACTGAATGCCCCCGAAAACCTTTATATCACGGGGTCTGAGCGTATGACCGGCCAGCCGGATTTTCACAAAATAAAAACTGCAAAAAAACCACCTCAAAAACATCGCAGGCGGGTGTAGAGGAGTGCGGATTACGTGACGCGATTGCCCGATTACGTGAGCGTGGCGCTCTGTGCTGCTGCATGTATTGAATTAGGGTAACTGACAGGCAAAAAGAAACGCAGCCATCTGGCTGCGCTGTGTGGGATTGTGTGGCTATCGTTTAGTGATTGGATCTAACCGCTGTTTCAGTGAATGACTGTCCTCACCGTGGCCGGTGATTGTCTGCGCCTGCACCGGGGTGGATGTTGTTGCCGGGCCAGCTAACACGCCGTTGTGAGTGTGAGTTGATAATGTATCGGCCAGTTCTTTGACAACCTGCATCAGTTCAGAGAGCAGGATTAATATATTTTCCTGTTTCGAACCCACCCATGTTTTCGGGGATTGTAGCCACTGATGATCGGCGGCAATGCTGCGGCGGATTTTTCCGATGGTTTCTATCAATTCTCCGGCGGTTGCGGTGTGCATATTCCCCAGGCTGCCGAGTTCCATATTATCCCCGGTCAGCACTTCAACCGCTCCGAGCGCTTCAATCAGCTTTTTGCCTGTGATGTTCTCAAAGCTATGTTGTGATATATCAAGCTGATGCGCGCCAAAGCTGCCGCTGTACTGTTGCGCGGTATCTGTCATTGTGAACGCCGATGATGCGAACACCTGATCGGTTTGGTCTGTGATGTTCCCTGCCGCATCTGTCCGGCGGCTGACCTCATCGCGTTGCTGCTGCAACTGTTCCCCCGGTTTGATATCCGGTAATGCGTAATCCCGGCCATAAACACTACGAATCAGCGGCAGGTCACTGCGGCCATAGGCGAACGCGATTTCAACAATGGTTCCCTCTAATGGGTACGCGAGCAATCCGGATTCATGGCCGCTCATGTTGACCGGCAACGGAACAGAGCGATAAACCGGCACCGTTTTATCAACCTTCATGTCAGCATCCAGCATTTGAATATCCACCGAATAACGCGGGCGGAACGGATCAGCGGTATTTCCGGATGCAGCATTATCCCGCACGAACTCAACCCGGCCCAGTTTGGGCAGATGAAACCCGGCGGAGAGTTCCGGGAAATCATTATAAATACGCTGTTTATGTGCGTATGTCTCACTGTTGTTCTGCTGCCAGTAGATGGTCATCTCATCATTGTTGAGTACAACACGGTTGATTCGGTGGTCATTCACCACCCTGCCCGGCCTCAGCATCGGATACGGCACAATCGTGATGCTATCTGCAATTTGCCGGGCTGAAAACTCATCCGGCACACTCATGGGCTTATTGTAAAAATGGCTGTCTGCATATGCGCCAAACCATATTTTCTGATCATCACACTGACACCAGATACAATCAGGAATATTAAACGTCTCTGCGACATTTTTCAGACACTGATACCCGTTGCCCTGGTGAACAAAATTCGGGATCCGGGTTTTCATATAATCAGCGTCCGGATATTTAAAATCTAATCCGGTCAGTGCTGTGAGCTGATTCAGAATGTCGATCGCGGTCGGGTGTTCAATACTCAGCGGCCAGCGCAAACTGAGTGCCCCGGCGTGCTCTTTGACTGTGATTTTATAAAATCCATTCTGGGCAATCTGCGTCTTTTCAATGTAGCCTTCAAAGAAAATATACATATCCTGCTCATAGCCGATATCTAACCGCACCTGTTCTTTCAGTTCCGGGGCGCTATCGGCCTGAACCGTGAAAATCGCTTTTCCGCCTAGTGACAAACGCAGTGACACGGTTACATCAGCAATGTCATATTCCTGATTGGAGATATAAAGCCGTTTTTCTAATTTCACTGAATGGCCTCTTTGTTCTGCATCAGCGATTGCTTCAGCCGGGTGTTTTGGGATTGTGTAGCTTTGGTTTTGGTTTTCTGGTGTTGCTCTTTCTGCTCTGCCGCGCTTTTATGCTCACGCAGAGAAAACGAGACCTGCCAGGCCATCACATCAGACTGTTGTTCAGCCGAGAACCGGCCGCTGAATTTGACCTCACGGATTTTAAACGCATTCGCCAGATCATCGACAACCCGGTATATTTTCCGGTCTCCGGTCTCTGTTTTTGCTGCGCTCATCGCCTCCAGTGTTTTCAACTGCTCAATATCAGTAAAAGAGATCAGGCCGGTAACAGAGAGTTTCGCGGCTTTTTCGCCCTGCTCTGCATCATCGGTATTGCATGACTGGCCGCTCATATCCTGCGTTTTAAATTCCCGCTCAAAATTGACGAGCAGGTTTTTAATGCTGAATGTTTTTCCATCTAATGCGAACAAAGTGCCTCCCAGAATTTCAACGGGCTGTTACTAATGATCAGGCTGGCGATGGTGTATTGATGATTGTTCGGAATATTGCTGTTAGAAAGCTGGCTTGCAACACTGTTTAAACTGCCGCTTGCAGCGAAAGACCAGAGTGAACCTTTTAGTGTTTTCATCGCATTAATTGCAGCTGATACCTGAACAATTTGATGTTTCCGTTTTGCGGCCAGCGCTGCCAGTTTGCCGATAACATGTGTTTGGTCACTGGCAAGTGATTCCAACATCGCGATTTGTGTCCCCTGCTGCCGGAAATAGTCATGCATAGGATTGGTATTGAGCGAATCACCCGGTTTAAACCGGGGCTGCACAATCGCCGCTGGCTCGAAAAATTTATCCGTTTCATTGGTGAGTAATGATTCGCTCTGGCGTTTGACCTGGCACCACTGCGGGAGCGGCAGAACATCAGTGATGATTTGCAGCTCTGAAACAAACCGCCCCAGATTCGGCGCGGTGGTCATGATGCCGACAACATGTAAATTACCACCGGGGCGGTTCATATCGGAGGCATCCCGTAATTTTTTTACCAGCGTTTCAATCGCGGTTTGCGGGTTCAGATACCAGCCGTGATTGACCCGGTTACCAACCTGAAACTGATAGGGTGTCACGGTGATGATTGTGCCGGTGACTAGCAGTTGATTCAGTTCACCGCGCAGGTTGAGCAATGATTGTGCATCCGTGCTCAAATCATGGCGGCTGTATGACGCATCACCGGTTAACCGGTTCAACCGGCTGACTGCGCTGTCTGCCTGAGAGTTGATTTGATTAGTGACCGATTCAGCCGGTGTTTGTACCTGCTGCGCGGTATCCGGCCACGACAGAGCAGACTGTTGCCACATCATGACGTTTGCGCCTGATATTCTGAGTCAAACAACTCAGTTAAATTCAGGTTAGTCAGTGTTGTAAATGATGTTTCAGCATCAATCTGATCACTGATATTTTTTTCAGCCGTAAAACACCGGTTCACATGCTGCGTCACGGCTGTTAATAATTCATTGATGGCTTGTTTATCCAGTGAGATAAACCCGGACTGTGTTTTCCACTGAATTGACGCATCATCTGCAATAGACTGCGCTGATGCTAACAGTGCAGAGCGGTCATCACGGGAGGTAGAGATTGTTTTCTCATCAAACACAATCCCGCCGCATTCACAATTCCAGCGAATTTCAGAGAGATTATCGATCAGCACTGAACGCACGTCAGTGATATCACGTTCATTCAGCGATAAATCGCGGGTAATGACACCATCGTTGACGTACCAGTATCCGATCGACGGGATATAAAATTCCGGATGTTCAACATCAGTGCAGGGGTCAGATACAGGCATAATGGCTAACGCGCCGCATTTTACAACGGATGCCGGTTCATACTGAGGCACTACGGCTGAATTACCGCCCATCCGGAAAACCAGATTCCGGATATGATCACCATCATAGTTAACCGGCCCACACAAAATTTGATTCTGAGAATTGACGATACCAATCATAGTGAAACCCTCCGGCATGGGATAAACCAATATTTAGAGACTTCTTTTGTATAGGCGCTTTTTTCGCCTGTATGAAAATTAACGCCCATCACAAAGCCGGAATCTTTTTCAGACGATGAAAATGCGATCACATCTGATGAGGTAACATCTCCGTGATTCGCGATATAATTCAGTGTGTTCGTCCCTCCTGATTTATCGGCCGCATCGATCATGCTGGTATGGGAATAGATATAAAATAACTCCTGAATATTGGGCAGGTCATATCCCATGTTCCGGCATGAATTTGCAGCCATTGCGCCTTTCCGGCCATACGAATCTTTTACACTGCTGTATGAACTGACCAAAACATCAGTATTTGATTTGCCCGTATTCGGGTCATTTTGCAGGTATGACAAGTTGGTTAAGCTGGTATCAGTACCATGCAACCCCCAGTAACTAATCCCCCGCTTTGTCGCCGGGGCAACTAACAGCCAGTCACCATCAAACTGACCCACAATAATATCCCCATCAACCACACCGCCGACGGCATATAATGTAGTTGTAAACTGTACCGTGTCTGACCAGTCAGACATACTGCCACTCCCGGAATAATGCCTGACACGGGCATAATATGCGGTTCCGAGTTCCAGCGTATTGGCAGGCAATGACACGGAAGTTAAATCATCCGCTGACTGAGATTTGCTCCAGACGATATCTGAGAACTGTTCATCCGTGGCAATTTCCCACGATGACGATTCATGAGTGTCGGTTTCATCTGCGGCGGTATAGTCAGAGCTGGTTAATGTGGGATTAACTGCAACACTATCCGCCCCGCTAAGCGGTGATGTAAGTTGCGGCGTCGTGACATCAACCCGCCGCGAGTGGATCACAAACTCATAACTGCGGCTGTCACGCAACACCGTCAATTTGATGTCCTGATTCTCGTTGGATTCAGGCACTGTCACTGTCAACGTGTCATCGGCACGTGTCACACTGCCCTGTAGTATTTTTTGTTGATACGTACTGAAATCATTAAAATTGGTGATTTGGTATGTGTAGGTTCCGCCAGGGCTGACCCGAACAGGACCGGATAAACACACATCACCGGCGGATGACATCCACTGGCGTTCATCTGTGATGTTTCCCTCTGCATCAATTGACGCAATTTTTGCGATGTAGTGTTGCCGCCCGGACAAGTCTTTATAATCACTCAGTTCATCAGCATTGATATTTAACGTAACGATGTTGTCCCATTTGCTGATTGCAGTGCCGTCCCGGTAAACATCCGCATAGAGAATGACCGGCAATTCACTGATTGTGCGGGTGATATCCCCATCAGAAACCGCGCGTAATCCCCCGATGTATGCATGACCCTGTGTGATCTGGTATTTCGAATCCCCGACAAACGTGACATCAAACCCGCTGATAAAGGCGGTGTGTCCGTACACATCGAAACACGCCAGCCGGTGATCATCATCCATACCACATAAACGGGCGTTGTAATCAATCTGCCAGGTCGCTGCATCAACGGTGATTCCGGCAATCTGCGCCGCGCCGGTATAACGCTGTAACAAACTCTTGGTGATCGACATCCCAGCCTCTTTGGTTTCTGCCGGTTTATAAACAATCATGCCGCATGAATTTGCGACATTTTTATCATGCAGGAACAGCGCGTTAAATGTAAATTCCGGGACGGAATCCGGCACAATGGCCGAGTAAACCAGGGCGTTATCTCCGAGTTTCCCGGTCTGGTCAATATCATGCCGGTGAACCCAGAATGATTCATCGGGTAATCCGGTTTCCCGGTCAATCAGTTTCCCCAGATCCAAATCCGGGAGATATGCAAAAATCATTTCATTCATATCCGGTCCCTGACCGGCACTGATCTGATTTTGCAGATATTTTTCAAATTCTAACGGAATCGTTGTCTGACTCATTCATCCCCCAGACTTGCGATAAATAATTGTTGTTGATGCTCCACCGGAGCAGGAAAAACCGAGATTTCGGCTGCTTCGGTAATACTGGCGCTATCAATAGAAAACCGGTGACTGAATTCCCCCGGTTCGATGTTCAGTTCTGATTTGTATGTCACCTCAAACCGGTAACGGCGGCATGTCCGGCCGTATTGCCGGATGAGCACCATCATCAGCACTTTGTTGTCGGTCATGTCGTTATCAGTCACTTCAATGGTGCAGACATCCCACTGCACCGCGTCTGTCCGCTCTTTAAACGACACAATCCCGATACCCAGACGCGCAAAAATACGTTTAAACCCGGCCACACTCCCGGCATCCCGCGCATTGATGGCCGCGAATTTCACCCGTTTACGAAAAAGCGACAGCGGTTCATCATCAAAACGCTGAATGTCTCTGTCCCAGGCCAGCAAATTCAGGACAGATTCACTACAGGTCAGCGCATCGGTCTGCCGGAGCGGAAACAACAAATAGTCACGGACGCGCTGAAAAAAGCGATAAACCCCGGATGATAAAAAATACGGTTCTTTGGTTTCCTCTGATGTGGTGTTGCCATCCTGCCACCACGGGATCACCGATTCCGGCAATTCCGGGATATTTTTATCAGTCATCCAGCGCCCTCACGGTCAGTGAGTTCAGCCGGGGCTGTTCGAGTTCAGAAACAATATCGTGCTGTATCACATCATCGACGGACACCCGGATTGAGCGGACATGCTCCATCTGCGTGTGAATTTCTGTACTGAGCTGAGACAGAGAAAACCGGCTGTCAGGTGATGCTCTGGTAATGTTGGTAAATGCAGCAGTTTCCCGGAATGCCGCGCGGATTCGCTTTTCTATCTCACTGTATTGCTCACTGATTTGCTGATCGGTGAGATTGGCAGCGAGCACCACATCAGCGATGACATCATATGTTTTATCCGGCATGGCAATGCAGGTCAGTACATCACCATGTCCGTGATGACCGTCTTCCATAATGTATTGATTCAGGCTGTCTAAAACAGATTGCGGCGTTGTGCCGACATCGAGCAATATCAATGCTTCAGCGGTTCCCGGTGTAATATGGCCGGTATTGCGGAAAAATATATTGTCGCTGCGAATCCCGGCAACACTGGCAATAATCGATCGGTACACATCATTGATATGCCATGACCCGGCGGACGTGAACGCATTTTGCAGCCTGAGCGCGAGTTCCTCATCGGTTTCAGCGTCTGCACCCAATTGTTGAATCCAGCCGGTTTCATTCACCACCGACAGGATCCCCGGTATTTCCACCGGCATGATGTTAAAATATCCGGCGGGCAGGTTATACGCGGCCCCGGCGTTCTCTGCCGTAACCGGCACACTGGCCGACTCAGCCCCGGATTTAATTACTGTCTTTTCAGTCACTAAAACACGGTAAACCACATCATCAATCGCCAGTGTCTGCACAATTGAACCAGCCTCAATGGTGATTTCATCATCCGCGCTTTCTTTGACGAACAGCAGATAACCGGTAGTTTTCACCGCGTCTTTCGGCTCAATATCCAGCTCCCAGCTTTTCAGCTCTAATGCCCAGCGATTTGCAGTTGCAACAAACATATTCGGCATCACGTGCGTAACCAGCAGCGTTTTTATCAGCCACAGTACCGGCGAAATCACCGCCGCTTTGACCCAGCGCCAAAACGGGGACATTTCTGAATCATTAGATAGTGTGCTCCCGGCGTTCGTGACATCTGTTTTCAGCACCGATTCGAGTTCATCTGATGTGGTCGGAATACCTGATTCAGACAAAATATTGAGAAAATCAGCGGACGGGCGTTTCATACACTCACCTCCGTACTGATATCCCCGAATTCATACGCGGTTGCAGTGAGATAGATTAATCCGGAACTTTGCTCCTGGGCGCTGGCTGAGCCAGGGATTATGCGATCGTCACTTTCAGCGGTTTGTTCAATCCGGATGAGGACATCGGCACGTAATGCCGGGTTCCGTTCTGCCTGCAATTCTCTGGCGAGTCCTGATTCCATAATCGCGTGCTTGACATCCTGCGCGATGCTGTAGGCATCACTGCAATAATCCGGCTGTTGGCCGGGGTCGATGTCCCAGCTACCGTCAACAATTTTGATATCAATGTATTTTTTATCCGGCATTGAGTATTTCCCATTCGGCTAACTGATCAGGTGTAATACCATTTGGAGCAGTGATATACACATCCCCGAACTGACGGACATTTTTTGTAGTTTGGGTCTGTTGGTGTGTCATGTTCTGCACAACATGGTCCGGCAGGCGTGGTTTGTTTTGTGGCGATTTATAGTCAATCATGTCATCAGTTTCATGCTGAGCAACACCGGCCAACTTGTTCACATTCGGCAGTGGTATTTGATTCTGAACAGCAGGCATTGCAGGCACAGACTGTTTTGTTTGCTGCGCTGCTTTGAGTTCCGGGCGTGATGCAATATCAGCCGCCGGTACGGCAGACGCATTTTCAGCGGCTTTCAGCTCTGGATTATCCGTGTTAACACCGGCGCGCCATTCAATATCAACACCAGGGATCAGGTTCAGCAGTTCAATCAGCTGATTGATTGAATCGATAATAAATTTAAATGCATCACTGTCCAGGAACGCGGCCTTCAGATCATCCCAGTAATAGATCACGGCAACAATTGCGGCAGTTAACGCGATGATTCCGGCAACAATCCATGTGACAGGGTTTGCCCACAATGCCGCATTGAACAGCCATGTCACTGCCGTCATTGCTATCGTACTATTTCTGAATACGGCGAGAACTGTATTAAACACGCCCACAGCAGCAGCCCAGCCAACCGTGACCAGTTTTGCCGCTTTTCCCGCTGCGCTCATCGTTAATGTTGCGGCGGTTGTTGCAATAATTCTGTTTCTGAACACAGCCATCACCGAGCTGAAAAATGATGTGGTTGCAGCCCATACGCGGGTTGCAATGGTTCCGGCTTTCGTTGCCGTAACGCTTGCCCAGATTTGCCGGACATTCCCCACCATCATCACCCGCATCAGGGCAAATTCACCGTTCGCAATCATCACCGCTGCTGACCAAGCAATAGTAAACAACCGGCCAGCCTTCAGCGCGACAGACAATAACTTAATTGTGCCGCTAAGCAATTTCACTGACAGCGCCCAGCCGCCGGACGCCAGTTTTGCAAACCCCATCACCAGAGACAGCGATGCGACCACGCCACCAAATGATAATGCTGCGATCGCTGCATAACTTAAAACCTGCGTCAGTAAAGGAAACTGACCGGTGAGTTGAGTCACATACATAATCCCTTTAGCCACAGCGCCTACTACTGAGTTAATCGCTGGCAGAATCGCCCCGAATGCTGCCGCCCGGATGGCAAACCACGAGGCTTCCAACTGTTCCCATCGATCAGTCATGGCATCAGCCATTTTTTTTGCTGTTTCTAAATTTGCCGCTTTATCTAAATCCTGAATTTTGGTTCCAAGCTGGCCGGTTTTTCCGATTAAATCAGTGATCAGTAAAACCGCCTCATCCGAGCCAAACGCTGTTTTTAGTTTTGAAATCTCTGTTGAGTTCAGATCACCGAATTTATTTTTTATTTTCCCGAGAATATTTTGCATCGACAGCAAATGGCCGTTGCTGTCTGTGAATGACAGTTTCAGTTTTTTCTGTGCCTTAACCGCACCGGTTAAAAATGCTTTATAACGGGTTCCGGCTTCAGAGCCGGACATTGAGCCTTGCAGCATTCCGAGCACGGCCATTTGCTCTTTCATCGTCACGCCGTTTGTTTTCGCCAGTGCGCCCAGCCCTTTAAATGCATCGGCCATGCCCTGCCCGGTGGTTTTAAACATCTCGACCGATTTTGCAGTCATGCCTGCGACACGCTGCGCCCATTTGGTTTGACCCATCTGGTCAGCCTGATTCTGAAAAACTGAGTACATGGTTCCCATGTAACTGGTGATAGTTTTTGTGTCTGCCTTGGTTGCGGCGGCGAGAATTGCTGAGCTGTTGGTAATACCTGACAGGTCTTTCCCCGAGATATCACCCATCGCAGATTTTATATCATAGGACGCATCAACAAATTCAGTGGCGGATTTGCCGTATGCAGCAGAGAAGTTGATCGCAGTTTTCTGGAGTTGTTGCAGCGCATTATCCGTCACGCCGAGCGACCGAACTTCACCGATTTTGCGATCAATTTCAATCGCTGGCATGAGTGCATTCTGAATAGCAAAACCAGACGCGACCAGCCCGGCCCCGCCTGTCACCATATCCTGCATCCCGCTGCGGGCGGTTTGCATGGTATGGTCGATCTGTTTGGTGATATTCCTCAGCGGTTTTGTCACCTGGTCAATCAGACCGATTTGCATCAGAAGTTTTTGATTCATTTCTTAAATAACTCAGCAACTGCACTCATGACGGCTAATTTCTGGCGCTCATGCTCGTGTTTATCGAGCCACAGCGCCCTGGCTAAATTTTGCGGATCATCATCGAGCGTAGGCAGATAGAAGCGGCGCAGCGTCAGCGCCTGCTCTAATCCGTTTTGCTCGATTTTGCTGACCCGGTTTGTTAGTTTTTTAGTGTGACCGTCACCCCGCCACGGCTTTCTTTTTCAACAACTGAAAATAAATCCATGATGAGTCCCGGTACCGAATCGAGCAATTGAACCAGTTCGGCTTTTTGTTCCTGATTCACAGTCCGGGTGAGGAAGCGCCGCGCCGGAGCCACTTTGTTATCCGGCATCATTTCATTGATGTAATCGTTGTGATTCGAAACTTCGGGTGAAAAGTCAAATTCAGTTTCGTTAATGGTGACTGTGATAGGGTTACTCATGTTTTGTCTCTCCGTTCTCGTGCTCTGCACGCCATTTCAAATAATCGTCTGTATGTTGTGCGCACTCGCTGAGTGCGGCTTTTAAATTCGGGATGTCGTCTGTCACCACATCCGGCCATATGCCAGATATCGCCGGTTTTTCACACGGAATCATCAGCCCCGGCGGCGGCAGTTGAACAATCACCTGTGTTGCAACTGTCTCAGTATGGTTTGCGCAACCGGGCAGTAACATCAGCAGGAATAACACAGTCAACCGTTGCCATTTTTGTGCGCAAAGTTTTGATTTCATCGGTCAGTTCCCGTTGCTGTTGTTGATGCCTGAGCTGTCGCTGTACTAATAACTGGTTTGTCGATTGCGCATTGTCTTTCAGTGTTTCAATCGTTTTCAGATTGGTCTGATTGTCACTGACCGCCTGCGCCAGTTGTGTATTCAGTGCTGTAATTTGCGCGTTACTGTTGGTGAGCAGCAGCGCCAGCACTGCGATTGTGACCAGCATTCCGGCCACAGCCAGGTATTTAATCCACTTCAGTGCAGCGAGCATATTCACGCCCCCGCCGGTCAATGAGTCCCGGTAATTTCTTCCCGCCTGCATACACCCAGCGTTTCAGCTCGTTACATGCCGCCGGGTAATTGCCTGCCATGATGTTGCTGTATATGCCGGTTGCACTGCCGTTATGGTTACGCATAAACCGGGGACAACCGGTGTTAAATGCAAATGAGGTGAACGCATCAAACTGACCCGGTGTCATCCGGACCCCGGACACTGATTCAGCGCTGGAGATACACAGCTCCGCTGCATGAATGTTTTTCACCCAGTCGGTTGCAATTCGCTCTAATGACACATCGGTTTTTGGCACATCGTGGGTATTGCCGATCCCGTTGGTCAGTAATCCGGCCGGGCAGTGATACGGGTGTGTTCTGCACCCCTCCGCATTACCGATGATTGCCAGCCCTGCGGGGCTAATCCGTAACTCACCGGAAAACGCTTCAATCTGCACTTTCCCGACCGATTCAGTGGAATGAATCGACGCCCCGCCGGTCACAATCGCAATCACAGCAGCAACGGAGCAAACGGATTTATTCAACCGTATTTTCATTTCTGAATACCCCCTGCTCCTGCGCAATTTTCTGCATTTTCCGTTTGTGCCAAAAATTCAGATAAATCGTGATAACACCGAGTAGTGTTGATGAAATGAAATACCACTGCTCCGATGACAGTGAGCTGAACAACATCCCGGACGCTGAAATTAAATAGGCCACGTAATTCATGATTTTTTCATGGAGTTCACGCATGATTATTCCCTCTTTGACTGGCACTGAACGCAATACTGACAGCCCGGCGCAGCCTCACGCCGCGCCTGCGGGATTTCAGCATCACATCCCAGGCAATACCGCGCGCTTTGAGCTGGCCGGGACTTTTGCCCTGACAATTGCCGTGCCAGCGCCATTTGCTGGAATTGGGTTTCCGTTCGTGCTGCATCATCAATAATGTCCATTTAGCCCCTATGCGTTAATTAACCCGCGTGTATCATTTTCAGATAACACCGAAACCCCGTTAACCGTGACAAACAGCGGACTGGTGACAAAACCTTTGATTTTTCGTGTGGTTTTATCGGCACTTTCCGGATCGACACTGAGCAAATCCGACAAAACGAATTTGACCCCATGACAGACAATTTTGTCCTCATTATCGCCGTTGTGGGCATAGAACATGATGTCTGTTGGGTCAATGCCCCGGTAACTGCCCGCGCTTTTTGCAGCAGCCTGAATGTGTTTGAATTGATTCAGACCAATTTCCAGTTCCACATCACACGAAGCTTTTCCTTCGGTGTAACCATCAGTGACCCCGCGTGTATAGGACACGGCGGTTTCATCATTAATCGTCACAGAGGCATTCTGAACATGTACCGTTTCATCAAAAATTGTGATGTCAAAATTGCGGCCGGAAAAACGAAGACCTTCACTCATGATGTTTCTCCTTCACTGATATAAATGGCGACAGTAATTTTCACCGGGCATTCATATGGGCGAACTTTTAAATACAATTCCACATCGGTTGAATTCACCCATTTGATTTCAATATCGTCATCATCCGGCGGGTAAATTTCCCCCGGTACTCCGGTGAGCGCCATTTCACGCAAATCTTTGGTGAAATAGAGTTTCGCCCTGGCTTCACTCTGCGGGGTTGAATTGAACTTCCGGTCACCGATTCGGGAGATAGCCCGGATACGCACCCGGCGCGCGGCTTTCATGGCAACCCGGATATGCCGGATGTCCTGAAAATCTCCGCCGGGCGCATCGAGTGTGTTACCGGTTGTCCAGAATTGCCCCGGATAGTCCGGGTACCACATCGGCACAGCGAGACGGTTTGATTCAAGCGTTTTTAACACTGACAGTTCAAGCGCTTTCCCGTCTTTGTCAGTCAGTAAATCGGTTGAACCCACGACTGATCCAGTCTGAACCCGTGCCGGACTGTCAGCAATCGATGCATCAACCTGATTTGCCAGCCGGCCGCAATATTTCCCCAGCGTTGAACCATCGGCGTGAACACGGGGAACCACGGTGATATATTCACTGGCAACGCCTTTCGGGATCGCGACGGTTTTAGCCAGCCAGGTCGCCCAGTCTTCACCGTCTTTTGCACTGTTATTTATTTCCGGCAAACAGCAGATTGCAAATGTTTCCCGCGCGAGCTTATTTTTCAGCTCTGTACGCATGGCAATGGCTGATTCGAGTAATGATTTGTCAGTTGCGGGAAAATCCAGTACAAACGCCTCAAACGATGATGTTTCATTGGCCTTTCTGACTGCATCCTGCCAGTTGTCTGATTCATTGAGAATCATCACCCCTGCGGTCCATTCACTACCGCCGTTCAGTTGTGCGGCGGTGACTGTGGTCGTCAGTGATGTACCGGCATCTTTCAGCGCTTCAGTTAAATCAGTGGACGCATCGACAACGAGCAGATTCCTGACATCACCGGATGTTTTGCCGTAACCGACGAACAGGAAATGGTATTCCACCCCGGCAATCGGCCCGTTTTTCAGATTCAGTATTTTGATGATGACCGTCGGCCATGCCATAACTATTTACTCCTGTTCAATTCGCGTTTAATCAACATTGAAACCCGGCGTGGGCTGATGCCGATTAAACGACGCTGAGGACGTTCAATTTTCCAGTCTCTGGCCGGTGTCCGGTTCTCCAGCGCCTGAATGGTTTTTGCAGCCTCACCCACTTTCATGTTTTCCCGGATCCATTTCATGGTTGGGCGTTTACCGCGTTTTTGTCTGCCCTGGGGCTGAAACCGGAAATCCAGATCGCGCAGCGCTTTGGCCTGTTCGCGTGTCGCCGGTGAGTTTTTATCCGGCTCTTTGTGTTTTCTGGCCTGGCGTTTCCGGGCAGAGAGGCCACTTTTCTGTTCAATCCCACAATGGTGTTGATATGCCACGTTGCCACGGGCAGACGGCCAGCCGATATACAAATCTTTGTTACTGTTTTTTTGAAAATGCTTGAGCTTCTTGGTAAAACCCCTGAGCATTTTCCCCCGACCTTTGCGGCGCTTCTTCCATACGTGACCATCGGGATCACGCTGAGCGCGGATATTGCGCCGGGTGGTTTTCACCGTATACGCACCAATGCGTTTTAAAATGCGTTGCCGGGTTTTTCTGTCGAGCGCTAAGAGTTCTAACTGCTCTTTGACTCTCAGATAGCTTTTACTGTCCGGCCTGATTTCAATCACCTGATCACCACATCCCTGATGTTTTCTGCCACCCAGATTTCATACGCTTCAATCCGCCAGCGTTTACCACGCCAGTAAATTGGCCCGTCAGCCGCTTCAACAACCCGGATCGGCTCTTCAAATTCAACGGTTAAAATGATTTCAGCGCTCTGTTCATCTTCAATCACGACATCAACATCCGGGTCAGCCAGCGGTTCGTGATCATCCCGTTCCCGGTCGTTGTCCATCAGCCATGCACCGACATTTGCAAACAGCACCGCCGGGTCATGTTTCTGATACGGATAACGATCACAATAGAATTCAGCGGTATAGCGCATGATGAGCAAATCCATACCACGGCCCATATTTTTGCTGTTCAGCCGGAGCGTGATATCACTCATCTCCGCTGTGATATGTTTTGCAATATGATGCCCAACAGTTTCATCAATAAACGTCTTGAGGGCGCGGAGTTTGTACCCGCTCTGGTATTGCGTCGTCATAACAGTGCCACCGTTGCGCGGTTTTTGCCGTACATGGCACGGATAATTCGCTCACTCTCTGCCAACAGTTCGTTTTTGGTTTCCTGTGATCGCTCTGCCAGATGATCACCTTCTTTACGCTGATGGACAGTGGCAAAATCCGGCAGTAAATCGGCTTTCGCCCTGGCGAAAACTGCCGATTCGTAATTAATCACAACCGCGTTTTTATCGTCGATTTTAGGGAATGCCGGGATTTCATCAGCGCGTTGATATCCATCTGCCTGATACTCTGTTTTCAGCATTTCCAGTTCGAGATTCACAGAAACCATTGCATTGACCAGGGCGTGAGCGATGCGCTCATCATCCTGCGCGGCGGGCGTTCCGCGACGTCGCTCAAATACCCCGGCGTCAATATCCGGCCAGAAATCATTGCTGATCACGGTTGACTGATAGCTGTCACTGGTACCTGTAAACATGCAATTCCCCTGAATAGGTGCGCTCTGGCCACTGGGTCGATGGTTCACAATGCACCTGATGGTGATTGCAACCTCGCCAGCCGAGCGCGGCGGCGTATGGAGCCGTTATAAATTCGTGCCGTCAGTCAGCGCATTCATACGCATCCTGATCCGATCTATCTGGGTTTTCACCCCGATTTTATTGTGTTTTTCATGCGCTTTGAGTAACAGTGATTCAGCGCGTTGTAACTGTTCCAGATTCCCGATGTGACTTGGTTGCGGCTCTCCGTCGTCATTGGCAATCAGCATGTAACCTGCCAGCTTGTACCACTTCGCGGCCAGCTTTTCAGGCACATTCCATGCGTCATCAATCCGTTCAAAAATCTGCGAGAAATACGGTTCAACCGACTGGCCGTTATCGAACTGGTTTTCTGACCATTCAAGGACGAAGTCGGCGCAAATTGTCGGCCAGTTGCGGTTGAATCGTTCAGGTGACGGCAACCCGCGTTCAATGGCGGTTAAACACCATGAAATTGCCGTGTCTAATTCGTCGGTATCGAACAGCCAGATCACCATGTCTGTGAACACCGGGTTCTGGTAACACTCGCCGGATTCAATATATTGCTCAGCGAGCGGGCGATATTTCGGGATCAGGACATCACGCTTGTAATTCACTTTCTCAGCGATTTGAGCAAATGATTTCAAGGCACTTTTGTCCTGTTCGAATTCAGCCAGGTGAAGGTGAAGACTGTCGGTGTTCACACTCGCAGGCTGCGGCGCTCCCCCCGCATTCCTGGCTAAAATTGCATCCCGTTGACGTTGTAGTGGACTGACCATGATTCACCTACTCTGTTTCTGATGTTGAATCATCGATAATTTCAACGTTTTCAATCGCTGCAAATTTATTCATGTTCCCCACTGCATAACCTTCCATCCGGATATGATTACTTTCATAACGCAAACGGTCATCGTTGTTTTCCTGTTTACGCCACTGGGTTCCTGATTGTGTCAGAATTTGCAGGTTTTTCAGATTCGTGATCCAAATGCCGTTTGATGGGAAAAATGGAGGGACATATGCTTTTTTACCGGCCATTGTTTTTGCCAGAGCCTGAGCAGCACGATGTTCAGTCGGTTTGTCTGCCGCTTCTAACAGGCGGTGCTGTTCTGCTGCAACCAGACTGGAACCAACGATAACAACTAAGTCATCATCCTGCCGGAACTCTTCGGCAATGGTGGTATTAATTAAGTCCTGAGCCAGTGAATCGAGGTTTTTGTACGAACCCGGTGTTTTCCCCGTTGGGTCAAGTTTTGCAGACGCAAGCACTTGAGCAGGAACTTTCTCTTTGACAATCGTCAGCCAGCCTTTATTGACATCCTGACCTTTTGTGTATTTTTTGGGATCAGTGATAGTGGCAATATGTGTCCCGTTAAACCCGATACGCAACATATCCAGCGCAAAACGTTTGGCAATGGATGCTTTCATCAGATTCAGCCACTCGCCTTTATTGCCGGAGTTTGCCCACTGAGTCATTTCTTCCCATTTAACATGTGACCCTGAATCAGTTTTCACCAATTCATAGGTATTACCTCTCTGATCAACATCAACGCTGAACCGGCCATCCGCCCGGCCCGTTGCCAGACCATCCAGACCCACGTCGATCACCTGGCCTTTTATCTGTGCAACCAACGCTGTATGAATCAGACCAAGAAAGGCATGAGACGTTTTGATCGCATCGCGGAGTTTCGTTTCCATCACCGGCGTGATAGCAAACATTTTTTTATCAGAGGACACACTGGCAGCAGAGGCCACAGCGCTGGTAAATTCCTGAAGATACTGAGTGGAAATTGCGTTCAGCATTTAAAATACCTCCATTGCAGCATCAGAGCCGGATTCATCCGGACGTTGCCCCGGCGCTTCTTCAGCCAGTTTTTTAAACTGGTTTTCCATTTCGCCCTGTTTGCTGGCGATACCATTTAACATTTCAGTTAACTGGCTAAACTGCTCACCGGTTAACCCGGTGGTTTTATCCGCCGGTTCCGGCTCAGGCGTCGCGGCCGGTTCTTTCGGCGTTTCAGGCGCGTCTGGCTGTTGTGAGAATTGCTTGAATTTCTCTTCCAGCTCGCCCTGTTTGGTACCAATCGTATTGATGGCACCCATCATTTGATTGAACTGCTCTGTGTTCATCGGTTGTTCATCCTCAGTCTGAGAATTGGCGGGTTCCGGCTGCTCACCGGAGAAAAATGTTTTGCACATCGAGAAAAAAATATCTGAACGGGTAAAGCACCCGGAAAAATCGATTTCTTCAAATGCGTCAGATTCGAGCGTGATTTCTGTTCCCGGCTTGCGGGAGAATTTCAGGCGGGTGGTTCCGGTTGAGGCCGGTGAATCGGTCACCGCCAGCCCCATCAGATAACAACGGCCGTTGCCTTTGTAATCCGGCTCCGGCTCAATCGATGTAAACAGTTTTTGTTGGTTCTTGTTCGCATACAGTAAATATTGATTCGGTGTGAGTTTTGCAAACAGACGCAATTGACCGTCTTTCTTTTCAGCCTTGAGCGCTTCAACCGTTCCCCAGTTGTCCCCGTAACCATAAACCCGGCGATGTTCCGGCCAAATCATTGCTGTATATTCGTCAGTTGAATACAGCTGTGCCATGTCGTTAATCCATGACGCGGTGATTTTACGGCCGTCTACGGTATTGCCTTCTGTTGCCACAATGACCCAATCGCTGGTTTTACTCATGTTCGTTGTTTACCTGATCTGATTTCGTAAATATCTCGTTCGCCACAAACAATACGCCTTTGAATCCTGTCATTCAGCCGGTTCTGTTCCGGTGAATTCGGATTTTCGCCCTATCCGAATTCAGCCGATTTTTAGTGCGTCATTTACAACATTTCAGCGCGTATGATTCGCTCATGGCCTATTCTCCCGAAATAAGACAAGCCGCCCGCGCCTTATATTTAAAGGCATGGACGCCACGTGAAATCGCTGCTGAACTGAAGCTGAGTAATGACCGCATTGTGTATTACTGGGCGGATAAATACGGCTGGCGGGATATGTTGCGTGAACAGACGATTGATGAAGCGATTTTTAACCGTATTCAGACCCTGCTTGAGCTGGAAAATCCAACAAAGCAACAACTGGATATGCTGGACCGGCTGATTAATCATCATGCCAAAATCAAGAAATTACGGGCGTCAGAAAAACAACCGGACAACATTGAACCAGAAGATAAAAAACAGTCATCCGGGAAACAAAGTACCAGTGAGTCATCCGGGAAACAAAGTACCAGTGAGTCATCTGGTAAACGCAGTAATAAACGTAAGAAAAAAATTAAAAATGACATCAGTGAAATAACGGAAGATCACTTTAAAACATGGCATGCGTCGCTGTTTGACTATCAGCATACGATGCGCAATAACCTGCATCAGCGTATCCGGAACATTTTAAAATCCCGCCAGATTGGAGCGACCTATTATTTTTCCGGTGAGGCATTAGAGAATGCAATTCTGACCGGGGATAACCAGATTTTCCTGTCTGCCTCCCGCGCCCAGGCTGAAGTATTCCGCCGCTATATTATTGCGATTGCCAAAGAGTTTTTAGATATTGAGCTGTCCGGCAATCCGATGACGCTTTCAAACGGGGCGGAACTGCACTTTCTTTCAACTAACAGCAAAACCGCCCAGAGTTACCACGGCCATGTTTATGTGGATGAGTATTTCTGGATCCCGAAATTTGATGAGCTGAATAAACTTGCGTCAGCAATGGCGACGCACAAGCAGTGGCGAAAAACGTATTTCTCGACGCCATCAACCAAAATGCATCAGGCGTATCCGTTCTGGACGGGTGATAAATGGCGGGGCGATAAACCGACCCGGAAAAATGTTGAATTCCCGTTGTTTGATGAACTGCGTGACGGTGGCCGGGTTTGCCCGGATAAACAGTGGCGTTATGTCGTCACAATTGAGGACGCCGCCGCCGGTGGTTGTGAGCTGTTTGATATTGACGAACTGCGCGATGAATACAGCGAGTCAGATTTCAACAATCTGTTTATGTGTGTGTTTATCGACGGGGCCAGCTCGATATTTCAATTCAACAAAATACAGAAATGTATGGTGGATACCGGAATCTGGCAGGATTACCACCCGGCAGACGCGCGGCCATTTGGTAACCGTGAAGTGTGGCTTGGTTATGACCCGTCCCGTACCCGTGATAATGCCGTGTTAATGGTGGTTGCACCGCCGATTGTCGCGGTTGAGAAATTCAGGGTACTGGAAAAACATACCTGGCGCGGGCTGGCGTTTCAGCATCAGGCCAGTGAGATCAGCAAAGTGTTTGAACGCTTCAATGTCACTTATCTGGGCATTGATGTCACCGGTATCGGTGCCGGAGTGTATGACCTGCTGAGTAACACCCACCCGCGTGAAGTGGTGCCAATCCACTATTCCAATGAAAACAAAAACCGCTTAGTCATGAAAATGATCGATGTGATTGACGGGGGCCGGTTGCAGTTCGATGCAGAGATGAAGGAAACCGCGATGTCATTTATGGCGATTAAACGCACCTCGACCAATTCCGGCAATATGATGACCTTTAAAGCGGACCGCTCTGAACTGGTCGGCCACGCTGATGACTTCTGGGCGCTGTCCCACGCCCTGATTAATGAACCGATAGACCACACCACTAAACGCAAATCCACATGGAAACTCGCAGCATGACAGAAAATCACGACCCTAAATCTGTTTACAGTATTGACCCGACACCAGAGCCAATCGATCCGATGCACTGGATGACGCACTATTGTGATTTGGTCTATAACGAAGGGGAAGACTATTGGGAGCCGCCGCTATCAATGGAAGGATTGGCGCGGATTGCAGAGACCAACGCTTATCACGGCTCATTGCTCAAAGCACGGGCAAATTATGTCGCCGCCCGGTATAAAAGCGGCGGACTGAAAAAGCGGCACATGAATGCGTTTTGCTGGGATTACTTCGGGTTTGGAATGGGCGCATTGCTGAAGCTGAGAAATCATTTCGGCCGGGTTGTTGGGCTGCATCCCCTGCCGATGATGCACATGCGCAAACGCAGGAACGGCGATTTTGTGCAGTTATTACGTGACTACCAGACCCGTGATTACAAAGCGGCAGATGTGATATTCCTGCCCCAGTACGATCCCCGGCAACAAATTTACGCGATTCCTGATTATCTGGGCTGTTTGCAAAGCAGCCTACTGAATCAGGACGCTACCTTATTCCGGCGACGTTACTACAAAAACGGCGCACATATGGGATTTATTTTTTACGCGACCGATCCGAACATGAGTGAAGCCGATGAAGAGGCGTTAAAAGAGAAGATCGCCAGTTCAAAAGGCGTCGGCAATTTCCGCAGCATGTTCGTGAACATCCCGAACGGGAAAGAAAAAGGCATCCAGTTGATCCCCGTTGGCGACATTGCGACCAAAGATGAATTTGAACGGATTAAAAATATCACCGCCCAGGATGTGTTAGTCGGTCACCGGTTCCCGGCCGGGAAAGGCGGACTGATGCCGCAACCTGGTTCTAATTTTCCAGACCCGGAGAAAGTCGGCCGGGAGTATGCCAAGGATGAGATTATCCCGGTGTGTGAAATTATTATGGATGAAGTGAATAGCGATCCGGAAATTCCGGACGGGTTGAAGTTTAGGTTTGATTTGGAGGTTAGTTCTGCGGCTTAAAATGGCAATCCGTTGTTGATTGTCACAGACTCAATTGCATGAGTTCTCAGACCCGTCGTTCGAATCCGGCCATGAGCCACTAATCCAGCATCGCCCCGATGTGTTATGACACCATAACCCCAGTCAGTCTGAGACGGGGTTAATTCAATCAGTGCAGTTTTGTGAGCACCTAACGTTCCGGCGCTCACGTTTTTATAATTTATTTTATCGTCGTATACAGCACCATCCTGAGAATAAAATTTGATCTGGAATTGAATTGTTCTGTCTGTAATATTCGAGACCGTGATTTGAGTCGTTGTTTTTTGATAGTCGCTGCCAGTTTTCCACGCCGGGATAATGGCACTGTTTCCGGCCAGAGCAGGAAATGAAATGATCAGCGCCAGAATAATTTTTTTCATAGTTTCGGTCCTTTCCGTCCTAATTTTTTACTGATTCTATTTTCACTATTTCGTAGTCCGGGCTTTCTTCATGCTTAGCAACGCCAAGAACGTCAACGACAAAAGCCCCTTCGTTATCCAAATTTATACCGACACACTCAAGAACCGCCGACGCTCCTTCAGCAATGAGGTCATTCTCAAATGCATCACAGTATTCAGTGGAATAAAGCCAGCGCTCAGCAATGTTGGTAATAGCAGCTGAATGCCTCAATCCCACTGTGAAATGAATCTTTGCTTCAAAATTCGGTTTGTTCATAGCCTTTCCGTCCTTAAAATTTCATTTCATTCAGCTCAGGGTTTTCATATACATTGCCTATAACTCGCATATTACAAACCTCTCCATGTCGTCTGGCCCAGACGATATCCGTCATGTCGTATTCGCGCCCTTCAACGTCAATACATAACGCCGTACCATCTCGTTGAACAACAGTTGTGTATTCTTCAGAATCATCACATTCAGTCGCTGCAATAACATCACCTTCATATATTTCAACACCGACATCATCAGAAATTCCAGTAAATTGACGTTTGGCTATTACCTCAACTTCTGAGTATGGAAACCTATCTTCACCTGATGTCAGGCGGTCGAGAGTCGTGTGATGAGACGTTATTTCTGTTGAAAAGTCGGCATTGTGGCGTAACCACAGAATTTGGAATTTCATGATCCTTTCCGTCCTTAATCTTCGGTCAGGACAATGCTATTTTCAGAGACGATAGCCCCCGTAATGACCTGTCCGTTTTCTGTTCTCACTAATCCAAACTGCTCAGCCTGTTGAATTGCTTCTCTCAGGTTTTCAACTACTTGTTTGATTTCTTCGCTCATAGCCTTTCCATTTTAGATCTGTTTACCGTGTAAACATAGTACACCCCATTGTTTACCGTGTAAACATTATCAGGTATTATTTTGATTACCGTGTAAACTAATGTAGAATCCCGGCGCATTAAATCAGCGAGAAATGGCAATGGCACAGACAAAAGAAGAACGAAAACAGGCGATTGCTAAGGCGCGCAAAGCTCATCACGTGGCTCAGACTGCAAGCAAGAAGCGTATTGATGCCTATGTAAAAGAAGAAACAAAAGAGGGACTAAAAGAAATAAAACTCTTATCGGACGGTGTTAAAAATGAAGGGCAAGCCATTGATTTAGCTGTCCAAATCGCATTGGATACATTGAGAGAATGAAATTCTATTTTCTGTTTGCTGGTTCGGGTAACTTTTTTCCCCTCAATAGATTATGACAAATTGACCAAAAATTCACTTTTTTTACTTTTGACATTGGCTCTATCGGATATGCACTTTCTATATGGAAACGCATTTTCCCCCGCTCTTTCCATACACGATAAACAATTTGGTAATTAACCTCTTCTCCCGATCGATCTTGAATTTTGACACTGCAATATCGTCCGTAGCCACCGTGAAATAGAAACTGTTCTGGTAAGTTTTTTATAATTTCTGGCAATTGTTTTGATAATTCATAACGGGTTATATCAAAAATGCGGAGATCTGATGGATACTGGTAATACTCACACGCCCTAACTTTGGCATCGCTAACTGTTGGAGAACGGGTGAATGTATGATGTGAAAATGTAAAAAATAGAGTATAGGATTCTTGGCGCTCAGGATGATTGAATGTATGCTTTACTGCATCTAAATGATTAAATACGTATTCTTTTTCATCAAGATGAAATGGTTTCCACTGCTGAACGGCTGCATCAGGTAGATTAAAGAGGCGTTTCTTTGACATTCTATTGTGCATTTCCCCTGTGCCAGAAATAACAAAGGCTCCATCTAGGGAGCCTTCGCCAAGATAAATCTTGGATTCAGAACGTCATTACCGGGCACTGCCTCGACCAGACTTAACTGGTTACGCGATGTCATGTCAAAAAGACATGTCTGCTGCATCGATATACATATAATATAGTGAACTTAACTATATTAATGTGACACCAGTCACAAAAATAAAATCCATTATGTGCCAAGTAAACACATATTCAAAACGCATTCCTTGCAATATCACCCATACTAATTGGGTCAGTCGTCAGCAATTTCTGAGTAGTTTCAAGGGTTTTATTGCCCAACATATAGTGAATATGAGCAATATCATACCCCTGCCGATGCAACGTTACCGCAAACGTTCGACGGCCAGATAAGATACTGGGCGACTCAATGCCAGCATTCTGCATCAACATCTTCAAATGACGATTTAGAGCGTCACAACGATATGTATCATTCCCTCGTTTGGTTTTGGTTCGGACAATAGAAAATGGTTTGCTCTGGTATGAGAAAAAAAGTGCATCATCAGGGTCTAATCCCAGATACTGATCAGGGTTATCGCCTAACCCTATTCTGTTTTTCACCCGATAATCAATATACCTGTTCGTGTAATCGCATAATTTGGGATTTGTGAGATAAACAACACGTTCATTACCTCTCACATCAAAGCGTTTGGATAATTTACCTGATTTCTTCAATACATCTTTTAGCTGTATGCGGTTAATTTCAAGTGTTGTACATGCAGAACCAAAGAAGAACGCCAATAGTGCTGCATCACGTTCTGGTTGAGTGCTATTCAATTCAGTGACCTTAAATAACCAGTCACGTTTAGCCTTGTCTATAAATGGAGGTAAAGCCATTGTCGTTATAATCCTATATATCCAGAAAATAACGACATTATCAAAAAATGAGAGTCACTGAAATGAAAGGAATTTTACATTTTTAATGGCTTCTAAAAGCCTTAACTAAAAGGCTTTCACGGAAAGTTTCATGCTATAGCCTCCGGATTAAAAAAAAATTGCATTACCACACAACAATGATACAATCTGTGATGAACTTCACAAAAAAGGGGAAATACAAATGAAGATTCAATCATGTGGTTACTTCGGAGATGAGCGAGGCAATACCCATCAAGTGTTTAAGCGCGTTAAGCAGGTTGTGTACCCCCTGCTCAAAGGGGGGCAAATAATCAGGGACGTCAGATGCGGTTTCGTCACGGCAGAGGGCATCGTAAATGATAACGGCGATGGTACGTTTTCAACATTAGATGGTGAGGTTCTGAAGCCGATATAAGTTTCACGGAAAGTTACTGGTGTTCTTTTATCCATTTTTCGCAGGCATCACGCGAGCCAGAAAACCGGACAGGGCCATTCGTTTTATACGATGGATCTTTCGGGTGAGGAATGAGTTCAACCACATCAAACACCGTTTTACTGACCATCCGGCCATGTGTGCCGGGTGTTTTCTGCGGGATAATGTCAAATTTTATATTCATCATTGCCTCTTTTTGTTTTATGCAATATTGTTGTTCTATTATATTTCCCGTTAATCTTGGTTGGTCATCGCAATCGCATTAGTTAGATCATCAATAATGCATTGAACCGAGTAGTCAGTACCCGAGCCTCTTAATGCTCTATCAATAGATGACTTGGTAGGAGCCACGCCTTTGAAGTCGTTGATTATCCTTTCAGCCTTGCGGACACTACCTGCTTTTTTGACCAGCTTAATGAGCTGGTCAGTGCGTTCTTGTGATGCCATTATTCAGTATCTTCCTTTATCTCTTTAATAGCTGTTTCAATCTGCTCGCGCCACTCATCTTCAGTCAGGTTCCACACTTTCATGTCCGACTCATCAGCACCGGTTTGAAGAGCATTTTCTAACTCTTCAATTGAGTTCATGTTGTAACAAGCTTCTGCAAAAGTACCTTCTTGAATTGCCATAGTAATCACCATCTTAGTTTTGGTATCAGCACCATTGCCTCAACCTTTGAATTTATTATATGTCCCGATTCGGGACAATGCAACGAAAAATATTCAGGGTTTTGAACTATGAGACGCTTATCACATTTTAATGTTCTCGTTCTGAGTGTTGTCATGATAATCGTATAGCCGGGCAGGGTTTCACGGAAAGCTTAAATATAGTTTGCATATCCCTGCAAAATGATTTGATGCGATTCTTTGAGTTTTTTCATTGCCTTGTAAATTCCCTGCTTTGTTACTCCGGCTTTGTGT
This sequence comes from Vibrio quintilis, assembly GCF_024529975.1. Lineage (GTDB taxonomy): Bacteria > Pseudomonadota > Gammaproteobacteria > Enterobacterales > Vibrionaceae > Vibrio > Vibrio quintilis. Next base: position 1,650,580 of record NZ_AP024897.1, on the reverse strand, counting down.
GCGGCCAGTCTATAAGACCAACCCTGGTTGTTACAAAGCCTGACAGCGGTTCTCATTTTTTCATTCATTTCCCGCTCTGAACTGAGCATCAGGAGAGTTTCTAATTGTCGCTCTGAAAATTCCATATGTGTAATACTCTACAGTATGACAAAAATTCAATTTACCATAGGAACTGTACAAAAATACAGTAATTATTTATGATGGGGTTGTCAGTTGAGTTTGTGAGTATTCAGTTATGAGAGTTATCTGTCCGGAATGCGGTCAAAAAGCATGTATTCAAAAATCGAATCGAATCACAGCGCGGCATGCTGATTTATATTGCTGTTGTTGTGATCCGGAATGTGGCCATACGTTCGTGATGAATCTGTCATACAGCCACACGCTGTCCCCCTCCGCAAAAACCACAAATCAAATGGTTTTGAATTTATGTAAAGCTCTGCCGCCGGAAACCCGCGCAGAACTTCAGCATGAATTATCGATGTTGTGATGATTCTGATGCCATCGCCATGATTGACGCAGCTAAATCATAGGTTTCTGCGGAATATGAATATAGACCGCCCGTGTTTGCCAATAATAAACCCGCAATGTATGCACCCGCCTGGGCTGTGCATTTCTGATCATCAGAGTGACAATGTGCCGTTACTCCATCAACTATAATTTCAAATGCCATTTTGATGACCTGACGTCGTTCTGTTTCATCAAGACTACGCAGCATTTTACCTCCACTTACAATTATCATAGCCAAAAACTTTTTATATTTTTCTGTTATTGCGTAAAGTATTAATATTACATATGTATATAAGCCGTTATATTTGAGCAATAACTCTAAGAATCATACATAAAACTGAAACATTGTTGTTGATATTTTCAACTATTTTTTAATTTCTAGTCAGCATTGGCGTATTTCCCGTATTAATTAGTCAGCTTTGACATATGAGGCCGTATTGATATGCCAAACAATAACGAGATTACGCATCGTACCAACGCCATTTCATCATTTTTTGCCCAGATGAGGATAAAAAAGCATCTCACTCAGGAAGAAATCGCATCAGCGACTGGGATAGGGAAATCTTCGTATCAACGATTTGAGGAGCAAAAACGAGACCCACGACTAAGCGAGATACTACTGCTGATGCAATTTCATGATATTGCATTGCTGGACATGGCCGTCTATGAATTAAAAAACAGGAAAACAATGAAACAACTCAACGACTGGGATTTGGTATCCGCAATAAATTCAATGCCCGATGATGTAAAACACGCATTGATAGATTTGATTTTCCAGATACTGCCTCACGTCAACGGCCAGTCCGATAACTCAGATGACTCAGACTGAAGACGACAATCATCAGACTCTGGCATCAATAGTTTATTAAATCCGTCAAAATCCAGCCAGAGCGTATCATCAGGTTCAGTTTTGACCTCAACAAGCTGCGCTGGCCTGATGTTTCCGTGTTCGTCCCGCTCTGCCGGGCGGATTCTCATCATTCTGTTGTCATCTATCTGCACCGTTCTGCCACTGACCAGGGCATTTTGCATATCCGGGGGAATATCCGGATGGCGTTTATCCGGTTCAAATATCCGTTTTAGCTGATCGCTGATCTGTTCTCCGGCTGGCTCCGTACAGTTATTGACAGAACTCCAAGAGGCGGCAGAGCCGCCGGTTTGGGTCGCTTCGCTCCCGGTGCATTCTTCAGATTCAGAGCGTTTCTTAAACGTTACAACACGCTGTTTGAATTTCCATGTTTTCGGGTTTGACGTAGGTTTTTCATACTCATAATGAATCTCTCGTATCAAATCTGATGATGTTGATTTAGGGACAATTGTCCAACGCTTCTGACGAGTTTGAATAATGGATTCCGGTGTCTGGAATCCATCTATTTTCCGGACGGTTTCACCGTGTGGTGATGCAAACGGCAGTTCCTGATAAACATTGGTAATCAGCAAATCATCACGCCGTACGAACGGACCGCCCTGCCCCATGATATAACCGCGCCAGTTGCCATGATCAGCCGATTTCATGGTACCTGCAATACTTGCGTTATCCGTTTTAATACGGGACTCAAAATTCGCAGAAATGATTTCTATCAGTTCAAGATTAGTCATCAAACGGGCCGGTTTTACTGGCCCGGTTAACCGGTAGTTAAGCATGTTGTACATACCGATGAGATCTGAGCGTTCCTGCATGAAAACATATTCCATGAACACTTTTTTGTTCTGACTGGCAAAACGGCGCAGTTCACGATACGTCGTGACCGGCGCACCCCCGAAAAACTGAAACTGACGAATATTCCACCGGGATTTCCAGGCGCCGACATGCCGGGCCATCTCCTGAACCGGCGTACCAGTTTCATCTGAAATGTCATCGTCCATTGCAAAGCCGTCAATATTTTTCGAAATGTATTTAGCGATATAGCCGGTGGCTGTTCCTTTCTCCGGGTCGATAAACCCAAAGTCACAGCGCGGCTTATAGTTGAATGGACCATGCAGGACTTTTTCCTTTATTTTCGGATACAGCTCTTCTTTATCTTCTGCGACTGCATATAAAATGAATATCCGCCTCACAGCCTCTACATCTTCAGGTTTTACCCAGATCAGCAAATGCCAGTGTGGTGTACCGTCATGATGAGGCTCAGCCACCCGAACACCAAACCAGCGGATCTCATCCCTGCCCAGCTTTGCCCGGATACGCTGCCAAACATTATTTAAGTAAGATTGTGCAGCTCTTGGACTGGCTCCGTTCCAGTGGCTAATGAACCCACCTTTTTTATAATGATTGTGATATTTTGATGGCGTTGTCAGAGTGAGAAAAAGCCCCTGAAGCCCCAATTCATTGCCGATGTCCTCACAGCCCCGGCAACGGACCATCAATTCATGACGGCGAATCGCCGGATTGGATACGCTTTTTAACACCATATCAGCCAAATCCGCCACGTCTCCGGTCTCTTCATCAAAGAGCTGTCCTTGTTTGATATAATTCCAGTTCCTTCTATCCTGCTCTTTATACTCTTTGACACAATCCCAGCTTGCATAAGGTGACGCTTTTGCAGAAACCTGCCCCATGGCGATCGCCAGATGTTCACGCATAATTTTGCGAATGCGGGTCAGTTGCCCCTGCCACCATGTTTCACTGATGATTTTTGAAATATCCTGTGTGGCAGACAGTGCCGATTGCTTTTTATATTTTTGAGGCGGGTTGATACCGAATGACTTTGCGAATTCAGCCAGATGGTTATATCCCTCAACTTCAGGAATATACTGGTAACCTTTCGGCATTCTTTTAACTATTTTCTTAATGGTTTTCTCGTCATAACTGGCAACTTTAAAAGCAACCTCCTGAAAACGCATATTCATAAGCTGAGAAATTTTGAAAGCCATGTTCTTGATTTCATCTGGTTCCAGCTCTGCAATGATGCGGTTCCTGACCGGTTTTGAATGCCTTCCAGCCTGGTCAAAATCGAATTTTTTCTGTGGTGAAAAATTTCTTTGCTCAGTGTCGTCATATTGTTCACTGAGCAAAGAAATTTTTTGTGTTGTGGGAAGTGTATTGTACTGGCGTAAAACCATACGCACGCGATCACGGGCTGGTTCCATGCGTTCACGCAAGAACTTGTTTGCAGCTGCACGGCCTTTTGATTTAAAAATTTGTTTGTATTTATTAGCGAAGTATTTCAGCAAATAAACAGGCAGATCGCTGAAATACTTATTTTTAGTACGCCAGTCATGATCAAGAGGATTGATCTTATATAAATCCCGTTCGATAAAGTTTTGATTATCGGGTTCAGTTTCTGTGGGCTGGTACCCATGGGGAATACAGGCGATGTGTTCATCAATCGGTTCAAGTGTCCTTTCCATTAGAAAACCCCGTAACGTGGGGTTAGGCGACCAGTTGCGCACATGGCAGGCGGTGCTATGATGAAGTTCCCCAACACCAACACGCACAAAGAGGACAATATTTGTGAAACAACAAACCTGGAATGACAACGATGACCGAGACAAATTTCACCAACGCCCCAAACCCACACCAAAACCAAAAGGCTGATTTCAGTATCTTTGATGTTCATTACTCTGCCCGGATGGAGCAATACAACGCAATTTTCTACCGTCGCTTCGATAACTTGCTGACGATTGTTCAACTGATTCTTGGATCCAGTATTGCCTTTCAACTGAGCAATAATATGGTGACTGGCTTTCTGATGGTTGCGATCAGCATGTTTGTATTTACGATTAAACCTGCTCAGGTTTCGGCTAAATCGGATATTCAATATCATTGTTATTTACCTCTGATCACAAGCCAACTTTCAGAAGAAGAACTGCACACCCGTTTTCTTGAGATACAGAAACGAGACAGCAATGTGATTCTTTCTCTGAGTAACATCGCGTTTATCCGGGCGGGTCTTGAGAAAGAGCTTGATGTCAGTCAGGAAAAGCTCTCTGTCAAAGAGTGGGTTCTTGCCCGGTTTATCGGTGAAACCCTGAAAATGAAGAACAATGAGTAAACGGCTCAGGCCGTTTCTAACTCTTGTTCTGTTACCAACAAATAACCGCTCTGCCCCCTGCCCCGACTCATCACCCCTTTACACAGGTGATGACACTTCAGTTCTGAACATGCGGCATCAATCGCGGCATCCATAGAATCGAAATCGCCAACCGGAACAGTGGCGATTTCATTTGTTTTATTCAGGATCACGCCCCCTTTAGGGCATAACTGAATGGCTGCAAATAGCATGATTCAGCCCTGAGCCGCTTCACGCGCAGCAATAATGATTTCAGTCAGATCGCTTTCTGCCTCTAATAATTTGGGCAATGCGTCATCTGAAATCGGGATGGCCTGAAAATAGACCATGGCTTCTTTGTGTGTGACAGTATCGGCAAATGCCCGGACTTCGAATTCTTTAGCGACTGGATTAAACCGGGTGTAAATATCCAGCAGGTCAGTGTTTTGCATCGCTAACACATTGATTGAATGCACGATGTCAAAAACATCTCTGTTACTGATGACATCGCTGGTTGTGATCAACGTATCAACCGGATTGGACGGTGTGACTTTTTTCAGATGAGGTAACAGGCGGTTCAGGTTGTGATTAATGCTATCGAGCCGGGAATTTAAGTTTGCAACTGACATATTGAAATCCTCAGATTTTGGTAAAAAAAAGCCCTCCCTCAGGAGGGCAAAGGTTCAACGTTGGCTAGGATTAAACTGGTTGTTGGAAGTGGCGGTATTTGAGCTGGCGCGGGTCGCCGACTTTATGCTCAAGTGATAATTGAAGGGATTTTAAAAAACACATACCTTCACGGATGCGCTGTTTTTCAAGATGGTCAAATTCATCAAACGAGCGATCAAGATGTTCCTCCGGTTTCAAACCGGAAGCGATTAATAACACCCCGCGCTGTTTTGTATCTAATCGTGAAAAATTATCTGCAATCTGGTTGCGTGTAACGGTCCCGGTCAGCATTGCACGAATTCGGGCAATGCTTTCTTCGGCCGGCGGCGGTGTTTGTTCTTGTACAATAGCCAACTGATTCATAATTTTTATCCTCTATGACAGTCCGGGAATCGGCGTACCGTTGATAATGAAATCGGTCGCCATTCCAAACAGCGGTGATACTCCGGATGTTTTGTTTTCAATATCACTGATGAGTAGCACTAAATTACTGATGCCCAATTGTGCTTTTTGAATCAGCGATTGTTTGTTTGTGCGGGAAAGGCGGTGGTCATGACCATGCTCAAGCGCCCAGGCGGACAACTCGCCAGCATTCGCACTGTGTTTGAAAAGACGGCTTAATATCGTTTCTGCTTCTTCCGCTCCCTCAAGGGGAGCCGTGACCACATTAAGCCCAAGTAAAAGACAATTGATTAACGTGTAATTACCGCTCACTTTAGAAATTGCGATGAGTTCAACCGGCTTTAGTACATGTGGCTGTTCAGGATTCAGCTTATTTCGCAGCATTCCCGGCTTCATTCCAAGTGCACGGGCGATTTGCTCCATGTTTTCGGAACTCGCAAACGAACAACATGCCTCATCAAATGACTTTTGTTTGGACTCACAAAATCCGTACATTGAGTTATTTATGTTCATGACGAATACTCAAATAAAGAAGAAAGAGACGTAAATAAATAGTTAGCAGATTCAAACCTGTTGTTCCGCTGATCGCTCAAAGAGTTTCACCAGATTGATCAGCACTGAACTTGATTTGCCTTTCTTCTCAAGCATAGGGATTTCACCGCGTTTAATTGCACGGTCAAGTGAAGCTGAAGACCAACCAGTACGACGGAGAAACTCTTTTTTAGTGCAAAAAGGTGCGTCTACCGCTATTTGAATAGTTGCCATAAGTGGTATCCTGTTCGTTTGAGATTAAATGATGGTTATTGAGTGGAATTGATAAATCATCATCTTGTTTAAGATAAACTTACGATCATTTTCTTTCATTTGCAAGATTTAATATCAATAAATAAAAGAAAATCCTCATTTGGGCAGAAGTTTGTCATTTGAAATAACTAATGAGTACTTATATGAGTAGAATTGAAGCCAAAGTTCCTCCATTTGAATATTTGACAGGAAAAAACTTTACAGGGAAGCTGAAAGATGTCACTGGATGTAAGACATATGAGTTAATGAGTGACTACTACGGAATACCTAGCTCTACATTCTCAACATGGCATCATCACAAAAGAACAGGCTTTGAGTTGATCGTCAGAGAACATCTTCATTCTGGCGCTTCTGTCCGCTACCTAGCTTTGGGAGAAGGTGAACCCTTTGAAGTCACAAATACCGGAAACGAGTTTATCAGTTATCGAATTGTGAATGGCTCACTGGAAAAACATGGAAAAGTTTTACTGGATCAGACCACATTAACAAAATTTGGCCTGATAGCATCAGCAACTGAGGTGATAGAGGATGATAACGGTATTTATTACATCAATAAAGAATCTGAAGATCCGGTAACCGGTGACTATCTGATTGATATTGATGGACGGGTCTCTATCAATTATCTACAGAGACTCCCCGGTAAAAAGATTGCAATCGCATTCGGAAATTCAACGATAGAAGTTGCAGAAGATGAAATAAAAGTTATTGGCCGGGTTGCAATGGAAATGAAGAAGAAATAAGCATCAATATACATCATGTTTTATCTATATCAATTTTATATCAATGTGATTTTTGTTAAAGTTTGACTTCTTTTTTACACTTGGTTCAGGAAGTTAATATGAAAAATCGGTTGTTAAGAGCGGCGTTGTTAGCTGTAGCAATAACAGCAACGCTGTCTGGTTGTTCAGGTGAAGCGACATCATTTGAAGTCAATGATGTTTCTGTCTCTGATTTTCCTTATACGATGAATTCAAAACCAGCCGTTGATATTACGATAAAACAAGATGAACATAATTTTTGTTCAGTCACCTTACTGCGTTCAGATATAGCACAAAGCTTTAATGCAACGTTAGAACACAAATCAACTGGTCGTATTGGTGCAAGCTGCAATATTGACGGTAATACATTCATCCTGTCTTCCAAACATCCAACAAAAGCATCTGTCCTGATCGATTCACTGGATAAAGCCGGTAAACAAGCAAAAATCCACGTATCTCTAAAACTGGTCAATGTCAAAACACTTAAAGACTATTTCATTCTTGATGATATCGAAATACATTTTTCTGGCAAGCAGGTTATCAACTTAATAACAATGCCAAAGTAAAGAAGTCATACACTTTGGTGGGAATTTATCACCATCACAATCAGGATAATAAAAATGAGCGATAAAAAAGTTAGTATTGGGTTAGGTATAGGAATTGTACTAATTCCCCTCATATTTTCATGGTTCACATTAAGAAAAGGGTATTCAGGAAAAGCAAAAATCATTTCTTTTAGCTGGTTAGCCATCTCAATTCTTGTCGTCTCTCTCGCCCCTCCGCCAGAAAAACCAGTTGCTGAAGAGAATATTGTTTCATCAACAACTCAACAGGTTAGTTCTAAATCACAGGAACCACTCAAAACTGTAGTTGAAAAAGTTGAGCCGCAAAAGTGGTATGAAGGTGGGGAAGTACGGGGCAAAACAGCTTTAGATTGGCAAAAAGCCACATATAATCAAAAGTTAGTGACCGCAGCAGGATTGTACCAAGCTCTTTATAATGCTCATAAATTAGCTCCATCAGTCTCATCAAAAATCAACAGTGTGGATGATTTGCGACCTTATGCTGAATCTCTGGTCACAGCATTGGATACATCTTTCGAAGAGAAAGAAGATCCACAAGAGAATAAACAAATGTTTACTAATCAAAAAATAAATGACACATCTATTATTCTTATGATGATGCAAGGTCATTTGAAATAATAAGAGAATGTCAGTAAGAAAACTCGAAGACGGAAATAAAAAGCCCTGGCTCTGTGATGTTTACCCACAGGGCCGCAAAGGAAAACGGGTTCGCAAACGCTTTGCCACAAAAGGCGAAGCGCTTGCTTATGAAAAGTTCGTTTTAAAAGAAGTCGATGATAAACCATGGCTTGGTGAAAAATCTCAACACCGTAGCCTAATGGATATGATTGATCTCTGGCAGGAACGGCACGGTCAGTCACTGACACATTCAAAGTACACCTACAATAAACTTAAAGTCATAGCATTAGGCATGGGCGACCCGCTCTATCAAAAGCTGACCGCCAAAATGTTTACTGAGTTTCGTGCGGCACGCTTAGCGGGAGAAATTGCAGACTTAAACGGGCGTAAAGTCGCGGTAACTTTTCGCACCTGTAATAACGAGCAGGACTTACTCAATGCAGTCATTGTTGAACTTATCCGGATGGAGGAGTGGAAAGGAACAAATCCTCTGGCTGCTGTTCGCCAGTTTAAACTACATGAAACTGAAATGGAGTTTTTGACTGTAGACGAGATGGAAAAACTGATCACAGCCGCAGAAGCACATGAATTTCACGATGACGTGCAAAAAATTATTAAGCTCTGTCTGGCAACAGGCGGCCGGTTCAAAGAGACTGCAAGTCTGACCGGAGCACAACTGACTAAATACAAAGTCACCTTTACCCATACAAAAGGGAAAAAGAACCGCTCAGTACCCATCAGCCCCGAGCTTTACGAAGAGATTTATAAAGAAGGTTCCGGGCCATTATTCAGCATTGGATATACAACTATTTATCGTTTCATCATCAAACATGTTCCCCGCCTGAAACAGCAAGCCGCACACGTCTTACGCCATACATTTGCATCATACTATATGATGAATGGCGGAAACATTATTGCCCTTCAACGCATCTTAGGCCACAGTGACATAAAACAGACGATGCGCTATGCCCACCTTGCACCAGATCACCTGGAAGATGTCGTCACAAAAAACCCGCTGACCAACCTAAAAAAATGACTACAATGTGACTACAAAATTTCTTAATATAGATAAATATTGATGATTATTGATAAACGGGGTAGCTCACACCCTTTGATACGCCTTGATATCACCGATTCTCACGAGGATGATTCAAAATATGATCTTCCCAGTCCACCACATCAATCTCATACACCACCTTGCCGCGCACACTCTCACCGGCCGCATGCATGGCGGATTTGGAGCCGGTGATCAGCGGGTGCCATGCCGGTAATTCATCACCGGCGGCCAGCAGGCGGTAGGCGCAGGTGTCCGGCAGCCAGTGGAATTCATCAATTTTATCCCGGGTCAGTTTCAGGCACTCTTCGCCGGACTCAAACCGGTTCGGATAATCTTTACAGGCGCAGGTTTTACTGTTCAGCAAGCTACAGGCAACATTGGTGTAATAGACGTCATCCGTTTCTTCATCCATCAGTTTATGCAGGCAACACTTGCCACAGCCATCACACAGGGATTCCCATTCCTGTTCGCTCATTTGTTCCAGTGTTTTGGTCTGCCAGAATGGTGCTGTCATGATGTGCTGCCCTGAATAAAGGTTGAAGAAGATAAATGTACCGGACACGCTTTATACCTGCCCGCAGGCCAACATTCAAGCGCAATCTCCGGCCAGTTACATGTCATGCGTCTCAACCCAGTTTTTCAGCGTTTCCAAAAAATCTAATGCCGTCCTGCCCAGGGGAGTCAGTTCATAAGACACCGCAATGGGCCGGTCATTAATCACCGTGCGGATAACCAGATTCTGCGCTTCCATCTCTTTGAGCCGCTGGTCAATCATCTTCTTACTGGCACCGCTGATCATCCGGCACAAGGCATTAAAGCGCAGCGGTCCGTCTTTCAGATGCCACAGAATCGTACCTTTCCACTTACTGCCCAGCAGCCGCATTCCCCGTTCAATAGAACACGGCGAAGGACAGCCCGATGGGGTTTGCCGGTTTCCGGCTTCTGTCGTCATATTCATTTCCCCTAATTACAACAAGGTTACTAAAAGTATACTGGTTGACTTTTGTTTCCTGATAATACAAAAATACCGCCGTATTTTGCAATACGTGTACGAAACCATATCAAACAGAGAGAGTTTTATGACACACGCCATTATTGAAGACCTGACACAGCGCTATACCGCGAAAAAATATAATCCGGCTAAAAAAGTTTCCCCGGAAGATCTCCATGTGTTGCTTGAGGCACTGCGTTTATCCGCTTCCTCCATCAATTCCCAGCCCTGGAAGTTTGTTGTGATTGAATCGGAGGCAGCAAAGCAGAAAATGCATGATTCATTTGCTGAAAAATTTCAGTTTAATCAACCTCATATCAAAGCCTGCTCTCATATCATTTTGTTTGCCAACAAAATTAAATACACCCCGGAAGATTATGATGTCGTGATTAACCAAAATATCGCCGATAACCGGATATCGCAGGAAAGCCGGGCCCTGATGGCCGGTGCTTACAGCTTTGTGGAAAGTAATCTGGATGCACAGGGCCATCATACCGAATGGACGCGGGCCCAGACTTATATCGCACTGGGGAACGCACTGCACACCCTCGCCCGGCTGAAAATTGATTCCACCACCATGGAAGGCATTGACGGTGAATTACTGAAAACCCTCTTTGCACAAGAGCTCGCTGGCTACGACTGCCATGTCGCGCTGGCGATTGGTTATCATGATGATGAAGGTGACTATAACCTCAATCAACCCAAGTCACGGCTTGCAGCTGAGCAGGTGATTACGGTGGTTTAACTCTGCACCTGCGGATATCAGATAACTTTATCCCCGGACAACCTGAAGATGCGGGTTATCCGGGGATATCTTCTCTGGTAAAAGTGGTTTATTTTTCCACATCAACCTACAATTTCTGCTAAAATCCGCGGCCTGCGGTTCCCCGCTCATCTGCTTACCCGATTCTCAGAGGATTATTATGGACTGCCGTACCGGCTGTGGTGCCTGCTGTATTGCGCCAAGTATCTCGTCATCAATTCCCGGCATGCCGGATGGCAAACCGGCCGGGGTACGCTGTATTCAGCTCAATGAAAACAACCTGTGCAAGCTGTTTGGCAAACCGGAACGGCCAAAGGTCTGCCTGAGTTTTCAGCCCTGTCCGGATGTCTGCGGCAACACCAATCAGGTAGCGCTGGATAATTTAATTGCGCTGGAGCAGATGACCTGAAGCCAGTAAAAAAGCCCACCGCTGCACAACCGCCGGCTTGGGATGCAGCATACCGCCGCTTCCGGATTAAATTTTAAACCGCCCGACTACAGCCGTCAGCCCTTTTGAGGTTTTGCTTAATTCGGTACTCACCTCGGTGGTTTGAGCTGCATGGCTGTTCAGCGCGCGCACCATCTCCTGAATCGCCACCATATTGCGGCTGACTTCGGCAGCAACATGGCTTTGCTCCTGTGCTGACGTCGCCATCAGTGTGTTGAGGTCATTAATTTCACTGACTGAGTCCGTCACAATATTCAGGGAATCCATGACTTTATTGGTATTTTCGGCCGTGTCTTCACACCGGTGATGGGTAGATTCCATCTCAGCCACCACATTGTCCGCGGCAGTGTTGAGCTTATCCAGCATCTCACCGATCTGCGAGGTACTCTGCTGCGTCCGCCCGGCAAGCGCCCGCACTTCATCGGCAACCACCGCAAAACCACGTCCCTGCTCTCCGGCACGGGCCGCTTCAATGGCCGCATTTAAAGCCAGTAAATTGGTCTGTTCAGCAATGTCACCAATCACTTCCAGCACCGAACCAATCTGCTGCGTATCCCGGTTCATGGTATGAATGGTGTCAGACATCGACTCCACCTGACTCACCAGCGCATTGACACTTGCCACCGCATCGCCCACCGTCTGCTTCGAATCTTCCGCATACTGGCTGGTTTTCTCAGTCAGTGCGGCGGTATCACCGGCACTTTGTTCGACCGAACCGGCAGAAGCACTCAGTTCTTCAATCGCAGTAATCGCCTGCTCAGTTTCTATCGTGTGTTGTTCCAGCGTCCGGACATTAGACTCCGCCTGCCGGGTCAGCTGGTGTACCGCAACATCGATTCCGCCGGAAGTGTCTGAGACTTCACGGAACATCGATTGCAGCTTTTCAATAAACAAATTGATCGAATGAGAAATCTGACCAATTTCATCCTGTGTTTCCACCGCCAGACGCCGGGACAAATCGCCACTGCCCTGCGACAGATGGTGCACCAGTGAACTGAGGCGCAGTAAAGGACGGAAAGCAAAATGCAGAAATATAATACTCAGTCCAATCACCAGCACGGCACAAATCAGCAAGCCCAGCGTAATCTTATTATTCAGAACATCGGTATTTTGCTGAATCTCATCCTGATCGATATAGCCGGTCAGTTGCCAGGTTTGTCCGCCAAACTGAATATTTTCCCGGACCGGTAGTAAATGATCGCCCGATTTATCGGAGTAAATCGTCGTATTTCCCACCTTCAGCTCAGCATAACTGCCGTCCAGCGTATAAGTTTGAATCACATCCGCCAGGTAGCTCAAATCAAGCACAAAAAAGTCAACGCTGTCATCCACATGGCGGACAGAAAACATCAGTGTCTGCTTCCCATTATTTTCCGTCACCGGGCTAATCACCAGCCCTTCCGGATGATTTTCTGCCTGTTGGATCAGAGGGGCGGCATCCGCCTCATCCATGGCGCCTTCCGAATTGAAAGCATAACCATTGAGTACTTTCACCACATCAGAAAAACCGGATTTCTTCTGCGCATCGGCGATATCCATCATGCTGAAATTCAGATTATTGACCAGAGCAATTTTGCCGTTCAGCTCAGTGCTCAGCTTTTTCTGCAACAGCTGAACATTATGTTTGATATATTGAGAATCAGCCCGGGAAATATAATGGCTGATAAAGTAATTCACACTCAGATATGAAACCAGAATGGTGGTAAAGATGGCTGCAATAATTAATGCCACGACCTTCTTCTTAAAGGACAGTTTAAACATACACTTTATATCCCTGAAAGTGGTTAAAAAACGTTGATTTTTCACAACACAAAAAGAAAAGAAGACTGAAAACTCACCTGTTTTCAGTCTTGAGAAAACACAGCCCGCTCCGGGCAATGTTGTTATTCCGGAAATCCCGGCATTTTTTTCACAGCAAGGCCATGAAGATGCCACCGGGTCTGTTCGGCACAAAAAATCTGCGCATCGACCTCTTTCGAGGGTTCTTCATTTAAGCTGCCGGCCGGTACAATGAGGTACTTCCCGCCGGAGGAAAGAAAAGGTAAGGCGGAACCGCATTCCGTGCAAAAGGTTTTGGCAAAGCCCCGTCCCGGATAGGAAAAGTGTTTGATAAATTCAGTGCCCTGTTCCCAGGCAATATTATCCGGTGCGGTAAACAGATTGGCTGCATGGGCAGAACCTGTCATTTTTCTGCACTGCCGGCAATGGCAAAAGTAAAAGCGGCTAAAACGATCTTCTGCTGAAAAACTGACTTTCCCACAACAGCATCCACCCGTAAGTGTTTTTGTCATAAGACCTCCTTATCTGACGCTGGCATTCCTTTTCAGTATTTCCATCTTCCGGAAATAACTGCATTTTTTACCCAGGCAACCTGAAAATGCATGATTCAGGTTGCCTGGGTATAAGTCACTGTATTTTTAATGATAAGCGAAATAATTATCATATCATGATTTTGGACCAATGCCCCAACGATACCCAAATATCCTGAAAAGACAGAATTCAGGTATTCAGGTATTCAGGTAAATAACGTAGTCAGGGCCTGTTGAAAAATCCGCAGCAGCGGTGGCTCAAACAGATAGAACCGGATCGTCAGCTGACTGAATTTTTCCTGCGCGCACACCGCCAGAGCAATCTCAGCTGCTTCCTGATGCGGAAAGCCATATGCACCACAGGAAATCGCGGGAAAAGCAATTGAATGACAATGATTTTCCAGCGCCAGTTCACAAGCCTGTTCATAGGCAGAGTGCAACAGTGCCTGTGGATTGTCTTCCCGGTGGTAAACCGGCCCGACTGCATGAATCACATACTTTGCCTGTAGCTGCCCGGCCGGAGTAATCCTGGCCTGTCCAAACGGACAACGCACCCCATTGACAGCTTTGACTTTGCGGCATTCCGCCAGCAGCTCCGGCCCCGCCGCACGGTGAATGGCGCCATCCACGCCTCCGCCGCCGAGCATCACCGGATTTGCGGCATTGACAATCGCATCTGCTTTTACCCGGGTAATATCCCCCATCAGGATTTCGATGTGCTTCATAGACGCCTCCGCTCAGATTTATATACCCAAGCAACCTGAAGATGCAGGATTCAGGTTGCTTGGGTATATCAATTTATTATCCATAATTCTATTGTGAATTGACATCGTTATGATTTAATACGCCATCATTTGAACAACGGAGTATTGAATCATGAAAAGCATGTTAATTTTGCTGGTATCAGCAGTACTGGCCGGGTGTGCAACAACACCTCAGGAGCAGGTTGACATCACCGGGCGTTGGCACTGTACGCTGGAACTACAATTACCGACCCAAAAGGAAGATATGACTGCCGACGGTGAACCCCTGCCGAAATGGCTGAATTATTCTTTCAATGTGATCGCCGGCTACAACCCGGACCAATCTTTTTCGGTCTCAACCGATATTCGCATTATCGGGAAAAACAACAAAGAATATATGGCGATGCAGGTTGTCAATCAAGGCACCTGGGTGATGCGTAACAATGTGCTTTTTGAGTCTATCGATCAGTCATCAGCAAAGGCACTGAGTGATGCAACCAATGCTTATATGGATGAAATGACGAAATTCCTGCCTAAGCGCGCAGATACACTGAACTGGAAAATCAAACAGCAGGGCAATGGCAAAATAAGCAAATCCGGAAGCGGAACCAGCTATACCTGCGAGCGACAAAATTAAGTTTCACGATAAAGCTTTCATCCGGCAGATCCCAGCCTGACATACCTGCCGGCGGAAACAACAAAGGCTCTCAGCACCTTGCTGAGAGCCCCGGATAAACATCAGTCAGCGACTAGTGTTTGCGGCGCAGAATGCCTAACACCCCAAGTACAAACACCACAATTCCACCGGTGCCGCCACTACTGCCCGAAGATGATGATGCCGGATCCGACGGTGTCGACGTACCGCCGGACGATTTGGTCACATTCACCGTGACCGCAGCTGAGGCCGTTCCCCCGTGATTATCCGTCACGCTGTAATGCACCGTATCCGTGCCGTAGAATTCTGCCGCAGGCGTGTAAACCAGCGCATTACCGGCCACCACAACCTGACCCAGTTCGGCCGTTGCACTCAGCACGGAGAGTGAATCATCGTCAGCATCCGTATCATTACTCAGCACATCAATCGTCACCGAACCGTTGATCTCAACCGTCACACTGTCATCCACCGCTTCCGGCAGGCGGTTTTCCGACCGGGTTGCCACACCGCCGGGATCAACAATGGCGCTGTTCTCCATGTTGTCATGATCATTCGGACCACCATCTTGAATCGTCAGCTGCACACACCAGTGTCCTTCGGTCAGGCCACGCGTCCAGGCACTGTCTCCCGGAGGCGGACAATACCCTTCTTCCCCGGCGGCTGTAGAAACATAGTTATCGGCATTTTCCACAAAGTCGGTCCAGCCACTTGTCGCCGTGTATTTCCGGTAAACCGCATCGGCCGGAACAGGTAATCGCTGCGGCAATACAATCTGGTAATCCTGACCGGATGTCGGCAGACCGTAGGCGATGAAATCAAACACCCCGCCGACATTTTGCGCCTGCGGATCATCCGCCAGCTCAGAGGTCAGCAAGCGGGCACCACCGGTCTCATTTGCTGCCAGCGTGGCCCCTTTGCGCAGACAAACGCCCTCTTCCCCTTCGATCAGATAGTTCTCTGAAACCAGTGCATGTTCCTGAATCACATTACATTCACTGATCGCATCCTGATAATCCGGGATACCATCATTGTCACTGTCTTTATACCCTTCTTCACTGTCCGGAATCTGGTCGCCGTCACTGTCATCACTGCCCAGCACCGCAAGGCTGTCCACGACTTCGATATAAATATCTGATGTGGTGGTGGCGGTGCCATCACTCACTTCAAGCCCAAGATGATAAATACCCGCAGTCAGGCCATCAGGAGAGAAAGTAAACACCCCATCCTGACTGCTGGTATTGACGATGCCCGTATCATTAGTTATCCATTGATAAGTATGTGTATCACCGGCGTTGGCATCCGTCACTGTCGCAGTCACGGTCACCACATCGGTGCTGTTTTCCACCACCGCCCGGGATTCTCCGCCCTGTGTCAGAGCCACACTCACTTCAGGCGCCACATTGGCCTCATAAATGCTGAGTGTATAACTGGAATGACTGCCCAGATTCAGGCTGCTGTCCAGCGTGATAACCAGGGTTTCCGTCCCTTCTGTGACCTCATCATCGGCCACATTAAAGGTCATACTGCCGGTGGTGCCACTGCTAATCACCACAGAACCATCCGTCAAATCATGATCGGCACTGTCTGCCGTACCACTGACCGTATATGGAATCGTCACCGGATAAGCCGGCGCTTCCCCGTTGAGATAAACCCCGACCGTATGCGTGGTCCCTTCCGTGGTGTCGGCATCTTTATCAATCGAAATTAACGGATGCACCGTCACCCTCTGGCTGGCTTTGCCTTCCCGGCCACTGCTGTCTTCGGCTTTCCAGTAAACGGTATGTAACCCTGGTTTGAAGTGCGTATTGCCTTCAGCCAGCGCAACCGGCAGTGCTTCCCCACTGCTGTCCTGAGCCGTTGCAACGCCCAAATCAACTTTAGTAAACAACCCGGTGGCATTAACTTCCACATCCACCGGCGGTGTGACTGTTGGTGCCAGCGCATCATCACTGGTGATCACCACCGTTGCCTGAGCGCTGTCGGTGCCATCGTTACCGTCACTGATACCATATTTCAGGGTAAATGTGCCGGTGGTGTCTGTCGTCAGCACTACCGCATTGCCCTGAATCGCAGCCGTCCCGCTGCTGGTGGTCACCCAGATAATCTGCAGTGCATCGTCATCTGCATCGGTGTCATTGGCCAGCACATCCAGCGTATAAGTTCCGGCAGAATTTGCAGTAAATGACAGGCTGTCATCATTCGCGACAGGCGTATCATTGACGGCATTAACCGTCACGTTAATCGTCCGGTTGGTGCTGTAACCATTGCCGTCACTTAACGTCAGGACAAAACTGTCACTGCCGCTGTAATCGGCTTCAGGTGTATAAGTAATACGGGTGCCGCTGAGGCTGAGGCTGCCGTGCGCAGGCGCGGTTTTCACCAGTGCGGTGACCGTATCGCCATCCGCATCGGTATAACTGTAACTGACCGTCCCGCTGGTATCTTCATCAGTGATCAATGCAGAGCCCAGAGTGATCACCGGCGCATTATTCACCGGAGTCGTTGTGCCACCGGAGTTATTGGAACCACCGGAGTTGTTTGAACCACCGGAATTGTTGCTGACTTCGTTGACTGTCACCGTAATCGTCTGGTCCACCGTGTAACCATTGCCATCACTCAGGGTCACTTCAAAGCTGTCACTGCCATAGTAATCAGTCACTGGCGTATAAGTAATACTGGTTCCGCTGATGCTGATGCTGCCATGAGACGGAGCGGTTTTCTGCACCGCGGTGACCGTATCGCCATCAGCATCGGTATAAGTGAAGGTCAGTGTCTGGCTGCTGTTTTCATCGGTCACCAGCGTTGAGCCAATGGAGATGACCGGATTGGTATTATTTGAAACAAAGGTGATCAGCGAATCACTCCCGGCATCTGTCACACTATCGACCGTCAGGTTATTTCCGGCACTATTGGACAATGTCAGCTGCACTTCATACCCGTTACCGGTGTTCAAATCGGTATCGACCTGAAGGATTCCGCCGCCACTGCTGTAACTGACATCACTGAAAGACAACCCGGTGACACCGGTCAGGTACACCCTGTCATCTGCGGACAAATCGGTGATGGTGTCGCCGTTGAGATCGCTGATGCTGCCGGTAAAAGTATCCTCACCATCGCCGCCGGTCATGGTGTCGGTGCCTGCGCCCGGACTCAGCGTATCATCATCGCCACCACCATCGATGGTATCACCGCCCGCACTACCGGTGATCGACTGCGTTCCGGCTGAACCGGTCACTGTAAAGCTGTCACTGCCGGTATCACCTGCGGTTAAGGTCTTGCCGTCGGCAATTGCAGCAGAAAGTGTTACAACATCAGAACTGGCCTGAGACGCGGTTGCCAGCGTTTCAATTTCAGACAGATTCGTGCCGCTGAGCGTGCCGGTGCCGGAGAGCACCAGGGTTTCACTGCCCGGCGCGGTGATCGTGCCACTGAAACCATTGAGCAGTGCCGGTGTCATGGTCACACTGGCACCGGAAGCCAGCGTCAGGTTGGTGACATCCGTGACAGTGGCTCCGGAGATATCACCGCCGTTATCCATAGTCAGGGTATCTGCTACCGTGCTGTCACCGGTCAATGTCCCGGTATAGGCCTGCGTCCCGGCATCAAAGGTGATCGCATCGCTCACGGAGGTTGCAGTCACCGAGACAGACGCACTGCCCAGGGTGATGGTCCGGCTGTCGGTGGATGAATCACCCACCACAAGCGTTTCAATATTATCCGGTGTGGTGAAGTCGCCATCGCCGGTGATATTGAATGTTTCATTGCCCGGCGCAGTCACTGTGCCGGTCAACGCACTGACCTGCGCCGCAGTCATCGTCACACTGGCATCACTGGTTACCGTCACCTGACTGACTCCGCTGATCGTCGCCCCGCTGATATCACTGCCGTTATCCACTGAAAGGGTATCCGCAACACTGCTGTTCCCGCTCAGGCTGCCGGTATAGGTCAGTGAGCCCAGTTCAAAGGTGATTGCATCGGTTGCCGACGTTGCCGTCACATGGGTTGTGGCATCGCCCAGCGTAATGGTGCGGCTGTTGGTCGTATCATCGCCCACCATATAACTTTCCACCCCGGATAAGGTGGTAAAGTCACCGTCGCCGACAATTATCATCGTTTCTGAACCCGTAGCGGTTATCGTGCCACTGAACTGCGCCAGCTGGCTGGCACTCATGGTGACGGAAGCCCCTGAGGCCAGCGTCAGGTTTTCAAAGCTGGTCACCGTGGCGCCGGAGACATTGGCACCGTCGGCCAGCACCAGGGTGTCACTGCCATCGCCGCCATTGAGCGTGCCGGTATAAGCAGCCACGCCCAGACTGACAGTATCGTTACCGGTTGACCCGGTGACATTCTGCGTCAGTGCGGAGCCGGTTGTGCCCAGCGTGATGCTGTTCGCTGTACCAAGGGTATAGTTTTCCACACTCGTGTTGCCGGTAAAGCCATCGGTGGCATCCGAGATGGTGACTGAGTTGGTGCCCGCTGCCGTGACCGAACTGAACGCATCATGCTGCGCTTCTGTCATCGTCACTGAAGCGCCCGAATCAATCACCAGATTCGGCACACTGCTGAATGTTGCGCCGGTAATATCGGCGCCATTGCTCAGCTGAACGATATCGTCAGCCCCCGCCCCGGTGAGTGTGCCGGTATATGTGAGTGTGCCGAGATGAAAGGTCACCACATCGGTGCCGGAAGTCGCAGACACATCCGTCGTGGCGGCGCCCAGCGTCACCGTCCGGGTATTGGTGCTGTCATCGCCAACCACATAGGTTTCAATCCCGGCCAGGGTGGTAAAGTCTCCGTCGCCGCTGAGATTGATTTGCTGTGTGCCGGTGGCACTGACACTGCTGAACAATGCCTGTTGCGTCGCCAGCATATCGACTGTCGCGCCGTCAGGTAAACTCAGGACAGAAAAGTTACTGACCGTCGCACCGATGATATCCGCCCCGTTGGACAGCGCCAGCGTATTGGTCCCGGCTCCGCCGTTCAGGGTTGAGGTATACGCGCCACTGGTCAGGTTCACAATGTCAGCGCCGCTGCTGCCGGTAATATTTTGTGCCACGGAGCCCGGCGTGACTGTGTTTGCCACGCCCAGAACATAAGTCTCAATCGCCGCATTGCCGGTCAGGCCATCGGTTGCGGCAGAGATGGTGATTTGCTCCGTTCCGGCGCCATTGATGGTGGTAAACCCATCATGCTGCGCTTCGGTCATGGTCACCGACGCGCCGGAATCCAGCGTCAGGGTCTCAAATCCGGAAATAGTCGCACCCGAAATGCTGCTGCCGTTGCCCATCATCAGCACATCCGTGCCGGTGCCGCCACTGAGGGTGCCGGTTGCCGTCAGCGTATCAATATCAACCGTCTCTGCCGATGTATCCGTACCGGTGACATTTTGTCCGGTAGTGCCAAGGGTAAAGATTCCACTATAACCGGCACCTAACTGATAGGTTTCGATACCGGCATTACCGGTCACGGCATCACTGCCGGAAGTCAGCACTAAAGTTTGTGAAGCATTGTCGGTAAAGGTACTGAACAGATTATGCTGCACTGAAGTCAGCGTCAGGGAAGTACTGGCTGGCACGTTCAGGGTACTGAAATTCGATAGCGTCCAGCCGCTGATATCCGCGCCGTCAATCGCCACCAGTGTATTGGTGCCACCCACACCGTTGGCGGTGCCGGCAGTATGGCTGATGCTGCCAATGGTCAGGGTTTCATCATCACTGCTGAAGCTGATCGCCGGCGAGAGATTGGTGCCATTGGTGGTATTAAAGGCCGATGCTGTGGTTGATGCCGCCGTGATATTGGTCACGCTGATGGTTGAGGTCCGGGTGGTGCTGTCATCGGTGCCGTCATTGATCACCACAGTCACCGTCCGGGCAGTTTCATCGGGCGAGGATGATGTATTGTTGTAAGTGATGGTTCGCAGGAAAGTCTGCACCTCAGCGGCGGTTGCCGTCGCACCGGTGATTGAAATCGTATCCTGTAAAGTGATATCCGATGATCCGGAAATACCGGCGAGTGCATCCTGAGCGGCCGCAGTGATATTCAGCCCTTCCGCCGCGCCATCCTGATCATTGGTCAGTGACACGGTGATTGTCGTGATGGTATCGCCATCGGCTTCGGTGACCGTCGCCGCCGGGGCAATCGCAACTGCACTGCCACCTTCAGAGAAAGCGGCGCTGTTATCGGTGCCGCCGGTCGCGCCATTTAAGTCAACTTCGGGTGCGTTATTGGCTGAAACCGTGGTGATATCCACTTTGGTGGGTGAAGCCTGGATGTTTGGTGAACCTTCATCGTCCTGCGCCACCACATAAATATCATACGCAGTTCCGGCAGTTAAGCCGGTCAGGGAAAGGGTGCCGGAGAACGTGCCGCTGCTTAATGTGATGCTATCACTGGCAACCGCACTGCTTCCTGATGAATTCTGGCCGCTGATAACCTGCGCCGAAGAAGGCGCACCATCACCGTCAGCCACAGCAACGGCATATGCTGTGCCGCCTTCATCGATGTCGACGTCGATAGTCACCGAGGTTTCTGCAACACTGCTTTGTGACGGGGTACTGTTTTCGAACACAGGCGCGGTGGTATCGGAAGCATCACAATCAGCATCCACCGAACAGGACTGGTTAACATTCGGGCCATCAAAACACGTGCCCGAAAGGCAGTTATAACTGTAAGCCAGATTGCTAAACAATGTTGCAGACATCACCATGATGATGGAACTCACCCATCTCAGCTTCATTTTTTCCTTCCTCTCTGTACTATCGGCATTATCCTTGCCACTCAACAGGTACACGCCATATGATCAATTCAGCCTGCGCCGACAAGTCAGATTGAACTGTTACCATGGTCAGGTTATGCACCTGGACTAATAAATTCACTTCCTATGTGTATTCAACTGGTTTATATAACACAGTTAATTATCGAACAGATTGTATACCCGCACAGATTACGTGGTTCATCTTGTGAACAACACAACATAATTTCCGGCTGTTTCAAGGGCTAAGACAGGCAAATCAATGAAAATAGTCTGAGATGGAGACAATAAATGTGAGGACAACCTGATATGGCAATTAATCATATCTTGCCATATCAGCCTCAGCCTGATGTCAGGTAACAGGCGGATTAACTCCGGGCCGGATAGATCCCGGCGAGGCAGATACAAAACCTTAAACCAAGAAATGGTTGCCTGTTTTCATGTTCCTCATTTTCTCCGCTGTAACTGACTGACTTATAATTCAAATCTGCATCCGGGGATAGATCCGCTTTCCCTACATAAGCAGGAATCAGACTTGATGTTGGATCATCTGATGCCTTCACAATACCGATATATTTATTTCCCGGCTGATTTGAAGGCTGAGGATTGAGGTAAGCACTCATCACATGATTATGCGCCGGAAGCATCGCTGTGGTTAACAACGCATCCTGAGATCCCCCCCTTTCACCGGGTTGCCGGTAATTCAACCCCGGCCCCAGCCCGGAGTGAACCGGAACCCGACCCATTAAGTTCGGAACACAGAATGTGTTCATATCATTGCCGCCATAGATCGAACCAATCACAGCGTAAAGCGAGGTATATTGACTAATCGAAATCGTCTGGCCTGAGCAATTCATAAAATTACGCGGGACAAACTGATAGACGTTCATGACAATTTCACCGATGAAAGATGTAACAGGCATAACTATTCTCCTTAACCTGAAATGATATACAGCCCGAAGACTCAAAACAGAAATCCGGAGTCTGCCGGCCTTTTGCTCTCAACAACACTGAACCACCAAAGCTCAATTGCGCCTAACTTCGCGTAGGGTATAAGCCAATCATACAAATAATAAAATTGACAACACTGTAAGGCATCATATTGTAATGCGCCGCACCGCTTCCTGCATATTGAATCATGCCTTCATTCATCTTCCCGGCAATCGATGATTTGTCAGAGAAAGCATAACCCGCCCCGATCACTTCAGATGATGATGGCGATCCACTGGCCGGTGGTTCAGAAGAAGTCATAAAAGAATGACTGTGTAAGGGGATCTGATCTTTGGTTAGCACAACGCCTTCCTGTCCAAAACGTTGCCCGGGAAACCGGTTTGTCAACCCCGGACCTTGTCCGTAATGCAACGGAACCCGTCCTCTCATTTCCGGTAAAGCAAAAGTTGACCGGCCATCACCGCCATAGAGCGAACCCAACAGTGAAAAAAGCTCTTGCTGAGCACTGGTTGCCAGCTCTTGTCCATCACAAAAAGCCCAGTGAACCGGACTATAATTGCCCCCAAACATGCGGATTTCTCCGGTATAACTCTCTGACATAATGTTCTCCTTTGTTTAGCTGCGGCTTGGAAAGACACCTTCCAACGCAATACAAAAATTAATCACCAGGGAAGGCTGCATATTGCTGTGAGACTTATTTCCTCCTGTACTGGTCAAAGCATCAGGAGCCAAAGCAACTGTGCCGGAAGGCACACCATATAAATCAACACCCTGGGCCACTGCCGGGAAATTGCCTGCGCCTGAGTGAGTATCAAATGGAGTAATCTCTTCCGCCTGATTCGCTGAAGCTGTCACAAGATGGCGGTGTCCGGTATTTGCCTCGGTCAAAACCACGGACTCAAAACCATACTTATCGCCGATATCGATACCATAACCTATGTGCATCGGTGCTCTGCCACGTAAGTCGGGCAGTTGGAAATTCACCCGGCCATCACCACCAAAAGTATTGTAAACCAGAGCAAAAAGTGCGTTGTACTGACTGATTTCGAGGGGTTGTCCATCACACTTAGCATAATGTACAGGTGCGAATTTAAAGCCCCACATCATAATTTCACCAATGAAAGGATCTGACATAATTATTTCTCCATAGCTGATTCCCGGAATTAAATCATCACCTGAGCAATCAGGATTTTTTTCTCGACACAATAATCTGATAGCTGTCAACCGAGTTAGGCACCATAAACAACTCAACTTCGTCAAAAGCTTCGCTTTTAAATGTGTATGTATTCTGCGGCAGCTGCACCTCCGGATTACCTTTGAGTATCACAGAGAGAGAATCAAATTCCCCGGATTCTGTTTCCGTAACTTTTTCAATCTGTAACTCGGATAGTGTTGCACCACTTTCTTTATCACAGACACAAATGCTCTTACCCGTAAAAGGTTC
This sequence comes from Vibrio quintilis, assembly GCF_024529975.1. Taxonomy (GTDB): domain Bacteria; phylum Pseudomonadota; class Gammaproteobacteria; order Enterobacterales; family Vibrionaceae; genus Vibrio; species Vibrio quintilis. Next base: position 1,626,137 of record NZ_AP024897.1, on the reverse strand, counting down.
AAGGACTTCTTTGGTAAATTGATCAAAACTCATAGTTGCTCCCTGTTTGTTGATTGTATTGCTCTGTCGTTGCCAAACGGCAAAGGCCAGAAAACACTTATCCACCAGCGATAATTTTCACTGCCGGGGGATACCACACCATTAATTCATAAGGTGCAGTGACTGATTCGACCTGAAATCCCAAACTGATATAAAACTGTTTCGCATTCAGGTTTTGCTGCATCACCGTCAGAGACACCGGTAAACCAGACTGAGCTGCCGCCGTTTGAAAAGACTGAATAATTGCTTTACCGAAGCCATGTCCCCGGGCTTCGGGTAAGAAAGCGATATCAACCAAACGCACTTCGTTATGCCCAAAGTCAATCGTCGCTTTACCAATACGTTCGCGCTGTTTTTCAATAATGAAATACATCGCGTTTGGAAATTGCTCTCCATATCCCCCGGTTTGAGCCTGAAACTGCAGCTCAACAATCGATTCAATCAAATCTTTCTCACCATCAATCCATTGCAAATCCTGCCGGGTTGCGTGGTGTAATTTTTCAAGAAAAGGCTTATCAGCCGCCGTTGAAGGACGAATGTGCAGCCCATCCGGTATATTTAGTTTTTGCATAGAAATACCCAACTGATTTAATTCACCTGATTGAGTATTAAATCAGGTTCACTATCTTGCACGATTCATTGATGCATCTTGTGAATGTGGCAACATAAATCGTTGTTCACTTTCCCTGTCCGCCACACCTGCCGGTATAGCTGAATAAATGTACAGATCAGTTTTGATCCTGTCTGAATCAGCCGGAAAAATCCCGGGTAAAACGATTTATTTTTCAGGTTGTTAGCGGAATAAAGATGGCGGATAGCTGTCTTGAAATAAAACGTCGTGTTGAGAGACAAAAATCCCTGAATACGAATTCAGGGATTTTTGTCATCGGGGGAAATGGATAAAACTGAATGGGTTTCAATCATTAATGGCTGGTCAGCGACCGGTATTTTTCCAGTATCTCATCACCAGTCAGGCCATTAATCACGGCCAGATGTTCCGCAAATATCTGATCTCTTTGTGCATCGTCAATCGCAGTCATAATTTTTTTCAGCCCTTCGGTGCCACCCATTGAAAAATACATCACCGCCCGGCTGAACTCTTCCCTCTGCTCCTCAGACATAGATTTGGCAATATTCCGGGACGATATTTTCATCGTTGATTCATTACTGGCATCAAATGTAACCGGGTCGAAACAGCCTGAGAGCATGAAACAAAACAGTACTGCGATGAATAACTTCTGCATGAAACTTCCTTTATCTTTAATACCCGGGCAACCTGAAGATGCAGGTTGTTTGGGTATATAACGTGACTTTTGAAACGATTCATTGACTTCAGGACACTGATATCCAAAGGAATATTTCCGGAAAACAAAAGTCTGAAGTGACAATTTTAAACAGTGTACAAAATAATTCAGTCAGATCAAATAATTTAACAACAAAAAGGTTATCAGACACAATAATTTCACTTGATTGTGCAATTAAATTTATATACCCAAGCAACCTGAAGATGCAGGGTTCAGGTTGTTTGGGTATATAAAAACCTGCTGACACAATACACAGCATCACAAATCATGATCTAAAGCAAAACCAGTTGCATATCGAGTTCTATACTGAGCCGCAATTTTTATCACTCAGAAAGGAAACTCAAATGAAAAAACAATGTGCATTATGCATTCTGGCTCTCTTGACACTTTTTGTCGCAGGCTCATCGGCTTTCGCCGCGACATGGGAACAACAAACCGGTTGGGTAAAGGTTTATCAGAATGACGCACAGGGAAACAAGCTCTCCGGTGATATCGACTCACTGACTGCTGCCATCAGCAACGGTGCGGATGTGAAAGTTTCTTATGCGGGCAGCAATAATCTGACCATGTCCCTTCACTGTGAGTGGACCGCAGTGAAAGATGGCTATGCCGCCTGCATGAACACCAGCCATATCAGTATTCGCTCGATGGATGCCGATAACAGCAAATTCGGATTTCAGGACAATGCTTATCACTGGTACGTGATGCTGAATACTGAAGGGAAACTGGATATGAGCCGCTGGTCTGTGGGTGCAAACACGAATCGCGGCCATACCCAAAACCAGATAGCACTGAGCTGGTGGGTACGGATTCACTAAAAGCAGCACACAATTCTATCCCCGGATAACCTGAAGATACATGATTCAGATTATCCGGGGATATTAATTTCATTTCTGTCACAGCAGATCACAAAATTAATTAATCCTGTTAGAAATAATCATTTTAAAATATTAACCCTCACAATAACCGCGCCGTTAATATAAACGAATCCATTTAAAAACTGACACATCTTGAACTCATCTTTAATTTAAATTAATTTATTAACCTCAGGTTAATAAATAATTTATCATTAATCTGTTTTGCTCTTACACGATGTATCAGACATGAACATGAATGAAATCAGACCCATTAACTCAATATGAAAAACGTTCATGACGGGCAGTGAAAAACCAACAAAAAATGAAGAATTACAACAAATTAATAAGAAATCACAACATGAAAAACACTGTACTGAACAGCAGGTGAATGCCGGCCGGAAGCCATTTAAAACTATTTCACCTGTCAGTCACAAAAACCATTTTCATTATTAACATCAGTCATTAATGATAAATACATAATGAAAAACGAATTAATTTCCGAACCGACATAAAAGAACAAACATAATCACCAGTTAAATATAAATCGGATATATCAGGACGGATAAGGATATAATATGTTTGAAGCAAGCCCCCCCCAAATAAGTACTGCGCAAAAGGAAGTATATCTGGCCATTCAACATTCCGGAGTCAACCGGAATTATCATTTATGCGATATCCTGGAAATCAAAGGAAAACCCGATATCAACCTGCTCAGGCTGGCAGTGCAAATGGTGTTTACAGAAACAGAAGCCATCAGAGTCTGTTTTCAACCCTCACAACAGACGGCTCTGCCGGAGCAGATCGTACAAAGTGAACCATCGGGTGTGGAAGCACTGGAATACATTGATTTATCTGACCGGGCTGACCCGAAACGGGCCTGCCAGACGTATATTCAGGCGCAGATTGAACAGGAAATGAATCCGGAGACAGGCCCGCTGGCCAGGTTCATTCTCATCTGCACCGCCCCTGACCTGTATGACTTCGTTGAGCTTGGCAGCCATTTAATCATAGACGAATACACCAGGCGGCTCATCTCCGGCAGAATAGTCACCATTTATAATGCACTGTACAACGGGCTGCCTGTCAAACTGGCGGAGTATCCTCCATTGGAAACAGCAGCGCAGGCAGACGCTGACTATCCCGGCAGCCCGGAGATGTTGAAAGACCGCCGGTACTGGCTTGACTACTGCGCGCACCTGCCAGAGCCGGTGCAGCTGGTTCCCGGTGATGCGCCGCTCACCCGGCTGCTCCGGCTGCGCCGGGTTATTTCCGGCCACCTTGTCACCCGGCTCAGAACGATTGCAACCCGGCATAGCCTCAGTATGCCGGAACTGCTGATGGCTGCCTGTGCCACCTATATTTACCGTACGACCGGCGAACCGGAGCTGGTATTCGGTATGCCGGTTGCAGCCCGGCAACTGAAAGCATTGCACCATATACCGGCTATGGTGGCCAATATTCTGCCACTGCATTTGTTCCTGAATCATGAAAGTACCGTGCTTTCTGTCGCTGTCGCTGTGCAGCGTCAGCTTCACAGTCACCTGCGCCACCAGACTTACCGGCATGCACAACTTGTGCAGGATCTGCAGGAGCAGCGGGGGAATACCCCGTTATTTAAGATTCTGCTCAATGTGGCCGGATACGATCAGACGACCGGTTTCAGTGAGACAGAAACCCGTCTCCGTAATCAGGCCAGCGGCCCGGCAGATCATCTGGGAATTGATATTTTTGACCGCAACACTGACGGTAGTCTGGAATTCGGCTTCAATGCCAATGGTGCCCTGTTTACTCAGGAAGACCTGAACCTGCACTTCCAGCGTTTTCTGACCTTACTGACCCGGTTGGCTGACCAGCCATCAATGCCCGTTCCGTCGTTCAGTTTATTTCTCGACCACGAAGCGGAAAGGGTTTACCCCTGTCCGGCGACCATTGCCCGCCTTCCTGTATTCCGGGAAAGTTTTCAACAGAGTGTGAACCGGTATGCCGGACAAACCGCCATTATCTGTGGCGAACAGCATATTTCTTATCAAATGCTGGATGACTATGCAGACCGGCTCACCGGTTATCTGCTCAGCAAAAATATCGCACAAAATCAGTGTGTCGCAGTGCTGGCATCAAGAAGTCTTGAAAGTATCATCGCCATGACAGCACTGTTCAGGCTCGGTATCTGTTATGTACCGGTTGACCCGGAGCTGCCTCCGGAGCGGATTGAATACATTTTGCAGGATACAGATCCCGCCCTGTTTTTGATCACCGATCAGACCTATTACTCCTGCCTGCTGGCTGATAAGCAGTGTTACCTGTCGGTTGCATTATTGGCCCACTTCACGCCGCCCACACAAACTCTGCCGGCAGTTGACCCGTTTTCACTGGCTTATCTCATTTATACCTCAGGAACGACCGGCCAGCCCAAAGGGATTGAAGTCACCCACCGTAATCTGGTCGCGATTGCCCGTTCGATGATTGCCGCAGCTGATATTCTGCCGGGGCAGCGTCTGTTACAGTTTATCGCCCCCGGTTTTGACATGTCCGTTCTGGAATTTATGATGGCAACACTCAGTGGGGCAACACTGGTCATTGCTGATAAACTCTCAGCCACACCGGGTAAACCGCTGGCTCAGTTACTCCGGCAACAACAGGTCGGTCTGCTGGTCATGACACCCAGTCTGCTGGCCTGCCATCAGGCAGAAGATTTCACACCGGGAACCACGATTTTACTGGGGGGTGAACCCTGTACCGCCACCCTGCTGGCCCGTTTCTCACACTGCCGCCTGCTCAATGTGTACGGACCGGCAGAGACTTCTTTTTCAACCTCTGTCAATGCTGATTTTCATGCCGGAGACTTGTCAATTGGTGTTCCGACTGCCAATACCCGCTTATACGTCGTCGACCCGCATCAACAACTGTTACCTCCCGGGTCATGGGGCGAGCTGATGATAGGCGGCGCCGGTGTTGCCAGAGGTTACCGGAATCAGCCGGCGCTGACAGAAGAATATTTTGTGCCGGATCTGCTGAATGAGAATGAAACCATGTACAAGGTGGGTGATCGGGTTTATTTCGCCACCGACGGAAAAATCTATTATCAGGGGCGTCAGGATCATCAGATCACAATCCGGGGGTTACGCATCGAACCGGATAAGATTAAAAATGTGATGCTCAGTTTTGCCGGTGTTGAAGATGCCGTGGTACTGGTGAAAGAGCTCCGGCACGGTCCGGTTTTAACCGGCTATGTGGCGGGCCAGACTATCGATACCGAAGACCTCAGATCCTGGCTGAGTTATCATCTGCCCTCATACATGGTGCCGGCAATGATCATTCCGGTACAGGCATTTCCGTTGACCATAAACGGAAAATTAGCCGTCAGAGAACTCCCGGAACCAGAGCCGCAAAAGCATTCCGGCCAGTCGAAACCGGCAGTCATGCTCACCACGCCAGTTTCCTGAAAAGTCTGTCTACATAAATACTTATTCACTGGAAAGCTGATTCATTCAAACATCTGACCGCATCGCTCCCCTGAAAAACCAGGGGAGCAGCCAAAAGAAAAATTAAATAGTTTCATCTTAATTTTCAATTAGATACAAATTAAATCCATTCTTATTTCTGAGAAAAACATATCAAGATCACCTGCGCATCACCTCACAGACAGAGATTTGCCATCAATTTATTCATCTGAATAAATATTTTCCTTGAATAAGTAATTACTTTCATAATAAACTGTTCGCATACGAACCTGTTCAGAGATACATATGTTCTGAAAACAAGCGGTTCTGAAAAACAACCGGTGAAGCAGCCTGGCCTCCCCCGCCGACTGTTTCACCACCCCTCACCACACTTCGACCGATCAGATGCCATCAGAGAGAACCCGGACTTCTTCCACCACCGCAGGACTTTCTTCAGCCGGAGGCGGACTCTCGTTTTCCGTGTCCGCGGCCGGAGCAACCTGCGCGGGTGGTGAATCCCCGGTACTGCATAAATCATCCATCATCACACCCGCAGACTGAGCATCCGTAAACCAGGCCTTCATCCGCGAACCATCAGCGTATAAAACCAGCCCTTCGCGATGGCTTTTCAGATACCGGCACGGCACACTTTCCACATCTAATACCGTATTTTCACCAAACTGCACCTGCTCACAACGACAGAGCAGGTAATTGTACTGCCCCTGATCAGCTGAAATAAATTCACGCTCAAATGCATCAACTTTTACACACCAGTCACCCGCCAGTTCTTTGAGTTTCTCAAGCTGTCCGTCACAATCATGTTCGATATCTGCCAGCCTCTGAAACTCCCGTTTCACATACCGGTGAACCTCACTGAGCGTCTGCTCCAAATCCTCAGCACTGACCGAATCAGGATTTTCTTTCAATTCGGCTAAAAGCGTTCGCATCGTATCCGCCAGGGCCTCAGGCTCAACATGACGCCATATGGTCAGCAAATCATCTTTAATCGTACAGCGCTGCACCGCATATTTTCCCAGCTGATTTTTCATTTTCCGGTAGTTTCCCGAAAAAATATATGGCAACCCTAAAGAAAAGAAGAACAGCGTGGACAGCACAAACAAGAGCGTATCCTGCTGCCGCATGTCAATCTCAACAATGCGAACCACAATAAAAGTCATCAGAACTAACGCCAACACGATCAGGCATGAGCTGTAAAACACATGTTTCTCGGCTTTTTCTTCATGCACCTTCAGTGCTTTTTCTTCTTCGATAATCACGTCTCTGTCAGTCATCATCTGACTGCTTTGCTCCGCCAGACACGTCAGCTCTGCCTGTTCATCTTCAAGCTTTTTCCGGCGATCTTTTAACTCTTTCAGATCATGGAGCACATGTTCATAACGCACCTGCATCTGCCCGGCAGCCTGACGCAAAATCCGGTAGTTGCGCCGGTTCAGCTGCGCAATTTCCATCGCGCACTGCAATATATGCTGCATTTTATCGGCTTTTACCGGTTCATCCCGAAAACCATAAAAGTGCTCTGAAGCCCAGGAGAAATTCCGTTCACTCATCCCGTAGACAGATTCAGCGAAAGATTCCCACTTGTGAAGCAGCCGTTGCTCTGCCTGAAGAAATACCCCGTCATATTCGTCTTCAAGACGTGACCGGGCTGATAAATAATGCAGCAGTTTGACTCGTAACAAAGCTGTCAGGCACACGGTGGCTTCATCCAGCCACCGGCTTTCCTGCGTTGTTGTCATCTGCTGCAAACACAGGGCAGCTCTGAATTCATGAATTTCATAGGTCTTGAATGCCCCGGCCGCAATATCAAAATTTGTCCCGGCCTGCTCCGGAAGGCCCAGTTTCGTGGCAGCACTGCCAAGGTGTATATGACATAAAGAAAAAAGTAAGGTCTCCGCCGGGTGCAGCATAGTCAGAACCTGCTGAGACATCGCCAGCCCCCGGTTTAACTGCGCCTCTTCACTGCCATACAATGTATAGAGCCTGCCGAGCCAGAAACAGACAAATAAATCTGACCCGAACTCATGATGCACCTTTTCCAGATTACTGATCGCCGCCTCAACGTGACCATAAGCCATGCTTTCCCGGGCCCAGCGCTTTCTCTGAATCACATCACAACTCAGTGAACAGTGATATTTTTCCGGATCTTCTGTCCGGTAGATTTTCTCCAGCTGCCCGGTAATCTCTGGCGGAAAGGTGTGGATTTGGTCAGCCGGGAAACCCGGGATACTCAGTAAATCAGTACCCAACAGCGCATGATCATCTTCGCCAAACACCCGTAAGACCTCATTTTCCATCATCAGGGTTACCGTTCTGGCAACCACTTCAGGATCATCGGTCGCAATCGTTTCAATCCGGGCGGACTGAGGCAGTTTTTTGCATTGTCGGATGATCGCGGCAGGTAAGACTTCCTCCCGACAGGCGCCACCGACACAAAAAGCGATGATTTCGACGTCGCTGCTCAACGCGGCTTCAATTTCTTCATCAACGAATGCAGGATTGATCGCTTCTTCATCCTGACCCAGCAGATAAACCATATAGCGGCTGTGACGGATGGTTTGCAGATGATTTTCGAAAGACGCATTCCGGAATTCTTCGGCCCGGATCAGATGAAAAGGATGATAACCACACTGCTGCAAGACGGAGGACTCACCAAGCCGGGTTTTAACCGGGTCAGCAAATGTGTCACATCCGGCGGAAGAAACAGAGATGAAAAGGTAGTTCATTGTATGATCCTGTCATGCGTTGATACATAGGGTGAGAATGCAACATTCACAATAAGGATAATACAAACCATCACATACCACTTAAATTCATATGTTTCTGTGATGTAGCGGGAAAATCCGGCTGGAACAGTGAGGAATACAGGCAGGAAACATCGTTACCCGCCAGGGTAACGATGTTGAAAACAAAGATAAGAAGATAAGAATAACGGGAATCAGAACCGGACCTGAGCCAGAACCCCCTGATTATGCAGATTCCCGGATTGGGTTCCGCAAAAACCGTACGTCGCATTCTGCCCACAGGCATCAACCCGGCCGTCTTCATACAGCACCCGAATTCCCCAGTCACCACTATGCCCGTGAATCCACCAGTCACGCATGGTGCCATTGAGGCCAAGCACCCGCCGGAACTCACATTTATGCGCCGACTGATGAGAGTGGGTTGCATCTCCGACACCGAGGTTCATGTTGCCATTATAACCACAGCCCCACAGTGCGCCGTCACTTTCAACAATCAGCGCTGAATAAGAGATCGAGCCGCCAATGGCAATGCGGGTCACTTTACCCTGCCACTCTCCTTCAGGTTTTAACGGCACCGACTGTGCTTTATCATCGACACCATTCCCCAACTGACCGTAACCATTATAACCCCAGCTCAGTACCTCTCCCTGATCATTCAGCGCCATCGCCGGTGCGTAATGGCCGCAGCCTAACGCAATATCAACAATTGTATCGCCATCCGGGAAATGAACCTGTGTCCACTGATTCAGATCTGTGGTATTTCCCTGCCCTAACTGACCATAAGGATTTGAACCGGTTGCCCAGACGGTTCCGTCGTTTTTCACCGCCAGGCTAAAGCCACGCGGATCGGCTGCTGACACGTTATATCCGGAGGCCCCCAGCACTTTTTTAACATCCCTGAGCGATGAGCGAACCGGGGTATCCTCATTGGTGTTATGACCAAGCCCCAGCTGACCGGTAGCATTCCATCCCCAGCTCCATAGCTGGCCTTCATCATTAATGGCATGAATACATTTCGGATGACCGCCACCAATATGAACCTGCTGAATATTTTCCAGATAGCCACAGCGCACCGGTGCAGACTTATTTGCAGTCGTCCCGTCACCCAACTGGCCTTCACCATTATAACCACAGGCGTATAAATACCCCTTATCAGTACGGAAGATCGTCGTATTGTACTGATAATAACCGGCCCCGATGGTGTACACTTCAACCACTTTCAGATCGTTCTGGACGAAAAACTCGATCCGGGTGGCAACCGGGCGGGATGTGGTATCACCATGGCCCAGCTGGCCATAATCATTTAATCCCCAGGAATAAACATTGCCTTCGTCATCGAGTGCATAATGGCTGTGATGACCACTATATACAGCCACAACATTGACTCCGGGATGACTGAGCGCCACCCGGCCCGGCACATAGTTATTCCCACCCGCAGGATCACCATTGGAGTAATTGCCACCATAGCCACAACCGCGAATTGTGCCGTCTTCCATTAAATACACGCTGACAACATGAGAAGACATACCAAAGTTGCCTTTCGAGATCTTTTTACACCGGCGGCTGTTCTCAATATTGGCCGAAAAACGCGTTGCGGCCGGCAACCCATCGGTATCATAGGCAATCACATCGCCCGGTGTACCTTTGGCCAGTTTATCCAGGCTGAGCGTGTGATCGGCAACTTTCTCATTGGTCACTGCATTCTCTTCAATCAGGTTGCTGTTCACCTGACTCTGAACCGCAAGCGCTCCCAACTCCAGCGCTTCACGGGCACCTTCTGCATCGGCTGCGCCGGTGCCGCCCCGGTGCAGCGGTAACAATGCCGCTTCACCATTGGGGTCAATTTCCTGAATCACCACATCATGATCGCCGTTGTATAACTTTAACAGCCAGCAGCTATCCAGACTGTCGTCCAGCCACATCGTGCCGTTCACCGCATAGTCGGGCCGGACGTTTGCTTTATGCAGGCTGTGTAAGGCATCACGCCAGTTATTTAAATCGGTGGCAAGTGTAGCGCCGTTTTTTGTATTCGGGTTAATCACCCCAAAATCGTACTGACTCATATCAATTAAGCTCCTGAGTATAAGATGTATTCCGCAACAGCCACACCAAAGCCTGCCATACAGGCCCTGAGCGAATGCAAAAGAACCGGATGTACGGCATGCTGATGTGAATGAAACAGAAGATGAAATATGACCAAACAACCGGAAGATGAATGCTTCGGGTTATTCGGGAATCACAATAAAAAATTAAACAGACTGGCCGTAACCTTTGGCCAGATAATCAAATGAACGGGCAACCGGCTGCCCGGCCTGATTGAAGAACTGAAGGTAGAAACCACGACGGCTCTGCTCCCGGATCATTTTATAATCACCGGGCGCCATCTCCTGCGCGTCGACGGCAATCGCCGGTCTTGCCCGGAACGGGGAAGCAAACCGGATCAAGCGTCCTTCCTGCGGACAAACCAGATCAGAATCGGACGCAATCCGATCCGGCATATCCACCTGAACTTCCAGCGCGGTCACCTGCGCTGCCACAATCGGGTTATAACTGAGCAGTATCACCCGCCACTGAAAGGCTCTGGCGGTATAATCGCCTAACACAAAGTCCTGCCAGGAAGACCAGACCGCTTCAGAAGAAGACGGCGCATCCTTGGTTGTCCGCACCTGAAGCCGGACGCTCCAGTCATTGGGCGAGCTTTCGATCAGGTTATGGATTTTGCCGATCGGATTCCATGTTGACATCGTACTGCGGATATCCACGCCCCGTGCTTTTAACACCGCTGTCAGGCGGGAAGTGTACACTTCACCCAAATCCAGCTCACGCTTGAATGCATAGATACTTTCCTGCCGGACGCCACGCTCGGCATAGGTCAGGCTGGAAATATCTTCCAGGGGCGGCCAGTCAGACAAGCTGTCTGCACCGCCGGACTGAAGCGCATGGTCAAGCACACAGGTTTGCAGATGCCTGCCGGAAAACGCCGGGCTTTCCTGCACCGATTCAATCACATTAAAAGCGGCCAGACTGCTGACCGAAGAACTCACCCAGGCCGCATTGACACTCTCATTACCGGACGTATCGACCGCTTTGACCAGATAGCTCCCGACCAGAGCCGGAACCGAAGCACTGGTGCCTTTGGTATGCGTCACGATATCAACCGCTTCTCCCCATTTCGCCCCTTCTTCCTGTGGCGAATAGCGGACTTTGTAATGATCCAAATCCAGATCAGTCCCAGCCTGCCAGCTCAGTAATGCGGTGGCACCGGTGACCTGAATGCTGAAACCATCCACGTCTTCCGGCGGTGCCTGCTTACCCAGCACCTGATACACCACGTTTTCCGACCAGCGGCTGTACTGACCTAACGCATCCACACACCGCGCCCGGATGGTATACGTCGTCGTTTGTACATCTTTGACTTCAACTGACACCGATGACGTGGTTGAGATCGTGGTAAAATCAGGCTCTTCTGCCGATTGATACTGATATTCGATATAGCGGATTCTGGCGTCAGCCGGAAGCGTCGCACCAATCGTCAGTGCGGTCCGCATCTGGCCTTTATCGATATAAAGATTATCATCAATCGTCAGTTTTTTCGGTGGCGGCAGCGCGCCCGAAGGCAGCAGTGAAAATGAGCTGTCTTCAAACCGGATGCCATCTTCAACCCGCTGATATTTATGGGGATCAAAACGGGTACCCGTGACATTGAATGTCATGTCCTCCGCTTCGGTCACCGACGTCACCCGGAATGGCCGTGGCTGAACCTGGTCGGTGGTCAAAGCCCACATCGCCCCGGCGACCGGCAGTACATCCATAGTCGCAACCGATAAGGTATTGCCTTCAACCGACTGAACATCCGTGGTATGAATTCCGCCGGACGGCAGCACCACAGAAAGCTGATACGCCAGCGCCGGATCAAAATCTGCCGGTAATTCATCGACGGTCACAGCACCCGGCGTCACCCCGGCAATCCGGCCGCCAAGGCGGATACCGGCAATATCCGGATCCAGCACATTAACGATGTCACCGGGACGAACGCCAAGCTGATCAAAACCACACCGGTAAGTGATGGTTTCAGGTTCATGCCATTCTGCGTCCAGCGTCCAGCGGCCAACCCGGCGGGCCTGACCACGGGAAGTACAGCCGACCGCAACCACATCGGTTGTCTTCCAGCCGATCGCCTGAATCGCCTCTTTGTCTTCCACCACTTCGACATTCAGCCGGTAGTTATCTTCCGGGTCATTCCATGACACCAGCGCGACACTGTGTCGTTCAGAGGATGAGTTCTTCCCTTTATAAGTAAACAGCCCGTCAACAACATTGGCCGCCGTGATCAGTTGCGTGGCATCCTGCGGGGCATCCTGTACCGGGACGACCTGCCCGCTGCCCCAGTAGGTCATGCCACGGAAAACCGTTGCCAGATTTTTCACCACCGCAAAGGCATCCTGCTGTTTGGCCAGATAGATGTTACAGGTATAGCGCGGCTCCTTACCGCCGTAACCATCATCCACCAGTTCATCACAGTATTGACCAATGGTGTAGAAGTGGCCTTTACTGACGGACTGATGATCGACTTCCTGACCAAGGCCGTAGCGCGTATTGGTTAATAAATCATACAGTACCCAGGCCGGGTTATCGGTCCATGCCACCTGAAAAGTGCCATCCCAGATTCCCTGATAAGTCCGCTTCTGCGGGTCATAGTTCGCGGGCACTTTCACCGCCATTCCCGACCAGACCGCAGAAACTTTCGGCATACTGCCGCTGAACTGCTTCGCATCAATAGTCAGCCCCAGCAGGGCGCTGTTCGGATAATAGAGTTTGGCGTCTGTGATTTCGGTATAACTGTCCCAGTAGGTTTGATTTGAGAGTGTCGAAGAGGTACTGTCCGGCGAAATACGTCCGACCCGGATATCCCAGGGCGGCTCGCCGGTCAGCTCAACCCGATAGTCCCGCTGATAATCCGAGACCGTTTTTCCTTTGATCGTATCGGTCACAGCCCTTGTCCAGCTGCCGCCTTCCGCACGGCTGTCAATATAAATACCGACCGATGAACCGTGTAAATCCCCCGTTTTGGCATCCTGACTGGTCAGCCGGGGAATCCGCACCGTCACCCGTGCCGCATCAATCTCAGTGTGAATGGTCCGGATCACCGGGGTACTGAAGGTCACTTCCGTACCGACAGAAACCTGATTTTCAACTGCCGGGAAACCGGGTAAATGTTCCTGTTGAGGGTGCCCTTGCCGGATAGCAAGGTGAACCCCCTGAAAATTGTAACTTCCCTGCTCACTTTGCAGGGGGGTGCCGTCGATGAGAATATCCTGTGCGCCCCGTTCCGGCCCGATAGTCGGGCCTTCGGAGACCAGGAAAAGACACCGGCAGGTAGCATTACTCTGGAGCGTGTTCGGGTCTTCTTTTGCGACCCGTCCACTACTTTGTCCTGACTTTCCGCTGCTACCTTTTGCACCTTCTATATTGTCTGTCATATAAGGTTGCATCAGATAATTTGCTCCGTCGTTAATCCTGTAGAGATGATGTGGCCACCGACTTCCATTTTTCCGTAAAGCAGTGGCCTTGCGACACCTTGTTCAACCGTGTTTTTCGCACCGTTAAACAGGTATGAATTGCGGCTGTCAACCGACTCACGCTCTTCATAGCCAGACAACTTCAGATCCATATATTTAACAGCCAGCATCCCGCCCATCAGCAGACCGGCCCCAACCAGCGCCCCCGTCACAGCGCCCGCCGCTGCCGGATAGAAATGCAACGACTGACACCCTTGCAGATGTAAGTTATCTTCTGTCACGAACGAACCCTGATCATTTTCAATCGTATATTGACCGGAGAAGTAGCACTGCCTGAATCCGGGTACAACTTCGCAGAGAAACTGAATTGCTTCATAGGGACTCTGCACATCAATTGCTTCCGGACACTCAAGCTTTGCTAATTCTCCATGGAGATGAATTTCAACCATCGTAACGAATCCAGTATTTGATATGTTTTAACCAAGGAGTCACCGGTGTACGACAACTCAGACGATCAGGCGCGTAACCATGCTGGTTACCAAGCTGATGCAGAATGAGTCCGTTACCGGTATAAACTCCGCCATGATTGATCTGTCTGGAGGCGATCGCAGCAAGAAAGACATCCCCGGCTTCAACTTCAGACGATTCAATCACTGAAAATCCTTCCTGCCGGAAATACTTCTCATACAGATCTTCCCCGGATTTCCACCATTCCCAGCTGCGGGGATAATCATTCAGCGTCACCCGGCGGTGTCGAAAAAAATAATCGCGGATGATGGCATAACAATCGGTGACGCCATGCCGGAAAGGCCGGCCGGTCAGCGGTGTCATTCCCGGCTTTCCCCAGCCAAAAAAATCCGTCACCCTGCCTTGATCAATATTGCAGATATACCAGGGCACTCCGGTCGAGATTTGGCCCTGCATATCCATCAGCGACGGGAAGTGATTGCCGTCCGGGTGCGAGTGCGCAATCGCCACAATGTGTTCAGCCCTTGCTTCCGTCATCGCCTGGCGGCTGATCCTGAAGTGCTGCGCCGGTGTGGGAGACACATTCCGCTGAGGCGCATAACGGTCCGGGAAAATAAAGCCACAGCTCTCTTCGGGATAACAGGCCAGCGCGTGTTGCTGTATCGCCTCAATAATGTCCTGTTTGAGCATCAGCTTTTCCTTACCCGGGCAACGCCGGGGAAGCCGTCAAACGGCAGAATGCCGTGTTCACCAAAGCGTTTTTTGCAGTCCGCCAGGGTTTTGCCGCACGCATCTGAATCCGCACCGGCGCTTTTTCCCTGAGCATTAAAGCAAACCACACCGGTATACGGACAGGTCGCCGCGCTGTAATCAAACGCTGCCTGCTCAGCATCATAAATCCGGTAAATACTCTGGCAGTAATCGCGGATCACCTGCCTGCGCGGCAGTTTGACGCCTTCCTGATCAATCGCCGCCACCAGCTCCCATTCAATCGATGCGCGGGTCTGAACGGACTTGCGGTTCACCACATAAATATCCGGCGGAAAGGTCTGTCCCGGATCTTCATCCGGTTCTCCGTCGAGATTGGTGGCAAAAATCCGCTGGCGAACCACCCGCGCACCGATCAGGTCATCCGTTTCAGCAATCACCGGAATCAGCGCACTGTCGATATTGCTGATCCGCATGGTCGGGCGCGGAATTGAGCCTGTGGTATTAAAGCCGAAGCCGGACACGTCAATCGGCAATGGCGTATAAGTTTTACCCGCATGGACAACCGGCTTGCCATCGCGGGGCCCCGTGACAAAACGGAGCGTGCCTGTTGAGGTTGTGACAGAAAACATCTCGACAATCGCCGGTAAAGACGTTTTCTGAACCGTTTCTGTGTAGTTCATAGGCTATAAGACTTTGTGAAAGTAGCTGAAATGTCGTAGTAACTGGCCGGTTTCGGAGAAACTGTGTATTTCTCACAGGTCCATAACTGCTCCGGACCATCCCACGGCGTCCAGTGAAATGGCGTCACACCGCCGTGTTTCATCAGAAAAGCGACGATGGTGTCCCGTTCACTTTGTGTCAGCCCGGACCAGCTTAACGAGTAACTCAGCTGCGTATGATTGATGCCTTTAGGCATTTTCTGTTCATAACCATCTCCGAAAGAGACGGAAACAACGTCATGAGAAATCGATGCACCGGAGTTATAATCCGGACAAAGATCGGGAAAGGTTTCTCTCATCAGGATACCTCACTTTGTTGGTTCAGCATGCCCCCGGAACGTTGCTGATCAGTAATGAATTCGGCCATCAGCCCCTGCAGCGTACTGCGGACTTGCTGCGCGGTCTGCCGGGCGGAGTTGTCGGTCTGTCCCGAGATATTAATCACAGGCGCAAACGACACCTGACTGGCCGTGGCCGAAGTACCGGACGAACGCTCAGCGGTCGCCCTGCGGCTGGTGACTGTCGCCGGGCCGGCAATCAGTTCCGGTCCGTATTCACCCACCAGGCCAATCTTGCCGGAAGGAATCAGTCCGCCGTGATCATAAGCACCGGAGAAGTTTGCCGAGCGAATCGCCTGAATATTTGCCATACCGGCGGCAACAGCCGCAGCGGCAGCGGCGGCACCAAGTGCCGGACCGACGTAAGGAATACCGGCTAAAGCGGCATAAGCGCCGGTGGCCGATTCATAGGTTTTCATCGTGGCCTGCGCGATAGCAGCCGCTTTGGCAATTTTGGATTGTTTTCCGCCGGAAGTGACCGCTAACTCTGCAATATTATTGAAAAAGTCGGAGGCACTTTGCAGCCGGGTCTGCTGGTACTGACTTTCGATCTGCGCTTTCTGACTTTCCCGTTGCTCGGTCAAATCCAGCTCCAGACCGGTTTGGCTGTCATACTGCTGACGGGTTGCATCAAGCGTGCTATCTGATCCACCAGAACCCGAACCACCAGAGCCTGACTGCGACCCTTCTGCCGGTGTAAACATCCCGTTGAAGAAAGAGGTGGCGCCATCCCAGCCTAAATCTGAAAAGACACTGCCTAACTGCCGAAACTCATCAAACAAGCCTTCCGGCACCAGGGTATCGACAATCTGGCTTTTAAAGCCGGAAGACAGGCTGCTCAGCATCTCGTCGAATGGTTCGGCGCCAGCGTCAAGGGCCTCATCCCACAGACCGCTCAGCCCTTTTTCCTGAATCCGGCTGGTAAAATAATCCCAGCCTTCATCCAGTTGATCGAAGAAATCATCCACACCGCTAATGTGTTTCATGAAATCTTCCGGTAACAGCTCATCTTTAAGTTGATTGCCATAAGCTTTTCCGAAGTCTGATGCAAAATCCTTCAGCGCATTGGTGCCAATCTCCTGCGACTGAGCCACAATCTGGTCCAGCCCTTTGTTCTGAACATTGCTGATCAACGTTTCCCAGTCCGTTGCAAACGCCGCCAGTTCCTGAGTCATGCCATCCAGTTGCTGGCTGGCCTGATCGGGAATCAGGCCGGAAAACAGCCCGTCGCTTCCCTGCTGGCCGGATTGACCGGCGGACTGAGCCAGCTGGCTATTTAACGAGGCAAAGGCCGATGTCAGTTGATCCGCTTTTTCAAACATCGCATCCGGAATGAGATCCGAAAACAGTGCATCCTCTTTGTATTGTGCCAGGGTCTGCGCCAGTGAATTCAATGCCGCTGCCCCGGTCTGAGCCTCCTTCTGCATCTTGTCGCCGAAGCCCTGCCCGGCGGTTTTATTCAGCTGTCTGACAGCCTGGGTTAAATTTGCCGTACTCTCTTTTGCAGTCGTCAACTGGCGCTGAAGCGATGTCAGTTTCTGACTTTTGGTCACAACACGGTTAAGGTCAGCGAACGCAGATTGCATCGTCTTAACGGGTTTGGATAACCCCTCAAAAGCATGCGTGAGTGCTGTCGTTGCCTTTTGTGTCTGTTCCGCCTGTTTTTCTAACTGAGACAGACTGCGAACCGATGCTGCAACTTGAAGCGTGTTGATTTCTGTCATGAATAAATGCTCCTGTTAATGCGGTCTAACGACCGCAAAACATCCACTTCCCAGCCACGCAGACATCTGCGGGTCATCAAAGCCCAGGAATGAATCTCTGAAAAAGAAAGCGCTTCACCTGAGTGAAGCTCCTGAAACCATTCCCACAGATACTTCAGCTCATCAGGCACCTCAGGGTGCTCAGCAAGCGCCTGAGGTTTTTTGCCTGTGGTTTTCCATACCTGAATCAGTGTCTGCCGGTGAGTTACCCGTGAACCGGGCGGGATTTGGCTGAGCTGCCGTTCGCTGGCTGCGAACCTGAAGAGCTGCTCAACCTTTTGTCGAAAAAAAGTGCTCGTCTCGCAGCAAGCTGATCAACCTGATCAGCAATTTGCGGCGCCTCGCGCAGAAATGACGTCACGTTTTCCGGGGAACATTCCTGTTCAAATGACCAGTCCAGCACGAGTGTCGCCACCAGTGAGAGTTTCCTGTCCGAAATCGCCTGCTGCTTTTCTTCCTCATCTTCGATCATTGACAGTTGCATCGCCTGACGCTTCGCTTCTGCTTCCGCTTCACGAAATGCATCCGAGTCAATACCGCGAATGAGTAAGAAATGTTCTGTTTTTGTCCCGTCCGGCAGCGTTAAAGGCAGGCGCACGCCTTCATTGGCTTTCTGACGGGTAAAAAATGCTTTCATTTCCCGCATCAGACGGCCTTTCTCTGAATCACAATGTTGGATTGTTGGGCTTCATCAAACAGTGCCTGGAATGGCAGTGTCAGCTGAATAGAACCCTGACCGGATACATCAGGCTGGCCGCCATTATATTTGATGCGCGGAATGATAAAGGTGTAAGCATTCCCGGCATCGTCCGGCAGGGTAAATTCCAGACTGGTTTCCGTTTCGTTGATGAATTTATCCAGCAACTGTGCATTTTCAAAATAAGCCGTGATCTGCCCCGAGAGATTTGAGCGGCCAATCTGCGGACGAATGGTTTCTTTCGAACCAATGATAAAGCGCGGGTCAATGCCATTTTCCAGCGTCAGCTGAATTTCTGTCACGACCCCAATATTTTCACCTCCTTCTTTGAGTGTGCCGGTAAACGAGTTAATCACCGGTGTGGATGATACCGTGCCGGATTTCATGCCTGCGGGTGCCTGTGCCGCCGTCGACAGGCCCTTACCCACGACCGTGAATGTCGCTGAAACCACAGCGTCCGGTGTCACCTGTAAATTCAGCGTATTGACTTCAACCCCGGTAAACAGATGATAAGGTTTATCCGATTCAGCTAAGTCTGAGAAGTGACGCAACACACTGAAGCTGCGGCGCGTTGCACCTGCTTTCAGTGAATGACTGCTTTTATCAGCATCTTCTTTCCAGGTCCCGAGAAGAGAAGCTTCCAAAAGCTGGTCGAAACTGCCAAAGCTCAGTTCAGTTGAAATATCGCCGCCGGTCTGAGATGTGCTGTGGCGGAAATCAGAGATTTGCCGGTCGGCACGAATCTCTTCAGATTGCATGGTATTTTTAGTCAGTGCCAGTGTCGTGCCTGTATGACGGATTGGGGTAAATTCCGGACTGTCAGGTGTGACGCCGTAAGTTGATTCAGCGACAAGACTAATCAGATGACGAGAACCGTCTGCCATAATATTTTCTCCTCATGCTCATACGAACATGTTTGTTAATGAAAGTGTGTGAATTAAGAAAAAGAAAAGGCGACCGGTCAGGCCGCCTTCATTTCACATCAACCATCCGGGGGACCGCAGTCTGCCAGCTTTGATTCACCGGTGAAGATGAACCTTTAGCGATGCGGTGAATGGTTGTCGCGAAAACGAAAAACCCCGGACCAGCGACTTGTCATCCAATCGGATAAAAAGTACCGGCACCGGGGTAAATCAAAAGAGTCTCATCACAAAGGCAGAAGTAAAAATCCGCCTTCTTAGAAGGCGGCTTTGGTTTACAGCCCCCTGAAAGGGAGCATTCTCGCGCTGTTAGTTCATCTTCAACTCTAACTGCGCCTCGTATTCTTGATCTTTCTTATCTTGGTGTCTGACGTAACGTCTGATGATTTCTTCATTTACGCCAACCGTATCGACAAAGTAACCTCTTGCCCAAAAATGATTTCCCCAGAGCTTCTTTCTTATATGCGGGAATTTGTTAAACAACCGGATTGCCGAACGTCCTTTCAACATCCCCATCAACGTTGAGATAGACACTTTTGGTGGAACTATCACAACCAGATGAACATGATCTTGCTGAACATTTAGTTCCAAGACCTCGCAATCTTTCATATTGCATAAAATATAGATTGAGCGATAAAGCTCCTTACCTACGTTACCTTTCAGGATCTTGAATCTGTATTTCGGCGTCCAAACTATATGGTATTTACAACGCCAATAGACATGTGATGAACTTCTATAGTCGCCCATGTTTTTTGTTTCCTCTTACTTGTGGTGAATAAGAGGTTTACTTCTAACATGGGCATTTCTTCGGGCAATAGCCCCAAGGTTCAATCACCACCGCCCAAGGCGGTGGTTTAGGGATGACAACAAAAACGCCCTGAAGTATGTACTTCAGGGCGGATGTATTGAGACTATGGGATATACTATATATTACTGTGCACACATTTGCAATAGGTTGCGGGAAAAAAGTTTACTTTTTTAAACTTTTTTATGTTCAGCCTTCTGATTTTTTGCTGATTCAGATAAATCAATCACCGCATCAATCCATGCAGTACCTGATTTAACAAGGATGGTGGCCTGACGGCGATCAAGGTTGAGCTGCCTCGCCACATAAGAAATATTACCGCCGGCAAAGAAATACAGTGTTAATGCTTTGGCCATCTGCGGATTACGTTGACTAAGCCGGGCGATTGCGCCATCAACCAGCATGGCGTCTTCATCCGTAATCCCGGGAGACGGCAGTCCGTTTCCCAGTAAACGGGTAAAAGTTGAGCTTGAAGCGTATCCGGCCACACCTTCCCGGTTGTGACGGAGCCAGTGAACCCATTGCTCAATCAGCCAGTCAGTGGTATGAATGATAGTATTTGTCATTGTATTTACTCCATAAATTTTCCCGTTTCCGGCATTAACGATTGGGGAGACCGACAAAAAATGCTAGGTTAAACAGGTCAGAAAACAAGTTAGTTTGGAATTCCAAACAAATCTAACTTAAAAGCAATCAGTTGTCTATTAAACAAAACACACAAATTCAGATAAACAAACAATGAGTGCCTCAGAACGAATCAAACAAAGAATGCAGGCTTTAGGCTTAAAAGCAGTCAATATCGTCAAACTGACCGGTGCTTCAAAGGGCTCGGTCAGCCAGTGGGTCAATGGCGCCTCAAAGCCAAGTGGCCAGAATCTGATCGCTTTATGTAAAGCCCTTCAGTGCCAGCCGGACTGGCTGCTGCTCGGTGATTCAGCACCCGCAGATCAGTCAGAACATGGCAATGCCTCATGGCTGGGTGAAATGGATCCCTGGAACAGTCAGACAGCGTTATCCTCCGATGAAGTGGAACTGCCCTTCTTTACCGAAGTAGCTCTGTCTGCCGGCCACGGCATGGCGGAAGTCAGGGAGAATCACGGACCAAAGCTCAGATTTGCCCGTGCCACACTCAAACAACAGAATGTTGATCCGCAACACGCCGCCTGCGTGCGGGTCAGCGGCAACAGCATGGAGCCTGTCCTGCCTGACGGCGCAACAGTCGGCGTCGATACAGCCAGCACCGCAGTTAAAGACGGTAAAATGTTTGCGATTGATCATGATGGAATGCTGAGGGTAAAAACCTTATACCGGGTGCCCGGTGGCGGCCTGCGTATCCGGAGTTTTAATCATGAAGAATATCCGGATGAAACCTACTCCGGCGATGAAGTACAACAGATACGCATTATCGGTAAGGTATTCTGGTATTCGGTGCTGGTTTAGTCATATCAGCCTGCCGCCAGCAGGTTCAGGGGAGTAACTGCACGGCGGTGGAAGCTTTTCAGCCGATTTTATTCATCTTCTGCCTTCGTGTCCTGCTGGTTTGCCTGCGCAATTTCACGAAATGCCGCCGTTTGCAAAAAGTGAGAACGGTCTTTATAAGCCGGGTTACTTTTCACCAGATTATCAATTTTCATCAGCAGTAATCTGGGAAGCGTGACATTTTTCTTCACCGCGCCACCCAGATACGGCTCAATATCGATTTCAACTACCGCCCACGCCCAGCCCTGATAAGCTTCGTCCTTCTGCCAGTCTGATAATGAGCCTGCAGCAGGCGGCACCTGTTCATGTTCAGCCAGATCTTCCAGATAGTATGTGACGGCCTCTTTCGCATTTGCCAGTGCTTCTTCTAACGTATCACCCGCCGAGAAACAGCCGGGCAAATCAGGAAAAACGACGCCATAAGCGTATTCTTTATCACCGGTTTCAATCGCAATTGGATATAACATGTTGGGTTCCTGTTCAGTTATTTGCCTGATCAATATGTATATAACCCGGCCTGCTGGATTAATTTTCTTACCAGCCCTGTTTTTAAATCTTTCTTCGGATGTGGAACAATCACCGGGTATGGATAATCCGGATGCCGGAATTTGTGGTGACTTCCTCTGGTGCTGATAAGTTCCCATCCATTTTTATCTATACCCAAACAACCTGAAGATGCAGGGTTCAGTGAGATTTGTCTGGCTTTGAGACAAGGCACTGATTTGAAGACAGAGTCATTCTACGTTGAAAATCAGTCACGCCGTATCAAAGCCAGACAAACTCACCCGAAGGACGTGAGCTGAAAGGCACATTTCTGCGTCAAGTAAATTTGAAAGGTGGGTACATTCCTGCATTCCCTTTCCTTGAACTGCACCTTTCGGCTGCACGCTGAATCATGCATCTTCAGGTTGCTTGGGTATAAAGGATGTGGGCTTGGTTCGATCGATGATGATTATGAGGTGATTGGTGGAGAGTTGGGACAGACGGGCTCTGTGTAAAACTGGAATTTAACGCTGTCGCAATTGAGCATCCATTTTCCAGCCTGGCTGGATAAGCATCTGGTTTTATAAGAATAAGCGTGACACAGAATTATGAATAGTCTCGCTTTGATTAACTTCTATGACGCCCAGACTAAAACGTCTGGTAATTCTCCTTTATCGAAAGCTTTTTTAACCTTATGAACAGCTCTTGCAAACAGCATTTCATCGTTATCACTTTCTATCTTTTTCAACTGGCTTACTTCACCATTCTTAGTGTTTAAAGACAGTAGACCGGGAGATAAAGCTTCTATTGCATAGGAATAGACGACCTCAGCATCTTTGGTCTCTTTCTTTTTTATATCAATATAAACTGCCATTATTCTAACCCTGAGTGGTAACCCGCTCTATTAGCGGCATTATGAGAAGTTCTATAGTTAGTCTTAAAAATACCTTCAAACTTAGACTCAAATAGTTCATGTTTAGGAATTTTCATATCCGCAGCTGTTTGTGTTCCAGCTTGCATACGATTCCAAGCGTTTGCGATCGCAGGATCAGCATCAAAGTCCCAGTCTTTCAGAGTTCTGGCACCGGTTACTTTGTTTGTAACGTTAGAGAACTACGCCATTAGCAAACTCTTTCCCACCAATATTCAAATGGAATTTGTAGCCTTTTTGTATTTCCGCCTCAAACATTTCACCATAAGGGAGTTCAATCGAAACCTCATATTCTTTGCCAAGCACAAAGTCGGAAAGGTCACCCTTACCTATAACTTTGCACATGATAAGGTCATCAGTGACAGAAAATGAAGTTTGCATTCCCGAAACTCCATTCTTGTGAAACCCACCATCCTCTTGCTTTTTAAAGTATATTTTTGCTTCAATTGTAAGCATAATTTCACCTAAAATACGTGTTCGATGCTCTGTACCGCTTTATTGAACTGATCAATAACCTGAGGGATCCGTGTACTTCAGCGGATTATTCCACACATACGCATACCGGTTAAAGCTGTTTGTCACAAACGGGGCCTGTATGTCCGGATCCGCACTGATAAACCGCCCAAGATCCTGATCATAAACCCACAAAGCAACCTATATTTGCAAAATCTCAGAAGAAAATGTTGGCTTGGTTCGATCGATAATGATGGTTATGAGGTGATTGGTGGAGAGTTGGGACAGACGGGCCCTGTGTAAAAAGCCCGCGAGTGCGGGCTTTGGATTAAGACTTATACCAAGTCTCTTTTATTCATCTTCTGCCTTCGTGTCCTGCTGGTTTGCCTGCGCAATTTCACGAATAGACCTGACCTCAAATTAATAAAATCACTAGTTTTACTAAACAATTTATTAGTATCCAAATTCACATCCCAAGACGGTAGCTTAAGAGTAGACTTTTAATATTTTTTATAATAAATCTCTGTTCCATTATATCGTCTCAAATGAGTACCAGGAGAAATGGAAGATGGATAAATTATGGTTAAGTTTCCAGAATTATCCCATTGAAGATCCAACTTTTTTGTAGAAGAATATTTAGCACTAAAAACTAACACTTCACTCCCATCTGATTAAATACGCATCCACACTTCCATCACTGATGGCTCTTTTTTACATGATTGAAACCTGGCATAAGCACTTTTTGAAGAATCTAGAGAATATATTACCTGCCCAAAAACAGAGTGGCATTCAGACAAGTTTAAGCTATTTGCAACACTCAACATGAATGATATAAAACCAAAAATTGCTAATAAATGTAATAATATAAAATATAATTTTTTCATCTTAACTGGGACCGAGCAATCATCTTCAATGATACATATCATTGAATTTATTTAACCTGTTATCAATTAAATTGATCAATTTAGGATCAGATATCTCATTTTTAATTTCATTAAAAGCTTCCCGGGTTTTACTTCCACTTATATACGATAACATATCTATCGTAAGCTTCTGAAGTCCTCTATTATTTTTATTATTAATAATAATATCCTTAAGATAAGGGATAAACATATCATTATTAAAAGGTACCGTTGCACGCACGGCTTGTCCCAAAATCAAATTATCGTCTGAATGTAACTCTTTAATTACATATTTCATAATTCTCTTTTCTTCAGAAACAGGCATTTTATTCTTCAATACTGATATTAATGATAGTTTAAAATAAGTGGAGTTCCTTTTTATAAACCTTGAATCATAACCATCAATACATTTAATAAATTTCTCATAGTCATGGTATTCATAATGATCATTTCCAATTGAATTTTCAATTTCCGCTACATATCGCAACTCACTCATTTCTCTTTCTATACCAAATATTTTTTCAGAAATTTCAGACTGTTCAACTCCAACATTTACATATTTGCCGATTACACTACAAGCATCATTTGCATAAGAAACTCGACATAATAAGACTAATGCGAGGTTAATAACCAGGCGCCGAAAAACTAACATGTGTATCTTCATAAACTGTTTCCTTCCATGTATCGTGTACATCGACTATTTCATCTTGGTATCTGATATCTGTTTTTGTTGACGAGCTTAACTGATCTGATGCATCAATTTCTCCGTCCATATTTACATCTATATTGTTCTTATAGTGGGTTGTAACCTCATAAGTTTCCTTCGTTATCTTTCCAACTATTGATTGTCCGTATGTATATACCCAAGCAACCTGAAGATGCAGGGTTGTTTGGGTATACATCCAACAAACTTAAATTGAACTTTTTGATAAACCGAAGACGGCCTCATATTAAAATTGATATTTATACATACAGATGAACCAACATCAAATATTTCTATTTTTCAATTTCCCCATCAATCAAGCAAGCTATTGCTGCCTACAAAGTAGGCTATTCATTTTTCATTGCTACAAATTAATTGCACTTAGTATTCCACCTATAAGAGATCCATATCATGTAAGTCTCTTGGTCCAGGCTCCCGACCAGACATTCTCTCACCAAGTCCAGATGGATTTCGTGGATTAGGTTTATAATCGTGAATATGATCACTCTGTTCATTTTTGGGAGCGTCTGGCCAATGCCCTTTGTTCCATTCATTTTAAACATTGCCATCAGAGCCATACCTTTTACGCGTAGTACCTGCGGGATTCTCAGCAACGTTACCTGGCTCACCTTTATCTGGAATTCTATTTTTTATTCGCTTCCCTCCACTCTTTGTAACAACTACTTAATCAAGTGGTATACATCTCCAGACAATTTGACGATATCTTTCCATTTTGGTTGTGATACCAAAACATTAGTGGTTATATTATCTGGCAGGAATGCTATCAGTTCCCCTAGTAAACGAAGCTTATTATCAGCTTCCATCGTAAATGTAACTTTGTTCTTTAATAGTGCGTCCTCCAAGAGCGAATCATCAAAAAGGGCAGCAACAACATCGTTGAAACCAGAAACCTCATCAGTAGAACCCACAATCCATACTCGTTGCTGGTAGTCAATGTCACTTAACTCTTTTAAGCACTCAATAATGAGTGGTTTATCAACATTTATAGTACTCATAGACAACCTCAATTATGGTGTATAACGATATTCATCTAAAGGTATATGTCCAGCAGGATCTTTTCTTCCGCCTTGAACAGGATTTCCATTTTTATCGACATATCTGCCATTTCTCATATCCCTAACATGCGGCACTCTGGAGTTGGCATGAGGATGATCAGTAACATCTTGCTCTACTCTTACGTTTTTGCGAAGGTTTTTTGGATCTGAGTATTTAACTCCACCTTTAGATTTTGATGGACGAACACGCCAGTTATCTGGAATACCCTCAGGTTTAACTCTTGTTCCGGGTTGTGGGCGTATACCTCTGCTCTCTAACCCATTTACAACCTAAGGCTTAACCCCCTTAAACGACTTACTACGCGCAACAGCCGCCACACCCGATGCTGCAGCATAAGCCACATCGACGATATCCTGGTTTACTTCAAGGTGCTGAGCACTCAAGGATTCACTGATATGCCCGCCACCACTATGGTAAAATCCACCAGCAATGGTCATGCCAGCTTTAACACTGACTGGTATATAGTTAGACCAGCCTTTTATTGTTTCGTCAAACTCATCGCCCCACTGCTGAATACGAGAGAAAATACCCTCTCCGAAGCTACCTGATGAGGGAGACTTATCATGAGAATCACCAGAATGGCTGTCGTTATCATTACTATGACTATGGTGTGATGAGTTATCATCTCCGACAGTTTGCGGCGATGCAAAATCATCATTGACCTCAAACTGGTTTGCCTCACCAGTTGTCACATCAGTCTCTTCCGCAGTCCAGAACCCCGTCGGATCAGTATACTTCAGCGGATTATTCCACACATACGCATACCGGTTAAAGCTGTTTGTCACAAACGGGGCCTGTATGTCCGGATCCGCACTGATAAACCGCCCAAGATCCTGATCATAAACCCACAAAGCAACCTATATTTGCAAAATCTCAGAAGAAAATGTTGGCTTGGTTCGATCGATAATGATGGTTATGAGGTGATTGGTGGAGAGTTGGGACAGACGGGCCCTGTGTAAAAAGCCCGCGAGTGCGGGCTTAAATGATTACGAATTTAATGTACCACTATACTCAGTCCCTTTGGAACATTTAATCAGCTCGTTTTACCCAAATAATGCCCGCCGGGAGCAAAACTTCACCAAACCTCAAATCATTCTTAAAAATAACTTCTTGCTCTTGGTACAAGTCGTTATCTATCTCTTCCTCACACAACGAGAGGTGACCTGATTTAGTTACATTTTCCCAATCTTCAAGGGGCGAATCGAGGTGCTCCTCCAGAACGTTTATAAGTTTCGTCATATCCATAGGTTTGGATTGCCATATCCAACCTTCACCATCATCGACCATATCAATAGGATCAATTTCCACACTAAGAACATAAGCGCCAGGCTTACCCATAATGTATAAAGACAGTACAAACAGGTCCAGCCTTTCCAGCTTTTCCCTAGTGATACAGATTAGGGAGCGAGAACCTGACATTATATAATTAACTATTTCATCAACTGTCATTACCAGTGGTCCTTAAATTAATCATCAATGAACATGGCTGGTTTGTGCCGAACACTATTCTCATCACAAATATAAATTTTGAAATGCGGCTCTTACCGCGGTCATGGATTTTCAGGCTTGCCGGGGCTTTATTACAAATGAATATCATCAAGAATTTTTTGAAGCTTATCGGGATCAGCAGCATTACCAAAGTAATACTCTTTTCCTCCATCAGCTTTAAATTCTTCCGGAGTTTTCATCTCATAGAGAACATCATATTTCCCAGACAATAAATCTTCCAATTCATCAGCATCGATCCAGGTGGACACTCTGATGTATGGGCCTGACTCATCGTTTATTAATACAACAATTCGCTCACCTGTTTTCGAATCAATCATCATCTTACCAATCAATAGTATCAAACCAATCTCGTTCTTCCCGGGTTAGTGCTCTTTTAATACCTTATTTTATCCAAGGCATCTTCAAACCACTCTGGTCTTGTACGATATTCGCTCACCATATAACCATAAGCACATGCTGAACAACAAACAGA
This sequence comes from Vibrio quintilis, assembly GCF_024529975.1. Taxonomy (GTDB): domain Bacteria; phylum Pseudomonadota; class Gammaproteobacteria; order Enterobacterales; family Vibrionaceae; genus Vibrio; species Vibrio quintilis. The sequence continues at coordinate 1,597,786 of NZ_AP024897.1, read as the reverse complement.
CCTGACAAACACTGAGAAACCCAAAATATTCAACAATTCACCATAACCGACATGACAGAATTCAGACATGACCCGGTTGAACTATCCTCACCATCAGATTCATAATAACAAGCCGGGGTGATGATCCTGCATACATCTATTTCATCCAGTCAACAACGCTTCCGGAGGCAAACATTGAACGGCCCGAACCCAAATGACAGGGAACCGCTGAAAGGCTTTCCGCAGGTCGGTTTTCTTAAAAACTTTATCACCAGCCCGAATATTCAGGTCGGTGATTATACCTATTATGACGATCCGGGTGGCCCGGAGCGCTTTGAATCCCGCGTCCTGTATCATTTTCCGTTTATCGGCGATCGACTGATTATCGGAAAATTTTGTGCGATAGCGAGAAATATCACTTTTATTATGAATGGCGCGAATCATAGTACCGCCGGATTCTCCACCTATCCTTTTTATATATTCGGTCAGGGATGGGAAAAAGCAGCACCAGAAGCCGGTACACTGCCTTATAAAGGGGATACCGTGATTGGTAATGATGTGTGGCTGGGTTATGACGTAACCGTGATGCCCGGTATCCAAATCGGGCATGGTGCAATTGTCGCCAGTAAATCGGTTGTGACGCATGACGTTCCACCTTACTGTGTGGTTGGCGGAAACCCGGCGACGATGATTCGCTACCGGTTTGAAAAAGAAGAGATCGGGGCGTTGCTGGATATCGCCTGGTGGGACTGGCCGGCTGAAAAAATCACCTCGAATCTGCCAGCGATTGTGAGCAATGACCTCAACACACTTCGTCAGGCAGCAAATGACTGAGGCGTGCACCCGGCCAGACGGGTCCGCTTATCCGGCATCATCCTGAGTGCGTTTAATTTTCCCCGGCAATTCATCCGGATAACCATCCACAAAATCACGCTGCCGGGCTTCTGCGGCCAGTGTCCGGAGAATTTCCAGCTGTTGTTCCAGTGGTTGGGTTTCCATCAGAGGATGAATATCATAGGTCGCTGCGAACCACGGCAGGCAGGCGTGCCACTGGGCATCTAAGATCAGGGACAGCAAATCAGCCTGCCGGATATCATGATCCGGCAGCATGCGACAAAATGCCTCCGGTGTCATCAGCGTGTCATTGTAGCAATGATCCAACCCCAGAGATGGCCGGGCTGCCAGCAGGTTCAGTACATTTGCCCGCAGCATCGGTGATGCGTACCAAAGCAGTTCGCCCAGGACAGTTTGCCCGTATGGGGTTTCAAAATCCGTCAGCTGATAACGATCACAAATGTGCAAGAGTTCATCGGTCTGCCGGGGAGACAGTAACACCGGCAGCTCCAGCAGGCGGATAAAGTGTTCCAAATCGATGTGCGCTTTCTCCGGCATGGAAGCTCCGTCCGGGACCTGCGCCATCATCTGCTGATACAGGCAACGACTCAGCAGTTGCAGCAGCGCCTGATCAAAATAACAAATCTTTAAATCGGGATGGGCCGACTGCATGGCAATATAAAAGATCTGCTCACGCAGTGGCTTAATCAGTTTCAGTGCCGGTTCTATGCCGGCAGACAAATCAACCGCCTGCCCTTTTACCTGCTCATTCACCTTTTCATTCACCCTTTCATTCAGGTAGCGTTCAAAAAATGGCGCCAGTACCTGTGGGATATCATCCGTCTGCTCCAGCGCATCGATCACCGATTCAAGCAGATAGGCCGTTGCTGCCACCTGCTTCAAACCATGAGGAACCAGCATCGCTGTTAACAATTCAATACCGGCAATTCTGCTTTCAACCGGCTGGCGTTTATCCAGCCAGAAATGCCCCAGCATCCGGCAGACTTTTCCCGGTGCCATATCCAGCCATAAACCCAAAAACCGGCTGCACCAGCCACAAACCGGTGATTCATGGCATTCTCCCACCACCAGCGCACTGACCAGCAGCTTTTGGCTGTCTTCTTCAAAATCATTCAAAAACTGATAATACACCTGGGTGTCAGAGACAGAATAAGCCCGCTGCTCCCGGCTGAGCCAGCAGTTCATCCGGTCAATGACATCATCCCGCGCTTCATGCTCACCTGCCAGATAAGCTTCAAGGTAATGATAATCGCGTAACATCTGAGAATCGCTTCCCGCAGCATCAGCCGGGAACGGGAAAGCACTGTAGGCCGCCAGCTGTTCCAGAATCAGGCCGGGTAAAAACTGGTTGAGAAAACCGAGGGCAAATGCAGTGATTGCATCTTCACACACACGATTCCGGTCGTGATACACCACACCTGCCAGCAGTGCTGCAATCGTCACTCTGGGGATCGATTCATCAGCAACCAGTGATCGAATCACTTCACCAGCTTCATCCCGGCTGGCACACAGCAGTGCATAACACCGGCTGAAATGCGCTGACTCAATAATCCCGCGATAGTCACCAATATCTTTCACCAGACGGGTAAAAAGATGCACCCAGTCACCATGATAACGCAGTAAAAACTCAGGCTCAGAGATTGCCTGATAATCATCGACTATCAGAAACTTTAACTCTACCGGAAAAGGCTGTAACTGATTCCAGCGGTGAATGACATCCAGTAGCCGCAGTAGTTTTTGCAGGTTCTGTTCCCGTTCCTCTTCAGCCAGCACATCCCCGCTCCAGTCATCCAGCAATCCCTGTAAAACCGGGACAATCTCACTGTTCAGGGAATCATACGGACCAAGGCTCTGCCGGATTGAATCCAGCAGGGTGAAATGTCTCTGATCGACCACATCCCGGATATCGAAAGCCGTCACACATGCCGGTACATCAGGATACAGGCCGTTTTCAATATAAGCCCAAATCTGCCCGCCCTGCTCAAAAGCGCCGGTAATAAATGCCCGCCAGTGTGAAATACCCGTGCCACAAATATAATGATCCGTATGATAGATATCTCCGGAAGGCGAACCGGCCCTGTCAATGGGATGCGCCAGCGATTGTTCAATCTCCGCTTTCAGTGCAGCCGCAAGTTCTCTTGCCGGAGCGTCAATCAGAATGGCATCCAGCGTTTGCTCCGGCTGTTCTTCCGGCAGATAATCGTGGTCATTCTGATGCGGATACAACACGGTGAGTAAAAAGCTTTCCAGCGGATTATCGAGGTAATAACGGGGATCATCATCCTGCAAATAAGGCTGCTCAGCAAAACGCCGGGCCAGCATTGTTTTCAACGCGGCAAACTCTTCCGGCCGGGCGCGAAAAATATTCAGCAATGAGATGTGTTGCTCCAGTTGATCCTGATGTTCTGTGCGCTGATGTTCCACGCGCTGATAATATTGTGTAAAACTGTCCGGGCTGAACATCCGGGCTCTGGCATGCGGGTTATCACAATAACAGAAGACTTTGAGAGTCTCCCGCGAATAGCCCAGATAACTCACCAGTAAAGCAGGCAGCTCTTCCCCGCAGGATAAGTGCTCACTATCCCAGTAAGGCACAATAAAACTGCCCAGCAGATACGCATATTGCGGGTAGCACAGGCCAATCATAAACAATGGCATCCCGCCGGCAACTTCGCTGCCGGATACCCGCATCCGGGTCGGGTCATTGATTTGACGCGACACCTGACAAATCACCTGAGCCGTTTCATAAAGCGCCTGCTGCAGTTCAGGAAACTGACAGGCCCGCAGGAAAAAAACGGTTTCAGCCACCAGCCCGGTGTCAGAAAGTAAGCTTTCCGGGCGAAAATCCGGATGACGGGAATAAGCAGAAGAGAGACGCCAGTAATCAAATACTGCCTGTCCAGACAGACTGCGCGACAGCAAACCTATGGTATCATCTGACCCGGAAATCACTTCAAACTGAATCTGGCAAAGGCCCTGTTCGAAAGCTGGTTTAAGAGGTAAATAATGGCGGTACGCAGCCAGCCCGGCTTCAATCGATGCCGGTGAATGGGGATCATAACGAATAGTCAGGGATAATGAATCCGTATGTTCAGTCATAAACCTGCAGTAAATCGCTTATTTATAGGTATTTATGATATGGCATAAAGTGAAACAACGCCAAGACAGACTGCACACTGCTGATTAAAACAGTGACATACAAAGAATAATTCCGGTTAAATCCGGATAAAAAAGACCGGGCAAGAAGAAGAAAAAAACAAAGGAAAGCCCACAAATCCGGAAAACATAAAAATAAAGAAGCGTCACCGCTTCTTTATCTGATTCAGCTGTTATCCGGTCAGGAAGTGATGCGCTGACGTCCCAGCAACGAGTGAGATAATGTGGTTCCGTCGACCAGTTCCAGTTCTCCACCCACCGGAACACCATGAGCGATCCGGCTTGCAGTGACCTGATGTGCCTGACATAAATCGGCAATATAATGCGCGGTCGCTTCCCCTTCAACGGTCGGGTTGGTTGCCAGAATCACCTCTTTGATATCGCCCTGCTGCAGCCGATAGTCAAAAATGTCCAGGCCAATATCTCCGGGACCGATACCATCGAGCGGGGATAAGTGTCCCATCAGCACAAAATAACGGCCGGAGAACATCCCGGTTGCTTCCACAGCGGCAATATCGGCGGGGCTTTCCACCACACACAGCTGGCCATTTTCACGACGCTTGGGGTTTTTACAGATATGGCAGACATCATCTTCGGTAAAGGTCCGGCACTCCTGACAATGACCAATTTCAGTCATCGCCTGGTTGAGGGCATCTGCCAGTTTCAGGCCACCCTGCCTATCCCGCTGCAACAGATGAAATGCCATCCGCTGAGCAGACTTCGGACCCACCCCCGGCAGACAACGTAACGTTTCAATCAGCTGTTCAAGTAACGGACTGGTTCGCATCAGTTATCTGCTGAATTAAAATGGCATTTTCATGCCTGGTGGTAACTGCATGCCACCAGTCAGCGCAGACATTTTTTCCTGCTGTGTTTCTTCAACCCGGCGTGCCGCATCATTGAATGCAGCCGCAATCAGATCTTCAAGCATCTCTTTGTCGTCTTCCATCAGGCTGTCGTCGATTTCCACACGACGCACACTATGGCTGCCTGTGATGGTCACTTTCACCAGACCAGCACCTGCTTCACCCGTGATTTCCATTGTCGCAATTTCTTCCTGAAGCTTTTGCATCCGCTCTTGCATCTGCTGGGCCTGCTTCATCAGATTGCCCATTCCACCTTTACCACCAAACATGTTTATTTCTCACAATTGATATGTTTCACATACTGTGGGGATGATTCACCTGTGATTCAACCCCCGGATTCCGATTCTTTGACTCAGACCGGACGAACCGTCGATTTATCGAGCTGAGCCTGAAAGCGTTCCTCAATCCAGCGAATATTCGGATCGGCATTCAAACTCGCCAGCGCCTGACTCAGTTTCTTCTGATAACAGGCTTCCCGCCTTTCAAGAGGCGTGACACCTTCATCACCGGTCCTGACCACCAGCTCACGGGATGCTCCTGTCAGATGGTTCAACGCTTCATTGAGCGTAGCCTGTGCTTTTTCAGTATTCAAGTGGGCCTGATTCCCCCGCAGGGTCAGTTGCACAACATTCCCCTGCAACTGATAAGAAGAATTTAACGCCAGCTGTTCAACCATTTTTGGAATAGAAAGCTGGCTGATCGTCGCAGCCCACGCATCTTCTTCAATCACTTCCTGCACCAGTTTTGCTGCCATCTCTGGCGTTTTTTCATGTTCCAGTGATTTTTTCAGCTCCGCGGGTGTCAGGTGTTTTTCTTCCGCCGCCGGGTCCGGTGCATTCATCGGACGCCACTGGTATGGCTCATCCGGTGCCGGAGCAGCTTCAGTGTCCGTCTCTGGCGACATCACCGGCTGATAATCAGCCTGTTTCTGGTTGAGCCGGTCAATAATCGACTCAGGCGCCGGTTTCTGGTGCGGCGCTGATGATGTCGCTTTAAGCTTTTTTGGCTTGTCTTTCCCGGCATCTTTGCCTGCCAGCCGCTGAGAGCGCAGCTGATGCCGTAACCCGAGTAACGGACTGCGCGGCGATGCCGGCTCCTCAGGCTCAGCCGGTTGCGGCGCTGGCTGTGAAGCAGGCGCCTGCGGTTGACTGGTTTGACCCGGTGCCATCTGCCCGTCAACAGCCGAAGCATGCTGATATTCATCGTACAGTTCAGGGGTATAATCCGCCGCAGGTTCCAGCGACTCCGGCCAGTTCACCGGTGTGTCCATCGCTTCAGATGTCGGCGGTTCAGAGACAGGCCCGGCTGACATTTCCGGCAGAGCAGCAGGTTCAGGTTCAGAAGAAGAAGGTACAGATGCAGCTTCGGCAACTATCGCGGGGTTTTCACCCGGAGCGCTTCCCGGGCTGACCGGAGATTCGCTGACTGATTGCCTGTCTGCAGATTGTCCGCTCAAAGACTGACTGTTCACTGATTGCCCGCTGGCAGTCGGTGAAGCTGTCGGCTGAGTGCTGATTTGAGCCGGAGCCGGGGTCTGGTGTACTTCTGTACTGATGGAATGAAGCGGAGAGACATCCACCGGACGGAATGCAATCATCCGCAGCAAAATCATCTCCAGCCCGGTACGTGGCGTCGGTGATAAGGGCAGATCTTCGCGGCCTTTCAGGGCAATCTGATAAAACAGCTGGACATCTTCAGGCGTCAGCACCTGAGCCAGCTGTTGAATTTTCCCGGCATCCGGCAGGGATTTGTCCAGCGATGCAGGTAACATCTGATACATTGCAATCCGGTGTAACTGTGAAGCCAGCGACTGAAGCAAAACATCCCATGCCACACCATTCGCAGCCAGCGAGCTGACACAAGCCATCACCTGCTGCACTTCTTTATGACTGAGCGCCTGAATCAGATGCAGCGCCTGATCGGTATCAATCGTGCCCAGCATACCGGCCACAATTTCCGCATCCACTTTGCCATTGCCCAGAGCAATCGCCTGATCGGTCAGGCTCAGTGCATCACGCATACTGCCATCAGCAGCGTGAGCAATCAGACCAAGCGCCCGCGGATGCTGCTCAATCGCTTCTGCCTGCAGAATATGTTCAAGCTGATGCTCGATATGTTCAACGCTGATCGGCTTAAGATGAAACTGCAGACAGCGGGATAAAATGGTCACCGGCAGTTTTTGCGGGTCGGTCGTCGCCAGCAGGAATTTCACATATTCCGGCGGCTCTTCAAGCGTTTTCAGCAACGCATTAAAACTGTGACGCGACAGCATGTGTACTTCATCAATCAGGTACACTTTAAAGCGCCCGCGGGCCGGTTTGTACTGAACGTTATCCAGCAGTTCCCGGGTATCTTCAACCCGGGTACGAGAAGCCGCATCAATCTCCAGCAGATCGATAAAGCGCCCCTGCGCAATTTCCTGACAGGCAGCGCATTGACCGCAAGGCTGAGCGGTAATGCCTTTTTCACAGTTCAGCCCTTTGGCAAACAACCGGCCTATGGTGGTTTTCCCCACCCCGCGGGTGCCGCTGAACAAATAAGCATGGTGTAGCCGGTTTTGTGACAACGCATTTTCCAGCGCGGTCAACACATGGGACTGCCCGACAACTTCAGAAAACTGTCCGGGCCGCCACTTCCTTGCTAATGCCAGATAACTCATGAAAGGTTCCGTTTAGTGGCCATCAAAATCACAGATACTATAAATTTTTAAGCCTTGCTCTACCAGACGCTTTTCTCCGCCAATCTCTGGCAGATTAATTACAAAAGTTGCATGTTCAACAATACCACCCAGCTGACGAATTAACTTAGTCGTCGCTTCAATCGTACCGCCGGTTGCCAGCAAATCATCAACAACCAGCACTTTGTCACCGGCAACGATCGCATCTGAGTGAATTTCCAGTGTATCCACGCCATATTCCAGTTCATAAGACTCAGCAATCGTCGGACGGGGTAACTTGCCTGGCTTACGAACAGGAACAAAGCCGATTCCCAGCTCTATTGCCAAAGGCGCACCAAACAGGAACCCACGCGCTTCAGTCCCGACGACTTTGGTAAAGCCCATGTTTTTGTAATGTTCAAACATCAGCTGAATGGTTGCGTGATAAGCTCTGGCGTCTTCCAGCAGGCTGGTGACATCCCGGAACAGAATGCCTGGTTTCGGATAATCGGGGATACTTTTAATACTGGATTTAATCAGTGAAATTGTTTCAGTTGTCATCGTAAATAACTTTATATTTCGGTTTGAATCAGGCAGTTGTCTGCCAGCAGACAAAGCGCCGTTCAAATGTTATATGGGCAGCTCATTTAAAATCAATCTGCCACAAAATAAAAACCCACTCTTAAAATGAAGAGTGGGCACACTTCCCGCTAATGCTAGTGATTTTCTTCGCGATGCGCAACCGGGTCGAACACAGGAAGGCGGCGAAAAAGCGTTAATGCAATGATAAAGAACAAAAATAAGATAATTTTTAATATCGTGGATGGTGCCATCCAGATTGAAAATGTGAATGTGATCACCATCAGAAATGAGCCGCGCCGCCGGACTTCTGGTGAAATTGCCCGCCGCGTCTGCCAGTTTTCAATCATCGGCCCGAAAACAGCATGACTAAGCAGCCAGTTGTGAAACCGCGGGCTACTGCGCATAAAACAGGCACTGGCTAACAGAATAAAAGGCGTTGTCGGTAACAGTGGCAGAAAAATACCCAAAGCACCCAGTGCCAGTGACAACATTCCTGCGCCGGTCAGAAACCAATGTTTCATCATGTGGATTCCTCTGTTCCGGAGTTTTCTCAGTGGAAGCGGATATTAAATATCCGGCCGTTGACGCCGGGAAATATTCAGTGAAAATGAACTGACGCCCAGGCTGCTGGCCGATAGTTGTGTCAGATCACCCAGCGGCAAATCCTGCGTAATAAAATTTTTCCGGCAATTGTGACCCAGTTGCACACCACCGGTAATATGCTGCGAACAGTGCCCGTTACTCCAGTGGCAGTCCATGCCAGCCGGGAGAATCGACAGGGTGCCGTCAACAACATTGGCAATCCCGAAAATAGCAGAGATCGGACAGGCTGTCCGGGTACAGCTGATACCCTTCTCCAGAATATCAGCCAGATCTTTTAAATCAGCACTTAACGATTTCTGGTTGCGTAAATAATCATGAAACAGTGCCCGCACCAGCAGGCTGGTTGCAATACCATCGCAACAGGTTTGAGAATTCGAATCAACAATGTAGAACGCATACTGGCCATTCATCGACCAGATATAATCAAAAACCAGCGGCAGTGCATCCGCTGACTGGAGTAAACGGTAACTGCATCGCCAGACCCCCTGCGAGGAATCATTTTCCGGCATCAGCGCCAATAGTAAATCTCTCGCAGCGCCGGGATTTTGCTGTAAATATTCCAGGTGCCAGTGTAGTTCCTGTTCTTCTTCAGGAATTTCACCGCCACCATCAACCCTGAACCACTGACTGGCAAAATCCCGCTGATCGGCGATATGATTTGCGGAATCGTCAAGCGTATTGACCAGAGCCTCTCCCAGATAGGCGTAATTTTCAATCGGCTTCGGTAAAAAGTCTTTGATACCAAATTTTAAAACTTTCGCGACATCAGAAATATCTTCAGTCGCAGAAATAACAATCATCGGCAGCGATGGATAGGCCTGACAAACTTCCTCAACGAACTCCAGACCATTCAAAACCGGCATATTAATATCGCAAATCACCAGATCAGGTACTTCATACTTCAGTGACTGCAATCCCTCAACACCATTTGCGGCTTCATATACCGTGCATCCCTGAGAAATAAGATATCCGCCAGTCAACCGGCGAAAAACCGGATCATCATCCACGACGAGGATCAGCTTCCCGTTTAACAACGGTTGAGCAGCAGACTGCCCCTTATTGGACTGGTCGGTTTTAAGCATGTTTACAGCCTCACATAAACAAAATAATGCGCCGGGAAAAATATCGATGTCACACCACGGTCAACATGCCTTATTGCATTAATGACACTTTTAATGTTATCTAGTAAAGGTAGCTGTTTCGATTGATTTATACAAACATCAGCCTGCATATCAGCTTTTTTTTCCTTTTTTATCATTGTGTTAATGGATTCATCTGGTATTAGACATTTACCAGACCAATAGTTCAGAAATTGTGACAGATATTTTCATAGTTGCATAATGCTTTAGGAAACGGTAAAAATATCTATGATTAAGAATGAAAAATGAGTTTTCGTTATAGATGTTGATATACCTCAAACTCTGACAATTCAGTTACGTATATAAAATGAAACTGGTTAAATAAATAACAGATGTATTAAAAACCATGAAGCTAGATGATTTAAATCTCTTCCGCCTGGTCGTCGAGAATGGCAGTTATACTGCAACATCAAGAAAAACGATGATTCCTGTTGCCACAATTACCCGACGGATTCAGGCACTTGAGGATTCCCTCAATCTGCGACTTCTTAACCGTCACGCGCGAAAGCTGTCTCTGACCGAAGCTGGCGAGCGTTTTTTTAAAGAGTGTTCCCCGCTACTGCAACGTCTTTCCATCACAGCTGAAGAGATCAGTGATGAATGCAGAGGCGCTTCCGGCAGAATCCGGATTTCTGCCCCATCCAACCTGACCAAACGCATGATCATGCCGATGTTCACCACCTTTATGCGCCATTATCCGGACATCAATATTGAGCTGACTACCAGCAATCAGGCAGACCAGCTCGACCCAACAGAATGGGACGTTATCTTCCGGGTCGGACCTCAGCGGGATTCATCCCTGATCGCCCGTAAGATCAGCGAAGTGAAAGACATTCTGGTCGCCAGCCCCGATTATCTGGCGAAACATCCGGCACCAGTCCACGCTGAAGACCTTGCCAATCATTCACTGCTCAAAGGTCTTCCGCTGATCAAATGGCAACTGACACACACTGACGGCGAAACCATTGTCAATAACGATAAAGGCCGCTTTCAGGCCAACGCACTGGATGTTGTCCGTATGGCCTGTTCAGAAGGGCTGGGAATCACGCTGATGCCGGATGTCATGTTAAAAGAACATCTGACGAACAAAACACTGATTCGCGTCCTCGACGACTGGAGTGCTAACTCCCGCGACATCTACATGCTGTACAACCACAAAGATCACCTGCCGGAAAAAGTACGGCTGTTTATCGACTTTGTGATGGGTTACCAGCCCGAATCATAGCAAAAAAATATTGTTAGTTTTATCAAATTATAAATATTCAACAAACTGTGAAAGTTCCCGCCGGGGTGCTTTCACCGGCTCTGTTGTTTGAGTTCCCAGATAAAGAAACCCGACAATTTCATCTTCGCCCTGCACATCAAACGCCTGACGAACTTCGGAATGGAACATCCACTGCCCTGATCGCCAAATTCCCTGAAATCCCTGAGCGACCGCCGCCATCTGCATCGCCTGCACCGCGCATCCGGCGGACAGATGCTGTTCGAATGCCGGAACTTTCTCATGAGGCGTTATTTTCGCAATCACGGTAATCACCATCGGCGCGCGAAAAGGCGCATTTTTCACCTTATCGCAGGTCGCCTCATCCCCATTTTCTGCCAAAACAGCCTTCAGCAGGATGTCTGATAATTTTTTCAGTCCTTCGCCCTGTGCAATCACAAACCGCCATGGGGTTAATCCGCCATGGTCCGGCGCCCTTAATCCGGCCTGAATAATATTTTCCAGTGCTTTACCTTCCGGTGCCGGTGCCTCAAGTTTTGCGACGGAACGACGATTTAACAATAGCTCTAAAGCGTCCATGAATCTCTCCTTTCTTAAGATAAACTGACTTAGCCGCTGAAATTCATCACAACATCTGACGAATGACAGCCTGACTGATGTTTTATTTTTCCGGACGAATGACCTCCGGATTTTTTCTTCAGGAAGGCAGCATACCTCAGGAAAATGACATTCCCAACCCCGGACACTACTCAAAATTCTTGTCGAAACGCTCGCCGGCCTGTGCCATTGCTTTCAACCGCTGGCTGGTCTGGTGGAGATCATTCACCGATAACCGTTCCATTTGCACAGCAATTTTCTCCGCACCAATATCATCTATATAGCGGAAAGGTCCGCCAAGAAAAGGCGGAAAACCAATACCGAAGATGGCACCAATATCACCATCTCCGGCAGAGCGAATCACCGATTCTTCCAGACACTGCACCGCTTCGCTCAACATTGGCAGCAGGCAACGCATCACAATCTCATCCGGTTCCAGCCGGTGTGATGACTGGCCGATATTCAGTAACGGGTAAATTGTTGGGTCCGGTTGTTTTCCCCGCCGGTTATAGCGGTAAAACCCCTGACCTGATTTCCGGCCTTTCCGCTGATGGCCGGTCAGACGACTAAGAAAATCCGGACTGGTGAAGCGATCACCCAGTTCCTGAATCAGTACCGGTGAAATTTTCATCGCCACATCAAAACCAACCTCGTCCAGTAATGTCATCGGCCCGACGGGAAAGCCAAATTCCACCAGCGCCTGATCGATGGTTTCCACCGGCACACCTTCGGCCAGGCACTGTAAAGCACCATTGATATAGCGCGCTAAAATACGGTTCACATAAAACCCGGCGCTATCTTTAACCACAATCGGGGTTTTGCCCTGCGCATAAGCCAGAGAAATCACCCGGGAAAGTGTTTGTGCTGAAGTTCGTGCATGAGGAATAATTTCCACCAGCGGCATTTTTTCTACCGGACTAAAGTAATGAAGCCCGACGACATTTTCCGGACGCTCAGCAGCCTGCGCAATCTGATGAATCGGCAACGAAGAGGTATTGGTCGCAAAAACCGTCTCAGGATTAGTACTTACTTCGGTCTGTTGCACGCTCTCCTGTTTCAGGGATAAATCTTCAAAAACGGCTTCAATCACAATATCCGTCTTTTCCAGTCCTGAATAATCGATGCTGCCTGACAGACGGGCCATCGTTGCCCGCAATTCAGCGGGTGAGATGATTCGCCGCCGCAGTTTTTTTCGCAGCACCTGGTCAATATAGCGAAATGCATGTAACACGCCCTGATGACTGATGTCTTTGACCCGGACCTGTTGTCTGGCTTTCTCCACCGTCACACAACCAATACCCGCGCCCATCAGTCCGCCTCCCAGAATGGCAACCCGCAAGCTGCCGGGCACCACTTTCTCCGGCTTCAGTTCACGTTTCAGCCGGTTCGTTCCAAAGAAAACGGCGCGCAGTGCGCAGGATTGCGGAGAAAACACCAGTTGTCCGAACCACTGAGCTTCCTGCAGCTGTCCCGGTATCATTCCTTCATCCAGTCCCAGCTGAATCACATCCAGCACCGCGTCCACAGCCGGGTAATGATGACGGGCTTTCGCCTGTGCTTTTGCCAGCGCCTGCCGGATGATCAAATGACGAACCGGCCTGAATTCAGACAAGCGTTGCAACAGTGATTTTTTCCGGAAGCTGAAAGCCTGATGAACCCGGACCATTTTCCGGGCTACATCCAGCAGCCCGTCCTGATGAACACAGGCATCAACCAGATGAAGCTTCAGTGCTTTTTTCGGGCGGAGTTTTTTACTGGTCAGCATCATGTCCAGTGCCGGCAGCAAACCAATCAGCCGGGGCAAACGCTGTGTGCCGCCCAGTCCGGGTAATATACCCAGCTGCAACTCGGGCAGCCCCAGACAGGTTTTCGGATCATCCGAACACACACGCAAATCACAGGCCAGCGCCAGTTCAAGCCCGCCACCCAGGCAGGCGCCATGAATCGCCGCAATCACAGGAAACGGTAATTCCGCCAGCTGAGTAAAAATCTCCTGCCCCTGTTGCACCAGCTGCCGGGCTTCCTGTGCGGAATGAAATTGATCGAACATTCCAATGTCCGCCCCGGCAATAAAGTTATCCGGCTTCTTCGAGTAAATGACCAGCCCGCTGGCTGGCGGCTGAGATCTCAGCCGGGCGAATACCGTACTGAGCTCTTCAATAAAGGAGGCTTTCAGTATATTGACTGACTCTCCGGGGATATCAATGGCCAGCCAGGCAATATCCTCGTCATACGTCAGCTCAAAACCACTTTGCGGAACACCGGCAGCATCATTCATAGGCGGCCTCCAAAACAATTGCACACCCAAGGCCACCG